>NZ_JACMOO010000096.1 GCF_014377975.1 Ferruginibacter sp.
GTTAATTCTTCTACCCGTTTGTAAGTCTTTTTTATATAAGGGCCAATTTTTTCAATCGGCATTACTTCTTCTCCCACCATCATGCCACCGCTTAATACTTCTATAAAAAAATCATTTTTGTATTGTATGGCAATTTTTTTTATTACCGGGCTAAAGCCATAACACCAGCCGCAATAAGCGTCGTAACAATAAATTAGGGAAGGTTTATTCATTATGCTAAGGTGATATAAATATCTCAATAACCTGATAGCTTTATTATTTTTTTGAGCGAACCTAAACCTGGTGAGTCACCCTTTGGGGGTGACTCACCAGGTTTAGGTTCGCTCAGATTATTTATTCTAATTTTGAGGAGGGCCAATTATGCGTATAAAAACAGGCTACTTGTTGCTCATGAATAAAAAGAAACTTTTCCAGGCCTTTAAAAAATTCAATCACGCTTTTTGAATCAACATAATATTGATCATTTTTTATAATTAATAAATAAGAAGAGAAAGGATATTTCTTATAATCAGCTACCATGTTATGTTTCTGAGCATTTGCATTTGTATAAATAATAGCCTGTTGTAAATGTCCCTCATCTTCAATTTGAATTCTTTTAAAAGGCTTTTGAAAAATTCCTCCTTTGCGATTGAATTTATTATTTATATAGTTGGCATAAGATACCAAAAAACTATTCATTTGACGTTCAATCATCTTATCAAAAAATAATTCATTACTGGTTTCTTCATAGAAATTTTTCATGCTGGATGTTATATTTGCGGGTACCAGCCTGCTGATAAAGTCAGTTATAGATTCAATAGATTTTAGCTTTATGATATGGTGTGAATGATTAGGGAGGAGACAAAAACTCCACACATCAATAAAATTTCCTGTAAATTTTATAAACCGCTGATTAAATATTTCGTAATCAATTGCATTGTAAAAAAGATAAAGGCCATCAATACTTTTGCATACAACATGGTAATATGCCCCCGGATAAAAAGTAGCTTTTAATGACAGGGGCGTTGGCATATTTTTTACGTTTAATTTTTATCATTTGATTTACCCAGTTACCCGGTGAGTCACCCTTTGGGGGTGACTCACCGGGTAACTGCAACTCAATGCGCCACCAGCCAATTATCACCCACACCAATTTCAGCATCAGTAGGCACATCATTAGGCAACTTTAAAGCCGTTTGCATACAATGTAAAATAACAGGCTTTATAATTTCCACTTCATCCTTATGTGCATCAAATACCAGTTCATCATGCACCTGTAATAACATTTTAGATTTAAAATTTTGTTGGGTAAACTCCTGGTGAATTTTTATCATCGCCAGTTTTATCATGTCTGCAGCACTTCCTTGAATGGGAGAATTAATGGCGTTGCGTTCTGCAAAACCCCTGACAGTAAAGTTGGCACTATTGATATCTTTGAGCCATCGCTTGCGGCCCATTAATGTTTCTACATACCCATTGGTTTTGGCAAAGCTGATGGTATCATCCATATACTTTTGAATATTTGGAAATTGCTTTTTGTAATTGTCAATGATTTCTTTTGCTTCACTTCTTGAAATTTTTAAATTTTCAGCCAGCCCAAATGCGCCTTGCCCGTAAATGATACCAAAATTTACGCTCTTGGCTTTATACCGCATTTCTTTTGTTACGGCTGTTTCTTCCACATTAAAAACTTTGGCAGCAGTGGCAGTGTGAATGTCTTTACCAATTTTAAAAGCAGCGCACATATTTACATCACCGCTAATTGCTGCCACAATGCGTAATTCAATCTGTGAGTAATCCGCTGAAATCAATACATGGTTTTCATCTCTTGGAATAAATGCTTTTCTTATTTCTTTGCCTCTATCTGTACGTACGGGAATATTTTGCAGGTTGGGGTTGGTACTGCTGAGCCTACCTGTTACAGCTACAGCTTGCGCATAGGAAGTATGTACCCGACCCGTTTTTTTATTAATCAATGCTGGCAGGGCATCAATGTAGGTATTTTTCAATTTTGTAAGTTCGCGAAAGATTAAAATATCGTCGCATATTTTATGCCGGCTGGCCAATTTTGCCAACACATCTTCACCGGTAGCGTATTGGCCTGTTTTTGTTTTTTTTGCTTTAGGATCCAGTTTCATCTTATCAAATAATACTTCTCCCAATTGTTTGGGCGAGGCAAGATTAAATCGAACGCCTGCTTGTTCGTAAACACTTTCTTCGCTTATTTTGGCTTCAGCTTCCAGAGTTTTACTATATTCATTTAAAAAAGATTCATCAATCCGGATACCTTCAAATTCCATATCTGCCAAAACTTTTATCAACGGATTTTCTACTTCATAAAAAATCTTTTCTACATCTTTACTTTTTAATTCGCCCAGTAAAACTTCTTTTAGCTGCAAAGTAATATCAGCATCTTCGGCTGCATATTCTTTTATCTTTTCCGGTTCCACATCCCTCATATTTCCCTGGCCCTTTCCTTTTTTTCCAATCAGTTCTTCAATATGTACCGGCTCGTATCCCAGGAATTTTGCACTCAATGCATCCATACCACTTTTGCCATCGGGCTCTGTTACATAATGCGCCAGCATGGTATCAAAAATATTTCCTTTTAATACAATGCCGTACCATTTCATCACCAGCAGATCGTACTTAATATTCTGACCCACCCATGTTTTAGAAGTATCGTTAAATAAAATAGAAAAAGGCTGTAAAAGCTGCAGACATTCTTCTCTTAAAACAGGGCACGGAATATAAAATGCCTCGCCTTGCTGGTAAGAAAAACTTAAGCCAACAAGATCGGCATCATTGGCATTTACGGAAGTAGTTTCTGTATCAAAACAAATTTCTGGCTGAAGCATTAATTTACTGATCAGTTCATTGATTGCTTCACTGGTATTTATCAGTAAATAATTGTGGGGGGTATTGTAAATATTTTTATCCACCGGTAAAATAATCGTTTGCTCTTCTACTGTTGTCGCAGGCAATAGGCCAGAAACAGAAACTACTTCCCCGAAAAGATCCATTTGTCCGCTTGCTGTCTGTTTACTGCGACTGCCAGATTCCTGTATCTGCACATTCGGCTCCACCTGCATTTCTTCTCCCAAAACCCTTTTAATAAAACCCCTGAATTCAAGTTCGGTAAAAACTTCTTTTAAAGTATTCCGGTTCATTTCCTTGATCTTGAAATCTTCTTCGTGAAATACCGCTGCTGGTATATCCGTGATGATGGTCGCCAGCTTTTTACTCATGACAGCAGCTTCTTTTCCCGCCCTTATTTTTTCGCCCAATGCTCCTTTAATAAGTTCAGCATTAGCAAGAATATTTTCCAATGTTTGATATTCTTTCAATAATTTGGCAGCTGTTTTTTCGCCAATACCGGCAATGCCGGGAATGTTATCCACTGCATCGCCCATCAATCCTAAAATATCAATTACCTGGTCAACACTTTGTATATCCCATTTTTTACAAACCTCTTGCGGACCCATAATTTCAATGGCGCCACCCTGGTAAGGTGGCTTGTAAATTTTAATATTTTCACTTACCAGTTGCCCGTAATCCTTATCTGGCGTAACCATAAAAACTTCGTAGCCAGCTTTTTCTGCCTGCTTTGCCAACGCACCAATTACATCATCCGCTTCATAACCATCAATGGCTATAACAGGAATATTAAAGGCTTCGATAATTCTTATTATATCAGGAATAGATGAGCGGATATCTTCCGGAGTTTCCTGCCGGTTGGCTTTGTAATCAGCAAAATCTATATGGCGTTCTGTAGGGGCATGGGTATCAAAACAAACAGCCATGTGCGTGGGCTTCTGGTTATTGATGAGATCAATTAAGGTATTGGTAAAACCAAATTGCGCATTGGTATTTCTGCCTTTGCTGGTAATACGCGGACTGCGGATGAGTGCATAATAAGCCCTGAAAACGAGGGCGTAGGCATCGAGTAAAAATAATTTTTTTGACATGGCGTAAAAGTAAAGCAATTGTACACGCCAATCAAACAGGCAGGCAACTGTTTCATCCTGACCTCGCTAAAAAATTAAAGAACAGGCTCTGATTGTAGAAATGGTTTACAGGGCCGCAAGTGAGGAGATCTAATTTGCAGAAAGGAAAATAAGTATAAAGTTGTTTATTTTAATATTCAACTAATTTTTCGGACCTTGACCAATCAATAAAATAAAGTATTACTGAACAAAAAAGGGCAAAAGTAATAACTATAAAATTTTTCATACTTGGAATATTTATACCTGGTATAAACTAATAAATGGTAATATTATTGTACAAATTCTGATATTTTTTATAGTATGGATATTGTTTTCAACGACTTGAATGCCGGTAATAATCATACTTAAAGAAGTTTAAATTGATATTAATTAAAATCTTGTATCAATAAATAATGGCAACATGGCTCTCCAGGTTGGCCAGTCGTGCCTCCATTCGTTGCCCCAAACACTTAGTTCGTACTTAATGCCTTTGTTGTATAAAACACCGGCGAAATTCCTGGCCGCATCCGGATCTTCATGATCACCGCAACCCGTTAAAATATGGATATGCTGGCTGCTGCGTATCTGTTCTAAGATTTTATGATCTGTAAGATTAGGCATATATAGCATCGGCGAATTATAATATACCTGTTCATCAAAAAACCCTTTGGCATATTCTCTCAGATCGTATACGCCACTCATGGCAATTACACCATCAATAAGATCAGGCCTTTTCAAAAATAAATTCATGCTGTGCAAAGCCCCAAATGATGCACCGGAAACTATAACAGGAGTTTCGTACGAAGTAGCATTTTTTATAAATGGAATTACTTCATTGTAGATGTATTCGTTAAACCTGTTGTGGTGAATGGCTTTATGTTCGCCCGGCATATCGGGATGCATCCAGCTTTCAGTATTAATGCTGTTAACTGAAAACACTTTTATTTTTCCGTTGTTAATATAAGGTGCCAGGTAATCAATTAACTGAAAGCGTTCATACTCCAGGTAATCTGCTGCTGCGGTAGGTATTAACAACAAAGCAAAACCATAATCTCCATATTGCGCAATGGGCATTTGTTTTTGTAAAGCCGGGCTGTACCAGTTGATGATTTCTCTTTTCATTAAAAGGTTTCTTAATTATAACGTAAATTAGATGGTGAAAAATAAGCTAATAATTAAACACGGGCATCAACAAATACAAAATTTTAGAAAAATAATTAAATCATGGGTTATATTGTTAAGAGTAAAAGAGTTTTTTTTACTACTGATGGTTTCGGTAACCCTGTTATTTTCCTGTAAAAAAGAGTATAGCTTCGAAGGTGCAGTAATTGATAATAGTCCAGCCATATATAACTTTACAGGTTCGCCGGGCTTATGTACAAATGTTTTTGTAGCAGGTATCTTCCAGGCGGGCATATCGCTTAACATCACCAATGCAGTTACTTTTTCAGTAAATGTCAGCAAGGCTGGCAAGTATGCTGTAACAACAAGCTTGGCAGATGGAATTTCATTTTCAGGTGCAGGCAGTTTTTCCAAAACAGGTGTACAAATGGTAATTTTAACGGGCTCAGGTGTTCCCGCGGTATCCGGCAGCTTTAATTTTACACCCACAGTAAATGGTTGTTCATTTCCGGTAAATGTACTGGCAGCAACCAGTGCAGACTCGCCGGATATTTATTATGAAGCCACCATTGATGGCATACATTATAAGCAAACCGTAACGGCCAATAATGGCTATGAGTCCGGATCGACAGTTGCCGGCTTTGATGATGCTATTCCCGGAAGCAATATTTCTCCTTCCGTTCAACCTATAGCACCCAACCAAACCCAAATGGCAATTATAAAAGGAGTGCTGCATAATTACCTCTCAATAACCAATTCAACTTTTAAAGATTTTTTTACACCTGGTGATTATCCGTGGGTTATTTTTGGACACGAAGGTGTTTCACTTGCGTGGACTGATGGAAACGGAATTAACTGGTCAACATACAATATACCAGGTACTCAAACTGAAAGCAATTTTACCATAATCAGTTCAGAAGATGCGCCTGCTTTAACAGGCTATCATATCAAAGTAAAAGCAAAATTTAATTGCAAATTATATGATGTAAATGGCAATGTAAAAACCCTCAGCAATGGTGTATACGTTGGCTATTTTGGAAAAATTTAAACGGTGCTATTCTACTATTCCCTCTTTAATTTCTGTCCACAAATCATGATAGCATTTAGCGGCATAACTGCTACGGGCATATTCTTCAATAGGCTGCCTGTGAATACCCATTTTTTCTACGTCAGATAAATAAGGAATATAATTCTGAAAGAATTTTTTGTCTTTATACAGTTGTTCCATTATTTCGTTGTGCATGTTTTTACGCAGGTCGGCCATTGTAAAAAAACACATCAGTTTACTGCTGTCCAGCTCTTTTTCCTTAAAATAATCTTTCACCATATTATAAGTGCGGATAGACAAGGTAGTGGGAATAATGGGCATCAATACCACATCTGCTGCATTAAAAATATTTTCGCTTAATGCGCTAAAACCGGGAGGACAGTCAATAAATACAAAATCATATTCTTTTTCAAGTTGCTTTAAAATTCCTTTCAACCTGTTTTTTTGTCCCTTCATTTCTTCCATCATAATGTCAAAACTTTTAACAGCATTGTCACTGCCGATGATCTCAAGGTTTTCATACTCTGTCGACAGGATGGCGCTTTCAAGATTGGCATCTTTACTAATCAGGCTTTTTATACCATGGGCATCTTTGGGTTTTACCTTGTAGTAAAACGTGGTTGATCCCTGCGGATCAATATCCCATAACAAAGTTTTAAAACCATCTTTTGCGGCCAGGTAAGCCAGATTTACACAGGAAGCTGTTTTACCAACGCCACCTTTGAGATTGTAGAGAGCAACTGTGATCATAAAAAATTAGTTTAACTGATGGATATGAAAGATATGAATTTATTTGTGACGCATATAATTTTGAAGTATGGTTTTTTAAAATGTGTTATTTCATGCCTTCCAGCTCTTTCTGTAACCTGAACATTTCATCTCTTAACCGGGCCGCTTCCATAAAATCCAGGTCACGGGCGGCCTTTTCCATTTCTTTTTTAATTTTAGCAATACCTTTTTCCATTTGAGGAATGGTTTTATATACTTCCTGGTCTTCTGCGGCTACCGTTACAAGATCATTTGCATCACTGATAGAATATGGATTGGAAGGGTCATAACCCTTTACATCCAGCACAGAGCCCTGTGCAAATATTTGTTCTTTGCTTTTGATAATGGTTGTTGGCGTAATGCCGTGTTCAATATTAAACGCAATTTGTTTTTCTCTTCTCCGGCTGGTTTCATCAATGGTTTTTTGCATGCTTTCCGTCATCTTATCTGCATAAAAAATTACCAGTCCATCAACATTACGGGCTGCCCTTCCAGCAGTTTGTGTAAGGCTTCTTTCATTGCGTAAAAAGCCTTCTTTATCGGCATCTAAAATAGCCACCAACGAAACTTCTGGCAAATCGAGCCCTTCTCTTAATAAATTTACACCTACCAATACATCAATGATACCCAGACGCAGTTCCCTCAAAATTTCTATCCTGTCTAATGTCTGTACTTCGCTGTGTATATACTTGCTTTTTATGTTGATGCGGTGCAGGTATTTATCCATTTCCTCAGCCATGCGCTTGGTAAGGGTTGTTACCAAAACCCGGTCGCCTTTGGTAATTCTTTTATCAATTTCATCCAGCAAATCATCTATCTGGTTGATGGAGGGTCTCACTTCAATTGGCGGGTCCAGCAGACCGGTAGGTCTTACAACCTGCTCTACCACTACACCACCTGTTTTCTCCAGTTCAAAATCGCCGGGTGTGGCCGATACAAAAATGGTTTGGTTGATCATATTTTCAAACTCATGAAAGTTAAGCGGGCGGTTATCTAATGCCGACGGTAAACGAAAACCATAATCTACTAATATCAGTTTACGGCTTCTGTCGCCTCCATACATGCCACTTACCTGCGGAATGGTCTGGTGGCTTTCGTCAATAATGCAGATAAAATCTTTGGGGAAATAATCCAGTAAACAGAAAGGCCTTGTACCCGGTTTACGCCGGTCAAAAAACCGGGAATAGTTTTCTATGCCATTGCAATAACCCAGTTCCCTGATCATTTCCAGATCGTAATTTACCCGTTCATTTAAACGCTGCGCTTCAATAAATTTGCCGCTGCTTTTAAAATATTCTACCTGTGCGGCAGTTTCGTCCTGTATCTCGTAAATTACTTCCTGCATAATATCCTTGGGGGCAAGGTAAAGATTGGCAGGAAAGATAGCTGCATTATCCACCAAGCCAATACGCTTGCTGCTGCTCAGTTCCAGCGTTTCAATACTTTCAATTTCATCACCAAAAAAACTGATGCGGTAACCGAAATCCACATAAGGTAAATTGATATCCACCGTATCGCCTTTTACCCTGAAAGTACCCCTGGTAAAATCTCCCTGCGAGCGGCTGTACAAACTATTCACCAGGGAATGCAAAAATCCCTGGCGGGAAATGATCTGTCCTTTCTGAATGCGAACAATCCCGTTTTCAAACTCTGTGGGGTTACCCATACCATAGATGCAGCTTACACTTGCCACCACAATAATATCCCTTCGTCCACTTAATAATTGTGCGGTTGCCTGTAAACGAAGTTTATCTAATTCTTCATTAATAGCGAGGTCTTTTTCTATGTAAGTATTACTAACGGGCATATAAGCTTCCGGTTGGTAATAATCGTAATAACTCACAAAATAACCCACGGCATTATCTGGAAAAAATTGCTTAAACTCGCCGTACAATTGGGCCACAAGTGTTTTGTTATGGGTTAATACTAGTACAGGCCGTTGTACATTTTGAATAACATTGGCGATGGTATAGGTTTTTCCACTGCCGGTTACACCCAGCAATGTCTGGTATCGTTCACCCTCATTAATGCCCTCTGTTAGTTTCAGAATGGCATCCGGCTGGTCGCCGGAGGGAGAATATGGTGACTGAAGATTAAAAGGCATAGTATAGATTGCTAAACAATAAATCTAATTATAAAGTTTCGGGTAGTAGTTTTAAATTTTAATGATATTTTTATTGGGATGTCCTTTCCGCAAAGTAAATTCATTCTCCCGCATCGTTTTCCCCAAAGAATTTCTACGGATAAACCAGGCAATGGTAAAAGAGGGTATAATGTCTGTGAACGGAAGAATCTCTTCTAAAAAATCCAGCACACCGCCGATTAAACCGAGACGTCCACCGAATAATTTAAAAAAAATATATCCAGAAATGGGTGCCCATATAATATCAGTAAATTCTCCCATACCAGGAAAAATATAGCTTAACATGCCAATCAGGTCCATAAGGATACAAATAAAAATATTGGGGAGAAATAGTTCCTTTTTGTCGTCTTTCATTATTACCAGTTAATTTATAGTATTGCATCAATTCTCCTGTCATTTGCGTTATTGACAAACAGTTTCCGGTTTAGTTTACTTTAGATACTGCATTATAACTTAAACCAGCGCAGAAGATTTTTATCTTAAATTTCCATTTACACCTGTTTTATTAATCTCACAAGGGTTGAGACTCAATCATAATCAACATTTAACCTTGCGGTACGGCTGAATTTGCTTACTTTTGCACCTTCAAAAATCAGTTATCCTTTTTTTAGTATTGGCATTAACCCTGGGTTTAGATACAGCTAACGGAATAGCTAAAAGCAAAGTAACAATGAATATAAGAAACATCGCCATTATTGCGCACGTAGATCATGGCAAAACTACCCTGGTTGATAAGATCCTGCATACCACGAATATTTTTCGTGATAACCAGGAAACCGGTGAATTAATAATGGATAGTAATGATCTCGAAAAGGAACGAGGTATTACTATTTTTAGTAAAAACGTATCTGTAAACTACAAGGGCTTTAAAATTAACGTGATAGATACTCCTGGTCACGCCGATTTTGGCGGAGAAGTGGAAAGGGTATTGAAAATGGCAGATGGTGTAGTGCTGCTGGTAGATGCTTTTGAAGGGCCAATGCCTCAAACACGTTTTGTTTTACAAAAGGCTTTGCAGTTAGGGCTTCGCCCGATTGTAGTGATCAATAAAGTTGACAAACCCAACTGCCGCCCGGATGAGGTACATGATGCTGTATTTGAATTGTTTTTTAATCTGGATGCTACAGAAGAACAGCTTGATTTTGCTACCGTATACGGAAGCAGCAAACAAGGCTGGATGAATACTACATTAACGCCTACTGATAATATTTTTCCGTTATTGGATACAATTTTAGAGAAAGTTCCTGAGCCCCATGTTACAGAGGGTAACTTACAATTACAAATTACTTCACTGGATTATTCTTCCTTTTTAGGCAGGATTGCTGTAGGTAGAATTGCAAGAGGGGTTATCAAGGAAAATCAACCAATTTGTTTGATGAAAACAGATGGCAGTATTGTAAAAAGCAGGGTAAAAGAATTATATGTTTTTGAAGGCCTGGGAAAAAAGAAAGTTACTGAAGTTAGTGCAGGGGATATTTGTGCAGTAGTAGGTATTGAAGGATTTAACATTGGCGAAACCATTGCTGATTTTGAAAATCCGGAAGCATTGCCCATCACAAGTATTGATGAACCAACTATGAACATGCAGTTCAGTATTAATAATTCACCCTTTTTTGGCCGCGATGGTAAATTTGTTACCAGCCGCCATTTAAGAGACAGGCTGGAAAAAGAACTGGAAAAAAACCTGGCGCTTCGTGTAACGCCTACCGATAGTGCAGATAGCTTTATGGTTTATGGCCGTGGTATTTTGCATTTAAGTGTATTAATTGAAACCATGCGCCGGGAAGGATATGAATTGACCGTTGGACAGCCACAGGTACTTACAAAAGAAGTGGATGGTAAAAAGCATGAACCGTATGAGGTGCTGGTAGTAGATGTGCCCGCAGAATACAGTGGTAAAGTGATTGACCTGGTAACACAACGCAAAGGCGAAATGCTTATCATGGAAAGCAAAGGTGAAATGCAGCACCTGGAATTTGATATTCCTTCAAGAGGCTTATTGGGACTACGTTCTCAAATGTTGACGAACACCGCAGGCGAAGCTGTAATGGCCCATCGTTTTAACGAATACAAACCATGGAAAGGCCCTATTCCAGGAAGAAATAATGGTGTGATGCTGGCAAAAAATGCCGGTTACCCAACAGGTTATTCAATAGATAAATTACAGGATAGAGGTTCTTTCTTTATTGATACAACCGATGAAATTTACATTGGCCAGGTAATTGGTGAAAGCACTAAACCTGGTGATCTGGTGGTAAACGTGGTAGAGAAAAAACAGCTGACCAATATGCGTGCAAGTGGTACAGATGATTCAGTTCGTGTAATACCAAAAAGGCAGTTCACCCTGGAAGAATGTATGGAATATATACAGCAGGATGAGTGCATAGAAGTAACACCGAAAAACATCCGCATGCGCAAAGTTATTTTGGATGAAGATGAAAGAAAGAAGGTTTCAAAAATGATGAAAGCAGAAATAGCGTAATCGAAATTTAATAGTAGTTAAAAATCCCTCAATTTTATTGAGGGATTTTTTTATGTATTCTGTAAGAATATCAATCTCATCTTTTAAGGCAACCAATACATACTGAAATATACACGCTATTATTTCAGTAACAGATTGCTTTTCTTATCAATTTTTTCGTCGAAGAGGCCCCTAAACCTGTTCAACTTAAGCATTTAAAATTACCCCCCTCTTTGCAAAATTTGTACATCAACATTGATGGCATCTGTAGCCGTTGACCTATTTATTTTCTAGTCCACAATTATACAATATAAAGCTTTGCGAAATACTTATTTTATTCCAAAATAAGTATTCAGTCTTTTTTATAGACAGACAGGACAGGACAGTTGATAAAAATATCATCGCTACATTGTAAAATATTCAGCTACTAACGAGGCTGCGTAACCTTTTTTTTCTTAACTATAAAAACAACCTGCCATGTTAAAAAAACAATTCTGTTGTTTACCTCCAGGTATTAAGCTTTGCTTGATACCATTTTTTCTTCTCCTCTCTTTTACTTCTTTTGCCCAGCAAAAAATTACTGTTAGCGGAAGTGTTTTGTCAGAAAATAATGTGCCGATACCGGATGTATCTATATCAGTAGTAAGTCAGGCTACCGGCACTACTACCCAGGCCAATGGATCTTTTACACTGCAGGTAAATAAAGGAGCTACCTTATTGATCTCAGTGATTGGTTATGAAGAACAAAGAATAATAGCCGATAAAGATGGATTAATGTTAGTTATAAAACTAACAGCAACCACCTCTTCTTTAAATGAAGTAGTGGTTGTAGGATACGGTACCACCAGAAAAGCAACATTAACCGGTTCTGTTTCGGCAGTGAAGGGAAGTGTATTGCAAAAATCTCCTTTAGCGAATGTTACAAATTCATTGTCAGGACGTTTACCTGGTTTGGTAGCTGTTACGCGAACAGGCGAACCTGGAAATGATGGCTCCGTATTAAGAATACGTGGCGCAAATACACTGGGCGATAATTCTCCGCTTATTGTAGTGGATGGTATTGCAAACCGTAGTATTGATCGCCTGGATCCTGCAGATATTGAAAACATCACTGTGTTAAAAGATGCTTCTGCCGCCATATATGGTGCCCAGGCAGCCAATGGAGTTATACTGGTTACCACCAAGCGGGGAACTACCGGTAAACCCCAGGTACAGGTTAATCTTCACAGCGGCTTAACTGCGCCTACTGTACTTCCGAAAATGGCCGATGCAGCAAATTATGCACAAATGATCAACGAAATTAAGGAGTATGCGGGTGAACCTTTAAGGTATACAGCAGAAGAAATTCAAAAATACAAGGATGGTTCTGAGCCATGGTTGTATCCAAATACAGACTGGTTTAAGGCAACCGTTAAACCACTATCTGCACAACGGTACGCAAATATTTCAATAAGGGGTGGTTCAGATGCTATAAAATACCTGCTTTCAGCAGGAGGAAACTATCAGGATGGAATGTACTATAACAGCGCCACCAATTATCATCAGTATAATTTCCGTACAAATATTGATGCAAAAATTTCTAAAGATATCCGTTTATCATTTGACCTGCAGGGAAATCAGGAAAACAGAAATTTTTCAGGAATTACAGGTGAAGGAGCTTTAAATCCTTTTTGGGCAATGAACAGGGCTTACCCTTACCTGCCTGCAAAATGGCCAAATGGGCTTCCCGGACCTGATGTAGAATATGGAGCTAACTCAACCGTTATTGTTACTGATGCAACAGGATACGACAGGAATATAGCCTACATTATGCAGAGTAATGTAAAATTGGATATCAATATTCCCTGGGTAAAAGGGTTGTCAGTTACTGCCAATGTTTCTGTTGATAAAAATATTCAGACCCGTAAACTATTTCAGAAACCCTGGTATTTGTATACCTGGGATCGCACTACTTATGATGCTGATAAGGTGCCGGTTCTTGTGGCAGGCAAAAGGGGATTTGCAGAACCAAGACTTAGACAGTCTTTTACAAATACCCAAAGATCAACACTGAATGCATTGATCAATTATGAAACCAATATAAAAGACAATAACATTAAGATATTACTAGGCACAGAAAAGCAAACTGGGGACTTAATGAATTTCCAGGCATTTCGCAGATATTTTGCTTCTACCGCAATTGACCAGCTGGATGCAGGAGGTAATTTGTTAAAAGATAATAGCGGATATGCCTCTACGAATGCCCGGTTAAATTATTTTGGCCGCCTAAACTATAACTATCTCGGAAAATACCTTGCAGAATTTGTTTTTAGATATGATGGGTCTTATATCTTTCCGGCAAACAAACGATTTGGATTTTTTCCCGGCGTTTCACTAGGGTATAGAATATCTCAGGAAAATTTCTGGAAAAATAATCTTTCATTTATTAATGAGTTTAAAATCCGTGGATCATGGGGTAAAACCGGTAATGACCGCATTGACCCTTACCAGTACCTTTCTACTTATAGCTATAGCGGCACTTATATTTTTAACCAAAATACGCAGGTAAATCAGGTGGCAGCAGGCGTTACCCCAAATCCGGGAGTTACCTGGGAAATAGCAAATCAATCCAATATTGGGTTTGACGGCCAGATGCTGAATAATAAACTTTCTTTTTCCTTCGATTATTTCTATAACCTTCGCAGCAATATTTTATGGTGGAGAAATGCTTCCGTACCAAGTTCTACCGGTTTAACACTGCCGCAGGAAAATTTGGGTAGAGTTTCCAACCAGGGATTCGAATTTCAGGTAGGTTACAACAACAAAATAGGCGACTTCACGTATGCCCTTTCTGTAAACGGAGCTTACTCTAAAAATAAAATTTTATTCTGGGATGAAACTCCAGGCATTCCTGGCTACCAGCAATCTACGGGCCACCCAATGAATTCACAATTGTACTACCAGGCAATAGGAATATTTAAAGACCAGGGAGCAGTAGATAAATATCCACATTGGGCAGGAGCAAGAGCAGGCGACATCATATTTAAAGACGTAAACAACGATGGTAAAATTGATGGCTTAGATCAGGTAAGAGATTATAAAACGGATATACCCACTTTTACAGGCGGGTTTAGTATGGATTTAGGATATAAGAATCTTTATATTTCTGCTCTTATACAAGGTGCTTCAGGAGCCGAAAGATCTTACAGAACTTTCTCAGGTGAAGCAGGCAATTTCCTGCAGGATGACGTTACCGGCCGCTGGACTAAAGACAACATAAATGCAATTAAGCCCAGAACGTGGAACCGCAGCAAGGAATATTGGATGACAGATGGCGCTCCTAATAATACTTATTGGGTTAGAAAGAGTGATTATGCAAGACTTAAAAATGTTGAAGTCGGATATAACCTACCTAAAAAATTGATCAAAAGAGTTGGTATCAGCGCCTTAAGGGTTTATATCAGTGGTGCAAATCTTATTACGGTAACCCCGATGGTAGATTGGGATCCCGAATCTCCTAATAACGATGATAAATCTATATGGGTAAACAGCCAGGTTTATCCTCTGATGAAAGTTTATAATGCAGGTGTATCAATAACATTTTAAAAATTTAGAAAATGAGAACTCAAATAAATAAATTTAAGGCAATTGTATTTATTGCTTTAGTGATCATATCTTTTTCTTGTAAAAAAGATTTTCTTGAAACAAGCCCGCTGGATAAGTTTTCTGATGCCAATGTATGGTCAGATCCTGTTTTAGCAGAGCTTTATGTCAATAATATTTATGGTAATATCGGTTGGGGCTGGGATATGAATGCGGGCAGTGTGGATGAATCCCGAAGCCGCCAGGAAGCTAGTTTTGACATTGGTAACAGCCTGATAACCCCGGATAATGCAAACTGGGGTAACTGGAATGGCAATTATTCAGACATAAGAGCCTGCAATACTTTTTTCGAAAAAGTTGGTACGGTTAAGTTTGATGAAACGCTGATTGACGGCAAGACACAAAAAGACAGGATGGTGGGAGAAGTTACTTTTTTAAGAGCATGGGACTACCACAATCTAATTAGTTATTATGGAGGGGTGCCCATCATTACAAAAGTTTACGGGTTAAAGGATAGTTTTAGTGCACCACGCAATACGTATGATGAATGTGTAAAATTTATTGTGGATGAATGTGATAAAGCTGCATTGTTATTACCACTATCAAATAGTGGTAATAACAATGGTCGTGCAACAAAAGGTGCTGCATTAGCTCTAAAAGCAAAGGTGTTGCTTTATGCCGCAAGTGATTTGCACAACCCTCAGAAAAATAGTCTGGTAACAACTGGATATTCAAATCCTGAATTCCTGGGGTATACTTCCGGCGATGCTGCCGCCCGCTGGAAAGCCGCTAAAGATGCAGCAAAAGCAGTAATAGATATGAATGTGTACAGTTTGTACAAAGCAAATCCGGCTCCGGGAGAAAATACTTCACAGAATTATTCCGACCTTTTTACGTCAAGGCAAAGCAGTGAAGATATTTTTGTACGTTTTTTTGCAGCCTCGGTAGGCCAGGGCGTTAATGGCTGGGATGTTACGCCCAATGGCTGGTATGGAAATGGCGGCGTTGGTGCCGTTAACGAATTGGTTGAAGATTATGAAATGGCGGACGGTAGCCGTTTTAACAGAAGTAATCCTGCGCATGCGGCGGAACCCTACAAAAATCGGGATCCCCGTTTTTATGCATCCATATTATTTGAGGGTGCAAAATGGAGACCACGTCCCGCAGATTTAACCGGGGTTGATCCGGTAGGAGTGATGCAGGTTGGTACCTGGGAAAAATGGGATAATGCCACCAGTACAAAGACTTTTGTTTATGGCCTGGATTCACGCAACAGTATTGCCAATTCATGGAATAATAATACCTCTGGTGCAACCATGCGCAAATACCTGGATCCAACGGTTGATATACAGGCCGCAGCTCAGGACTTAACATGGCGTTATTTCAGGTATGGCGAAATATTGTTAAATTATGCGGAGGCATGTATTGAACTAGGTGAAGATGCCGAAGCCCGTTCGTATATCAACATGATACGCAAGAGGGCTGGTATGCCAGAGGTTACTGAATCCGGAGATGCATTGAAAATGCATTACCGCAATGAGAGGCGTGTTGAACTGGCCTATGAAAATCAGCGATTTTTTGATGTTCGCCGTTGGCTGATAGCCGACCAGGCTTATCATCCAATGCACGGTGTTTCTGTTTTATATCCATTAAATCCTGACCACACAACTGCGGCTATTCCAACCATAACTCCTATAGTAATTCAGCTCGGAGCATGGCTTGATAAGTCGTATTTCTTTCCAATCAGCAGAGGAGAAGTGAATAAAAATGATAAATTGGTACAGAATCCGAAATATTAGAATGGATGGCAGAAGCTATCAAAAAATAGTTTCAGGAAATATAGATTTTTTATTTTCTCACCAATGTTCGAATAAAGCAAACTAAACAGCCTTTTGAACATTGGTGACAAAATAAAAAATACAAAGGTTTAATCTTACAGTTTTTATACAAGTGCCAGCCAGCAGGCTTTAAACTAATCTTTGAAAAAGATTATCCCGGGTGTTACCTGCGGTATCAATTACACTGTTATCGAAAAGGTAGAAACAAAAATGACTAATGACAGACCCATTAGAAAGTTTAATTACAAAATGCCTGACAAGGTACATTTCCTAAAACAATGGGTTGTACTTATTGATTGAAAATAGTTTCTTCTAAGCCTGGCTTTTAAAAACTTCAATCAAATATTATTGAATTTGATTTTGATATATTTTCAATATTTCACTTCACACAATTACTTCTTCCGTTTTATTTTTAAGATTGGTAGCTCCAATTCTTTCACAGTTAAAAGACTGCTTCACCTTTTCGTAGCAAGCTTCATTTATTAATATCTGCCCGCTTGCGGCCACACTTTGTAAACGTTGTGCCGTATTCACGGTATCACCGATAACTGTATAGTCCAGTCTTCTCAAAGTTGCCGAACCAATGTTACCGCATATCATTTCACCACAATTTATACCAATAAATACCTTCGGTAAAAAATCGATATTGCCAGGCAGTTCCTCTATTTTATTCCGGATAGTGAGACAAGCTTCAATTGCCCTGTCTAAATGGTACGGGCCTTTAAAAACGGCCATAATACAATCGCCGATAAATTTATCTATCAACCCGTTCTGGGCAATTATTTCTTTTACCATCAGGTCAAAATAACGGTTGAGTAAATCAACCACCACATCAGGCATTTCTTTTTCACTAATGGAGGTAAAACTACAGATGTCTATAAAAGCAACCGTTGCTTCTACTACTTCATTTACCATTAATGAGGCCTCGTACTCCCGGCTACCCATAAAATTCAGTACGTTTTCATCTACATACATTTTAAGAATATTATTTTCTTTAATCGCCTTAAGTGTTGCACGGGTCTGATTAACATGACTGATTGTTTTTCCATCGTTAAGGAAAGGTCTTGAAAATTAATGGGTTTGGTAATAAAATCGAATGCCCCACGGTTCATTGCGGAACGAATATTTTCCATGTCGCCATACACAGAAACTATAACCGATTTTATAAGCGGGCTTGATTCACTCAATCGTGATAATAATGTTAATCCATCCATCTCCGGCATATTGATATCGCTGAGTACAATTTCAATATCAGGATGCAGTAAGATTTTAGCCAACGCATCATTGCCATTTATTGCAAAAATAAATTCATATTGTTGCTCCCGTATTTTTTGCCTGAACTTTTGTTTGATGCGAAACTCCAAATCGGTTTTATCATCGGCAACTAAAATTTTTACAATTATTTTATACCTTTAAGTTTTCCTTTCAGAAGGGTGAAATCGAGCGGTTTAGTTAAAAAATCATCCGCGCCAAGTTGTTTGGCCATATTAAAATTTTCTGCGTCACCGTAGGCCGTTATCATCATTACAATTGGAGGAGGTTGATTATTTATTTGTTTGATAGTCTTTAGTAAATCAAGTCCGCTCATGCCAGGCATGTTAATATCAGATAAAATCAATACTGCTTCCTGCTCGTGGCCGTTAAGATATATTAATGCCTCTTCGCCGGAAAAAGCAAAAACAAAATTCATCTCGCCACTTTTAATTTCTTTTCTAAACCTCTGCTCAAACAGAAATTGAACATCCTTTTCGTCGTCGACCACTAATATTTTCATTTGATTTGTTTAATTTTTATACCGGTAAAATAATTATAAATGCAGCTCCCTCCTGCTCTTTATTTTCTACTTTTATCTCACCGCCATGTGCTTTAATAATATCATAACTTAACGATAATCCTAAACCCGTTCCCTTTCCCGTAGGTTTGGTGGTATAAAAAGGCTGAAATATTTTATCCATCACTTTTTGAGGAATGCCATTGCCATTATCCTTTACGCTTATTTCTATGGTATTATTTACTTTTTTTGTACTTACAAACACCGTTGGCTCGTAACTCATAATTCCTGATTTCTTTTTTTCATCTACCACATAAAATGCATTGGTAATTAAATTTAAAATAACCCTCCCAATATCCTGTGGAATAATATTGATGTTGCCAATATGCTGATCAAAATCTGTTTTCATTGTTGCATTAAATGATTTGTCTTTTGCACGCAAGCCGTGATAAGCCAATCGCAAGTATTCATCAGCCAGTTTATTTATATCAGTTAATTCTTTTGCAGCGGCGCTGCTGTTGCGACTGTGTTGCAACATTCCTTTAACAATATCGCCCGCACGTTTACCATGATGATTTATTTTTTTTTCATTTTCCTTTATGTCATTCGATATTTCTTTTGCACCGGCGAAATTTCCTTTATCAATTTCCTGTTGCATCTCTTCAATCAACTCTGTATTTACCTCACTAAAATTATTTACAAAGTTTAACGGGTTTTGAATTTCGTGCGCTATCCCTGCCGTTAATTCCCCGAGTGATGCCATTTTTTCTGATTCAATCAATTGCTTCTGTGTTTGTTGCAAGCTGTCAACAGTAAGGGTAAGTTTATTAAACGAATCCGCATTTTCCAAAGCGATGGCTGCATAAACGGCAATGGTACGCAACATGTACAAGTGGTAAGCACTAAAAGCATTTTTACTAAAACTTTGTACGGTTATTACACCAAGCATTTTTTCATTTACCGTTAGCGGAAGATAAATAAGAGAAACTGGCTGATCGCCCTGGCTTGGGGTTGGAATATTTTTTAAATACAGGCTGTATTCAGCATGTAAATCGCCAATCACAATTTCTTTACCGCTGTTAAAGCATTTACCTGAAAGCCTGCTCTCGTCATCTATATAATTTGAATAAACCGGCAAGGCAAGGCTTTACCATTTTCGTAGGTGGCCGGAAATTCAAGACTCCTGGTATCGTCGTGATAAATACCAATGCCAAATACCTACGCATCCATTAAAGTGTTTACATTATTGTAGACCGTACCTATAATTGTTTCTACTGAAAGCGAAGCGGTAATTTTGCGCCCGATTTCTCCCAGAAGTGCAATATTATTGTACGATTGTTCCAGATTTTCTTTCTGTACTTCTAATTCTTTCGCCTTGCTGTCAATTTCATTTTTTTGTTTTTGTAATAAAAGATTGGCTTTTTGTTTTTGACGATTGTTTCGTATCAGGAACATGGCCAACACCCCAAAAACAACTAATATCCCTATTAATATATTCGACCTTATGGCGTTTTTGTACTCCATTCTTGCGACTTCGATTTGTTGGGTCTTTTGTTTTTCTTCAAAACTCAGCGACATTAACTGTTTCATTTTATCCTGGCTAAAAAGACTGTCGCGGGCAGCCTGCGACACTTTAAAATATCGCAGGGCTTCCACATCATTAACTCCCTCGTAAATTGAAGATAAATTTTGACTTGCTTTTAAGATACCTTTAAGGTAACTACCTTTTTGAGCGAAGTTTAAGGACAGTTTAGCATAATAAATAGTAGAATCAATTCGGGCAGAATTGTGATAAAATTTTGCCATTCGGTAGTACCCTTCAAACATTTCTGAATAAGACTCTTCTTTACTGGAACCTGCAATACTTTGTTGATAAAAGGAATAGGCCTGAGTTGTATTATTTTTTGCAAAGGCTACATCGCCTAATAAAAAAAAGATAGTAGAAAGTAGACTTTGATTATATGAGCCTGCCAATTGCATTGCATTTTTCAAATAAACACCGGCAGAATCCAGCTGTTTTAAATTAAAATAACATTCGCCGATATTAGATAAAATAGTACTTTTAAGTATTGGCTCAGGTTTAGACATTTACTTCATAAAGGGTATAGCTTTCTTTCATTTTATTCAGGCCGTTTTGCCATTCCCCCTGTTGCATATAGAAATCGGCTATATTACTTAAAGTCACAACTGTATTACGGGTATCTTTTAATTCAATAAAGGCTATCTTGGATTGATTGAACATTTTTAACGCCTTGGCATAATCGCCTAATTGAGAAAATGAAATAGCCATTACATTCAAGGCGCGGGCTTCACCTAAAGGGTAATGTATATTCCGGGAAAGTTCGTAGGATTGTTGAGCTAAAAGATAGGTTGAATCCGGTCTTTTTAATTGATAGGCAAAAGCCAATTGATTCAGCGCAATTACCAGGTTGCTATCATTTGGAAGCGTTTTTATTTTTTTTAGCAGACTGTCTCTCAGGGCAACGGATTGCGCTTTTGAAGCGTGTATTAGTATAAACGATACGAGCGTCAAAAGCAGTAATTTCTTCAAAACGGGTTGTTGATTTAATTTACAAATCATTCGTTGGTATTAAAAGGTAATTGTAATATAATTGACAGGCCTACCTTTTCGGTCAGCGCACCTGCTGCCTTTTTGGTTTACAGTTTTATTTTTCCTTTAAGAACTTTTTCCTTAACGAAAGTTTTATGTAAAATTCTAAAATTAATTTAATGCCTTTAAGTTATGGATTGGTAATCCGCAATCCTGGCTACCAGCCGGGAACAAACTTAAGGTTACTTGCAAATTTGTTAACTTAAGGGCATTAAAGGTTCATTCTAAACTTTATTATTAACTAATTTTTTAAGGTAGGATTGTTTGATGTGTTCTTTATTTTCTTTACAAAAATTTGTAAAATAATGGTGCTTTTGTAAAAAAGAAATCTGCATTTGGTTCCATTGGTCTGCAGTAAGGAGGGGATTTAAAAATTTTCGTTCTTTAAACAATTCATTTGCAGTGGTGGCTGCGTTAGCGGTTCCCAAATATTCAAGGTCGGCATCTGCCATTATTTGCTCTAACTTATTTTGCGGTGATTGTGGCATTTTGGTGGCCAATATTATACCGCAAATTATTTTTATTGAGTCGGCAGTATAACCGAAGTCGGGTAAATATTCTTTTACAAGTGTACAACCTTCTTCTTCATGTCCGTCATAAATATTTATAAAACCTACATCATGCCATAGTGCAGCAACACGCACCAATTCAATTTCTGCTGTTGTGCAGTTTTCATAATGTGCAATTTCAACGGCTTTATCCAAAACATATAAGGTATGTTTTACATTATGAAAATAGTAAAATTCGTTAAGGCTACTATCCAGTAAATTGATTACAAAATCTTTCATTTTCGGGTTACTTTGTATGCGCTTTAGCTTTTAATACTCCGCCGGTAGCTTCTTTTATGCTGTGTACGTAAATAAAAGCTTTGGGATCGATGCTTAATACCCCATCCTGAATTTGTTTTATTTCTAATCGGGTTACGATGGTAACAATAATTTCGCAATCAGTTTTAATTTCAAAACTTCCGGGAAGATACCCCCGCTCACCTTTATAAACGGTAATCCCCTTACTCAATTCATTTACTAAAAAACTTTTTATTTCTTCCTGCTTTGCCGAAATGATATTCATGGCAGTAAATTCTTCAATACCATCCACTACATAGTTAGTGGCCCGCGATGCAGTAAAATAAGTGATGATGGAATACATGGCTGTTTCTACACCAAACTCAAAAGCTGCAACTATAAAAATAATAGTATTGATCAGCATGATAATTTCGCTGTTTGAAAACCCCGTTTTTCGTCCGGTAAAAACTGCAATTACCTCTGCACCATCAATTACACCACCCGCCCTAATTACCAACCCCACACCGGTACCAATTAAAATACCACCAAAAATAGCAATCAGTAATTTATCATGGGTTATGGGGTTTATATAGATAAAAAGTAAACCGATCGAGAGTAATAATACTGCAATAGTTGTTTGTACGGCAAATGTTTTTCCAATTCGCTTATACCCAAGATAAATAAATAACACATTTAATATAATAACTAAAAAACTGATATTAATATGAAAAATTTCGTGTAGCAAAATAGAGATTCCCGTAATGCCTCCATCCATAAAACGATTAGGGATCATAAAACCTTTCATGGCCAGCACGGCAAGGGAGGTGCCAATTAAAATAAGCAATAAATTTTTAGGGTTCCGCACCTTATTCCATTCTACGGAATCGCTTTTATATTTTTTTATCATTGCCTGGGTTGCTTAAATTAATTTTGAAAGGTATGACTCTATTTTTACAATGATTAAATTCTGAGAATAATCATTTAGATGAATCAGCAGTATACCAAACAGAAATGTTCCTAAAAGAGGTATCCGCACAAAGAAGTATATTGCTGGAAACGTATAAAATCGAGCCAGAAAAGCTATCATTTTCTGCTAAAATGAAAAGCGATGATTTAAATATGATGACGATAGAAAAGCGGAGTCTGGAACTGATAATTGCCACTTGAAAAAGAGAAAATAAAAGTGGAGAAAGCCATAAAGCTATAAATAAATCTATAGTGCAGTCAAAGTTTAGAGACAGAAAAGAGCACAGCGGATTTAAGAAAATTTACAAGTTTTTATAACCGGTAAAATGCGCAGAAAGTATAGTAATTTACAAGGATAACAGCCGGTTAAACGCAGTACTAATGAATTGTAAACGCATCGGCATCTTTCCAAAACGGAAACTGTGTTCTTACTTTATCTACCTCTTCTTTTTGCAGTGTAATGGTAAAAACATCTTCGGCGTCTGGCATGTGGTATAATACCTGCCCCAACGGATCAATGACCAGGCTGTCGCCACTGAAGTATACATTTTTATTGTCTTTGCCCACCCGGTTTACACCTGCTACAAAACATTGATTTTCTATCGCCCGCGCACACAGCAATGTTTTCCAGGCATGGCTTCTTCTTTCCGGCCAGTTGGCTACGTAAATCAACAGATCGTATTCGCTTTCCATTGAAACATACTGCTGCCTGCTCCATACCGGAAACCGCAGGTCGTAGCAAACCTGCAGGTTAATTCTCCAGCCTTTTACAGAGGCAATCAATCTTTTATTTCCTGGTGTATAATGTTTGTCTTCGTCACCATACCCAAATAAATGACGCTTATCGTAATGACCGGTTTGTCCGTTGGGCAACATCCATATCAACCGGTTAAAATACTGACCATCTTCTTCAATGATAAGGCTTCCGGTTATAATTATTTTGTTATTTTCAGCCATCTCTTTCATCCAGGCAACGGTTTCGCCCTCCATTGTTTCTGCAAATAATTCCGGCACCATCGTAAAACCCGTACTAAACATTTCTGGCAACACTACTATTTCTGTTCTTTCGTCCATGGCCTCAATCTTTTCTTTCAGCCGTTGAAGATTAGCAGCCTTATTTTCCCAGCTCAGGTCTGTTTGAATTATAGTAAGCGTAAGAGACGACATGTTTAATTATTTTAAAACAAAAATACAATAATTAACAGGATGCGTTTACGGCTAAATATTTTTACAGCAGGGTTATCCGGGCTACGAAGCCCTGTGGTTCATCCTTGCATCGCCCTCTTGTACAAAAACAGCTTTGTTAATCTTTAATCTAAGCGTAGTATTTCCGCAGTATTGTGCAACAAAAAAACGCCGTTTATTTCTAAACAGCGTTCTAATTATTTAAAAAAAAGTTACATTATTTATTTCCGGTACGCTGTGTTCCGTAGCCTTGTCTGCCACCCCTGTCGCTTGAATGCATGCTGCGTCCACCACGATTAAAGGTTTTTAATTTTGGCCCACCTGCCTGTGGTATAAAAGAACCGGCACTTAACGGGTAAGGATGACTGTCTACCACCGGGATATTTTTGGCAATCAGTTTTTGAATATCCTTCAATTCTGTCCTTTCTTCCTGGTCGCAAAAAGAAAGCGCAATACCAGTATTGCCTGCACGGCCTGTACGGCCAATACGGTGAACATACGTTTCAGGTACATTCGGTAATTCAAAATTTATAACATGTGTCAGTTCATCAATATCAATTCCCCGGGCAGCAATATCCGTTGCTACCAAAACCCGCAGGTTACCATTTTTAAAATTGCTTAATGCATGCTGACGTGCATTCTGCGATTTGTTACCATGGATGGCAGCCGATGTAATATTTTCTTTTTGCAGAATTTTTACCACTTTATCAGCACCATGTTTGGTACGGGTAAAAACCAGTGCGGTAACAATTGCCTTATCTTTTAAAAGATACAATAACAAACCAGGTTTATTGGCTTTATCTACCAGGTACAAACTTTGTTCAATTGCATCAACGGTAGACGATACCGGGGTGACTTCCACCTTCGAGGGGTTGGTCAATAACACATTTGCCAGTGTTTGAATTTCCGGTGGCATGGTGGCAGAAAAGAAAAGGGTTTGCCTTTTTGCCGGTAATTTGATGATCACT
Organism: Ferruginibacter sp.; assembly: GCF_014377975.1. Lineage (GTDB taxonomy): Bacteria > Bacteroidota > Bacteroidia > Chitinophagales > Chitinophagaceae > Ferruginibacter. The sequence goes on from NZ_JACMOO010000096.1 coordinate 25,214, forward strand.
CTTTTTACATCGTGAATAAATCCCATATCCAGCATTCTGTCTGCCTCATCCAGTACAAATATTTTTAAATGCTGCAGCCCGATATAACCCTGGCTCATTAAGTCCAACAAGCGGCCTGGCGTGGCTATTAAAATATCCACACCTCTTTGCAGTTGACTGGTTTGGTGCATTTGTGATACACCACCAAAAATTACGGTATGTGATAAGCCGGTATATTTTCCATACGCTGCAAAGCTTTCGCCGATTTGTATTGCCAACTCTCTTGTGGGTGTAAGTATCAGCGCTTTAATATGTTTGGGACCACGGATAGCAGGTTTATCTTCATACAAAATCTGTAAAATAGGAATAGCGAATGCCGCGGTTTTACCAGTGCCGGTTTGGGCGCAACCCAGCAAATCTTTTCTTTCAAGTATTAAAGGAATAGACTGTTGCTGAATGGGCGTGGGGACCGTGTATCCTTCATCGGCCAATGCCTTCAGGATAGGTTCAATTAATTCTAATTTTCTAAATGCCATTAAATGGTTTTGATTTTTTTGAGGCTGGAAAGACGTTGCATTTTCTGAATCAGCGGAAATATATTTACCACACCGGCTTACAACTTGCCGCATTATTAAAGTGGAGCAGGTGGCAAAGATAAGGATTTTTGCCTATCTGCGGGAAGGGGTATTATTAACGCATGCATTTACACAAGACTTGCCAATTATCTGTCAGGCTGAGTTCTGTAGTATTTTTTTAAAAGAAATTTTAAATATTTTAAAATTCATGTTACTGCTTACCATCAATAATCAAAGGCGTATTACCCTTACCCATTACAATCACTTTTGCATTGGCGCTTAGCGCAATTTCTTTCATGGCTTTTATTTGTTCGTATTGCAATTGCTGATCGGTGAGGCCGGTGTTAATAATTTTTTGATAATCGGCAATACCCTGTGCTTCTACTCTTTTTCTTTCTGCTTCCTGTTTTTCTTTCTGCAATACAAACTCCATTTTTTTGGCATCCTGCTCCGCATTTATTTTCGATTCAATCGATGCTTTTACCGAATTGGGGAGGGTGATATTTCTTACCAGCAACTGCTCCAGCATGAGACCTCTTTTTTAAAAATCATCTTCAATACTTTTATAAATGCGTTGCTGAAATTCATCTCTTTTGGAACCAAATAAATCTACCGCCTGGTAATAAACTGCATTGTCCCTGATTTTGGTACGGGTAATTGGCCGCACAATTTTATCCCGGTAATCCTCACCAGTTTCTCTTAATAACCTGGGTGCGTCTGCTCCCACAACCCTGTACAAAACAGTTAAATCAATCGTTACTTCCAAACCATCACTGGTTAATACCTTGATGGCATCATCACCTGCTTTATTGCCTTCATCATTTACACCGCTCATGGTATAATTTTGTGTTTTCACATCCAGCTTTTTTACATCCAGTAAAGGATTTATAAAATGAAGGCCGCTGCCCATAATGTCGTTTTGAATACTGCCGAACAGACTTTTTACTCCAATTTCACCAGCATCAATCTGCTTAACACAGGCAGTAGAAATACCCAGCAAAATAAACACCAGCGCCAGTATGCGACCGGCGCCTGCAAATTTTGCTGCAACCGGGTTATTTTTTACTACCACATTGATGGCAATAAAAATAATAAATCCCAATACGATTAATACCATGATAAAAATATTTTATGCTGCAAGATCATTAAAAAAAAGGAGAAGCCCCCTTAAATCCCCGGCGATGACTTTTGAACTCATGAATGATTCAGGAAAAATTTACTTCTCGAAAAGTACAATTAGAAAAGCGCTCTTACCCTTAATAAAACAGGATCTGCATGTTGTGCAAATCCTGTTAATCAAAAAAAATAAAATCTGCCCGAATTGTTAAGCGCTTCAAAAGTCCTCATTGGGAGATTTAGGGTCCCGGACCCTTTAATTATTCAACATCAACGGCATTACCAGCATCAGTAATTCTTCATTTAGATCTACTTCTGTTGGCTTGATAATACCCGCTTTTGTTGAGGTACTTAATTCAATTACTATTTCAGGTGTTTCCGCGGCGTTGAGCATTTCAATTAAAAATTTAGCATTAAAAGCTATCTGCAGGTCTTCGCCATCGTACTGGCAGGCCATACGTTCGTTGCCTTCAAAACTAAAATCCACATCCTGTGCAGCCAGCTGCAATTCGCTGCCACTGATGCTTAGGGCAACCTGGTTGGTACTCTTATTACTAAATACACTTACCCTGCGTAAGGCACTTTGAAAATCGCTTTTGTTTACCGTTAATTTATACGGATTATCAACCGGTATCACCACTTTATAATCCGGAAAACGGGCATCTATTAACCGGCAAACCAGTTCGGTACCACCATGTTTTACAAAAAGGTGATTACTGTTGTAAGATAATATAAGCTCATCTGCATTATCCGGCAAAGCCGTTTTTAAAAGGTTCAACGGTTTTTTGGGTACAATAAACGTATCCGTTTTTGGACAGCTTACATCATTTCTTTTATACTTTACAAGGCGATGTGCATCAGTAGCTACGCAGGTTAGACTGTTTTGAGCCAGTTCAAAAAATACGCCGGTCATGGCTGGCCGCAAGTCGTCATTACTTACCGCAAATAAACTTTTGTTGATAGCGGTAACCAGTGCAGAGGATGCCATAGTAAAAGCATTGGCATCGTCAGCCAACGGCTCTTTAGGGAAGTTATCCGGGTTTTCGCCCATTACTTTATACTTTCCGTTATCACTGGTAATTTCAACCCCAAAGTTTTTGTCAATGGTAAAAGTGAGCGGCTGCTCGGCTATATTCTTCAATGTATCCAGTAATATTTTTGCGGGTATACAAACTCTTCCACTGTCTTTAGCTTCAATATCCAGATGCACTTTCATTACCGTTTCCAGGTCGGTAGCAACTACGGTTAGCTGGCCTTTATCAATTTCAAACAAAAAATCCTCTAAAATTGGCAATACGGTGTTGGCGTTAATAACACCGCTAATTTGCTGGAGTTGTTTAAGCAAGGCAGAAGACGAAACAATAAACTTCATAATATATTTGTATTAAAAATCAAAGATAAAATAATGGCAGTAATGAATCCCAGATATTATTTGTACCCTGTTATTCCATTGCATCTTACTAAAGTAATTAAAAATTAACTGTCAGTTAAATTAATGAACGGGAATTTGTCCAATCACTTTATTCAGCCCCAAAACAGGTACCTGCGACAGTGATATCTACCGGTAACATTGCTTCAAAATGTATTATTTTCGATTCACAGATACTTCCTTTCATGCAACAACAATTTACTCCACACCAGGCTTTGCCAAAAGCTAAAAACTATTGTGCTTATCAGGAGCGCTGCCACAGCGAAGTAAAAGATAAATTATATGGCTTTGGTTTAAATAAAAACGAAACGGAGCAAATCATCTGCACCCTTATTGAAGAAAATTATTTAAACGAAGAACGCTTTGCCATTAGTTTTGCCGGTGGACATTTTAGAATAAAAAACTGGGGCCGGATAAAAATAAAATACGAGTTAAAGAAAAAAATGGTTAGCCCTTATTGTATAAAAAAGGCTTTGAGTCTGATTGATGAAGATGCTTATTTAACAACATTCAACCGGCTGGCAGAACAGAAGTTAAAAACCTTGAAGGGCGAAAAGAATTTGTTTATCAAAAGAAAAAAATTGCAGGATCATTTGCTGCAAAAAGGATATGAAAATGATTTGGTTAAAGAAATTGTAAATAAAATCTGATAGTTTAACAGCCGATTTTTTTATTCTATGAAGAAATAAAATCCTTCAGCCGTTTAAACTTTTTTTCTGAACGGGAGGCGAACAAATTACGGATGCCTGTTGAAAATACTTTTATTAACCGGGTAAAAAAAGGTTGGGTGGTTGTTTTAGTTTGCATGAGAATAGGATATTGATCTATAAAAGTACAAACCCTGCGAAGCCATGCCAAGAGTGGATTTGCTCAAATTTTAAAACAGTATTTCCCGAAGAAATTTCTTCGTTTTAACCCATTTAAAAAATAAGTACCCGACTTGATTTATCGATAGTTCAATTTTTAGTCAATAATCCTGATTGTCTACCCCCGGATATGATAAGCCTTTGGCTGCACAAAAGCCCGAATACCCTGATAAGACAAAGTAGCTCCAAAGCCGGAATTTTTTCTGCCCGACCATGGTAAAGTCCCGCTTACCCTATCGCAACAATTCCAGTAAACAGTACCTGTATTCATCTGTTGCATTACCGCTTCTGCTCTCTCAAAACTTTTGGAATATACCGATGCAGTAAGGCCATAAACAGTGTCCTGCATTAGTTGTATCGCTTCCGCATCATCGGATACTTTTTGTATTCCAACAACAGGGCCAAAAGATTCTTCGGTCATTACTTTCATCTGGTGATTTACATTTACCAAAACCGTGGGTTCAAAATAATAACCTTTGCCTGCAGGGATTCTACCACCACATAACACTTTTGCACCCAGGATCACTGCATCATCTACCTGTGCAGATAAAAATGCCTGTTGTTCTTTTCTGCTAAGCGGACCAATATCTGTACTCTTATCCAACGGATCGCCGATCCTCATTTTTTTACATTCTTCCACATAAGCATTTACAAAAGCGTCGTACACTTTTTCCTGCACATAAATTCTTTCCACTGCACAACAGCTTTGGCCACTGTTGTACACTACGCCTTCCAGTGCGTCTGCCGCAGCTTTCTCAATGTGCTCCACATCATCCATTACATACAATGGATCTTTGCCACCAAGCTCTAACTGGCAGGGTACCATTTTACCCGCTACTTTTTCGGCAATGTATTTTCCGGTGCGGTAACTGCCGGTAAAGAAATAACCATTTAGTGGCAAGAGCAATAATTGTTCCCCCACATTGCCATGTCCGATGGCTGTTTGAAAACAATTTTCAGGAACACCTGCTTTGTACAAGAGTGCCTGTATATGCTGCCCCGTTAAGGTGGCATATTCTGAAGGTTTATAAAAAACCGCATTCCCCCCAATTAGTGCTGGAATAAAAACATTTACGCCCACCAAAAAAGGATAGTTCCATGCAGAAATATTAGCGATCACGCCCAGGGGTTCGTACACAATTTTTTCTTTCGTTGCCCCTTCTGTGGTTACCCATTCTTCAGCAAGGTATTTTTCTGAATTGTCTATAAAGTATTTGATTCGGTCACGGGCACCATTGAGTTCATTGTAAGATTGCTGCAATGGTTTACCCATTTCGCTGGTAAGTGTAGCGGCTAATTCGTCTTTATGTTCTTCAAGCAAATCACAAAAATGTTGAATTGCGGCAATACGATCCGTTACATTGGTTTTTGCCCAGGCCTTTTGTCCATTGGTAAGCAATTCAAATTTTTCCTGGATGGTTTGACTGGTATCTTCTGTTATTTCTTTTATAACTGTTTCTGTTGCCGGATTGATAATTTTCATGCAGAATATTTAATGTTATTTTACTTGTGACGCTTGCTTGTTTTCAATGGAAATTTTAATCTCTTTTAAAAACCTGTCTCTTATATTTTTTGCGGCAGGCAGATTGTTTAAATGAAATTTATACATTCTTTCGGGATGCCATTGTATGGCAAGAAAGAAGGATTTATTTTCTTTTTCCGTCCATTCTACCCCCTCTATAATTCCGTCATCAGAACCACAATTAATGGTTAAGCCTTCGCCCAACACATCAATACATTGATGGTGAGCGCTGTTGGTTATTGTTCTGTCAACACCGGTAATTTCACTTAACAAAGTACCTTTTACTATATGAATGCCATGTGCTTTATCATGTTCTTCAAAACGATGGATGGCGTTGGCCGTTGCGCCAATGTCCTGCGTTAAGGTACCACCCAGCACACAGTTTATCAGCTGCATTCCCCTGCAAACGCCCAGCAATGGTAACTGGTATTGTTGGGTTATTTTAAATAGTGCCATCTCAAACTCATCTCTTTTTTTATCAAAATGCAATGGCGCATTTGGATAATTGATGACATCATTTTTATAAAATTCAGGATGCATATCCACACCTCCGGATAATACAATACCATCAAAATCCTTTATTGCATACAGATCAGTATTCAACGGTGATAAGGTTGTTATTTCGATTGCGTCGTTTCCTTTTAGCCAGTGTAAATAATTGCTATGTTTTTCGTCCGAGCCGGTATAGGTTACGCCAATTTTTATTACTGATTTCATAGTTACAAAGCTTGGGTATACAATTGTTTAAAGTCCTTTTTTGTTACCGGTTTAGGATTATTGGGATGGCAAAAATCTGCCAGCGCAAGGTCACTCAGGGTTTCAATATGTTCTTCTTTTACTCCAATATCCCGCAGCCGAACCGGCATGCCTATCCGCTGGTTTAATTCAAACAAATGACTGACTACTGCCTCACCGGTTGTTTCGCTCAGATCCATCGCCAGTGCCATTCTTTTAAATTCAGTCTCCAGTCCGGGTGCATTAAAACGCATGCCATACGGCAGGTTTACCGCATTGGCCAAACCATGGTGTGTATCCAGCAAAGATGACAATGGATGCGCCAGCGAATGCACCACACCCAATCCTTTTTGAAAAGCCACTGCGCCCATCAGTGAAGCAATCATCATTTTACTTCTTGCTTCAAGAGTGGGTTTATTTACTGCCGCTGCAATGGATTGATTGATCAGGTAAATTCCTTCCAGGGCAATACCACCCGCCATAGGATGAAAGTTTTTTGCGATAAAAGCTTCCATGTTGTGCGTTAATGCATCCATACCGGTTGCTGCTGTTATAAATGGTGGTAATTCCATGGTCAGCAAGGGATCTGCAAAAACTATTTTGGCCATTAACTTTGGAGCAAACAAAATTCTTTTGCGGTGTGTATCATCTTCCGAAATAATAGCACTTCTTCCTACTTCACTTCCGGTACCGCTGGTTGTAGGCACTGTAATAAAATAAGGAACTTCTTCGGTAACATACTGGTCGCCGCCCGTGAGGTCATCATAATCAAACAAGTCGCGGTGATGGTTGATGCGCAATACAATGGCCCTTGCAACATCCATTGCCGCGCCACCACCAATACCGATGATACAGTCCCGGTTGGTTGCTTTATAAACGTCGCCACCTTTTAACACATCACTTTTTACTGGGTTTTTGTGAATGTCTGAAAACACTTCTACGGAAATTGATTTTGCTGTAAGGCTGTCTTTAATATCTCTAAAAAAATCCAAGCTACTGACCATCGAATCGGTAACCAATAATGGCCTGCTTAAACCATTGGCTAATAAATGAGCGGGCAATTCTTTTACTACACCGGCACCAAAGCGAATAATTGTTGGAAAACTAAATTGTCTTATCACATTAAAATCTGTCATACAAATAATTTTATTTTTTTATAGAAACGCTGATGACCCGGAATTGGACGGATCATTACGGATTTTTTATAGTACACGGATAACGCAGACTGAACGGGTTATCACAAATTTCTTTATTACATTGCTATCCCTTTTTTTTAAACAATTATTATGACTTTCTGATGTAGGAAGCGTTTAATAAAGCTGCAAAAGTACAAGAGTGCGACGCCAATGAAGTTGAAAGTTGCTGCTGTATTTGCCCGGTCAAAAAAAACCTCTTAACGACTGGAACAACATTTTTTAAATTATTTCAAGGTATCTTTTCAACTCCCAGTCTGTTACTACTTTTGAAAATTGCCTCCATTCCCACTCTCTTGTTGCAGTAAAGTGTTCAACAAAGGCTGCTCCGAATAGTTGTTTTGCAATGGGCGATGTTTTCATTGCCTGCGTGGCATCCCACAAATTTTTTGGCAAGGTTCCATTTTTTTTATCTGCATAACCATTACCTACTGTTGCGGGTATTTTCAATTTTAATTTGTTGTTGATACCATACAAACCTGCGGCAAGGCAAGCTGCCATTGCCAGGTAAGGATTGCTGTCGCTGCCAACTACTCTGGTTTCTACCCTTGTTGAACTGCTGCTGGCCGGCAAAGCCCGCAATGCGGTTGTGCGGTTATCGATTGCCCATGTTAACGTGGTTGGAGCCCAGGCACCTTCTACCAACCTTTTATAACTATTAACTGTTGGTGCAAACATCGGTAAAATAAAAGGCAGGCAGGCCAGTTGACCAGCCATATAACTTTCCATTAACGAGCTCATTCCTGTTGTTGTTTTTTTATCATAAAAAAGATTTTGTTTCTTTGTTGTACTCCATAAACTCTGGTGAACATGACCACTACAGCCCGGTAAATTTTCATTAAACTTTGCCATAAAAGTAGCGATCACGCCATGGTTGTGTGCAATTTGTTTGGTGCCGCTTTTAAAAAGTACGGCCCTGTCGGCGGCTTCCAATATTTCTGAATACGTGATGGCAGCTTCGTACACACCGGGACCAGTTTCTGTGTGCAATCCTTCAATGGGTACACCAAACTTTTTCAGCAGTGTAAACAAGTCATTAAAATAATCATTTTTTTCTGCCGCTCTTTGCAGAGAATATCCAAACATGCCCTGTGTCATCGGTTTTGTATCCCGAAAATTTCCTGCATACAGTTGGTCTGTATTGTCTATCAAATTAAACCATTCAAACTCCTGCGAAAAATACGGCGTGTAACCTTTATCACCAGCCTGCTGAATGATTTTTTTTAATAAACTTCGGGGACAAATTTCCAGATCATTTCCTTTGCTGTCGCGAAAATCGGCTAGAAAAAGAGGCGTATCGTTATCCCAGGGAATTTGTCGAAAAGTATTTAAATCAATGGCTGCGGTTGCATCAGGATAACCTGAATGCCAGCCCGTATACCCGCTGTTATCGTAGGCTACATCACCGGCATCCCAACCAAATACCACATTGCAAAAACCAAATCCTTTTTCAACAATGGAAACAAATTTTTCGTAACTGATCATTTTACCACGCAGAATGCCATCGATATCGGTAACCGCCAATTTTACTTTTTCGGTGTTTTGTTCTGCCAACAGTTGCAGCACTTTATCCTTTGATAATGGTTGATTGGACATCTGTTTTTTGTTTTACAATAAAATGAAACCAAATATAAGCAAGTACAAGTATAGCAAAAAAGATCACTGCTAATTTTATATTCAGCGTTATCATTGCGATCATAGAAATTACAGCAATCACCAACGCAATGATGGGAAAATACGGATACATCGGCACCTTAAAAGGTCTGGCTAAACCGGGTTCCTTTTTCCTTAATATCAATACTGAAATCATGGCAAAGATGTACAGCATGATAGCACCAAACACCGCAATGGTGATGATATCTCCCGTTTTACCAGTGAACAATGCAATGATACCAATTGACATATTTAACAACAATGCGCTAACGGGTGTTTTAAATTTTGGATGAATTTTACCAAATAGTACCGGGATACAACCTGTTTTACCAAACTCATACGTAGCACGGCTTGCGGCCAATATCAACCCATGAAAAGAAGCTACCAGTCCCATTAAACCGATCGTAATTAATAGATGATATAACCAACCGCTATTGCCTGTTATTTGAGATAAAGCTAATGGCAACGGAGAATCGGAAGCTTCTGCACCTGGAGTTGGATATACCACTTTTTCCCAGCCACCAACACCTACAGATGAAGCAAATACAAGTGCACACAAAATAATTAAGGTGATCAACGCCGAGCCAAAACCTTTGAGTACATTTTTTTGAGGATTTACTGTTTCTTCTGCTACATTGGCTACCCCTTCGAGACCAAGGAAAAACCATACTGCGAAAGGTATTGCTCCCCAAACACCTTTCCAGCCATTGGGAAAAGCATTTTGGGTAAGGTTAGCCCAATGAAAATGTGGTAACGCTATGCCACTAAATAGCAATAACTCAAATACTGCAAAAGCGGTAATAATGAGTTCGAAAGTAGCAGCAGCTTTTACGCCATACATGTTAAGCGATGTAAAAATAATGTAGGCCACTACCGCAATACTGGTAACAGAAAACTGTGGAAAAAAAATATGAAAGTAAGCCCCGATAGCAGCCGCAATAGCGGGTGGCGCAAAAACAAATTCTATAATTTGTGCCATGCCGGCAACAAAGCCAATATCTTTTCCCATGGCTCTGGTAGCATAATCAAAAACGCCCCCTGCTTTTGGAATAGCACA
>NZ_JACMOO010000011.1 GCF_014377975.1 Ferruginibacter sp.
ATAACTGTTACACCTGCAGCAGGTATTACGCTTTCTTCTGCAAATGGAACAGATGCACAAACTGTATGTAACAACAGCAGTATAATACCAATCACTTATGGTATTTCAAATGCTACCAATGCATCGATTACCTCAGGTGCATTACCGGCAGGTGTTGGTGGTGCATTTAGTGGCAATGTATTTACAATTAGTGGTACGCCATCCCCTGGTGTAAGTGGTACATTTAGTTATACCATTACAACAAGTGGAGGCTGTGCTTCCGCAACAATAACAGGATCTATTACCCTACAGGCGCAAACTATTAGTCTTACTTCTGGTGTAGCTTCTCCGTCAGTTTGTAATAATGCGGCCATGTCAGCAATCACTTATACCATTGGCGGTACGGCAACGGGTGCTACTCTCTCAGGTGCACCTAATGGTGTTACCGGTGCATTGGTTGGCAATATTTTTACAATTAATGGTACACCAAATGATGCTAACGGCGCTTACAATTATATAATTACCACAACGGGAACTTCCTGCGCACCAGTAACTATTGGTGGCACCATTACCATACAAGCTGCTGCCACGGGCGGCACGCTACTCAGCACTGTATCTATTTGTAGTGGTGGAAATGGAACACTTACCCTTTCGGGACAAACCGGTACCATTCAACATTGGGAATATTCTACCAATGGAGGTACTAGCTGGACTTCTATTGCAAACGCTTCCATCACACTAACCTATACCAATGTAACAGTTTCTACCAGTTACCGCGTAGTGGTAGGAAATGGTTGTGGTAATGTAAATTCTTCAATAGCCTTAGTAGGTATTCATAATTATTGGACAGGAGCTGTTAGCAACGATTGGAATACAGGTGGCAACTGGGCCGATGGATTGGTACCTTCAACTTCTTGTCCGGATGTAACTATTCCTGCTGTAACAACTAACAATCCTGTTGTAAGCACAAGCACTTTAGCCATAACTAATCTAATCATTAAACCAACTGCTAGTTTAACCGTTAGCGGTTCCGGAATTTTGCAGATAGCAGGTACTATAACGAACACTGGAATTTTTGATGTAAGTAACGGTACGCTTGATTTTAACGGTGTATCCGCCCAGAGTTTTTCCGGTAGCCTGTTTGTTGGTAATACCTTAAAAAACCTTACCGTAAGCAATGCCGGCGGTCTTACTGTATCAGGATCAGGAATTCCTTTAAACATAACCGGTGTACTTGGCTTTGGCAATGTAGGTAACGCCAATCTAAATACAGGCGATAATATAGTATTGATATCTAGTGCATCAGGTACTGCTATGGTAGGTGATATCACAAATAATGGTGTAAATTCAGGCAATCATTTTACTGGCAAGGTAGCAGTAGAGCGCTATTATCCAGCCCGCCGGGCATGGCGCCTTGTAACAGTGCCTCTGTCTGGCACGGGCAGCGTGTTTAACACCTGGCAAAATGCAGGCACTTATATCTCTGGAAGAGGAACCTATGTTTCAGGCCCGGGAGCTAATATAGCCACAAACGGATTAGACCCAAGCCCGCGTAATAATACATCCTTAAGGCTTGGATCGGAGCTTGCCTATGTACCCAATACCAAAACCTTGTCGCTTTCTGGTTCTACGGGTACTGCTGATAACAAAGGATTCCTGATTTTTGTAAGAGGAGACCGGTTACCCGGACCTACTCTTTTCGATGCTGTTTCCAGCAACAACACAACTTTAAGCAGCACGGGTGCTTTGCAAACCGGAAATCAGCAGTTTTCAGCAACAGCAACTTTGGGAGGGTACACCCTTATAGGTAACCCTTATGCATCTCCTGTAGATTTTGCTAAACTTACCCTGAATAATTTAAGCAAAAAATTCTATGTGTTTGACCCCAATATTAACACCCAACAGGGAGCGTATGTAACCATGTTAGAGACATCTCCTAATTCAGGAATATACTATGGAACACCGAACCGTCCTGGTGGCCAAACAGGTATTATTCAATCCAGCCAGGCATTTTTTGTAAAAACATCCGGAGTTTCACCGTCAATATTATTTACAGAAAAATCAAAATCCAGTATTAATAATCTAAGTCTTTTCAGACCAATGAATCCAACGGTATCCCAATCCTTCAGAACCAATTTATACCTGATAGATAATAATGGCAATACAGTTTTAGCGGATGGTAATCTGGCAAAATTTGATAACAGTTATAACGCAGGTGTAGACTTAGAGGATGCCTTAAAATTTGGCAATGTGTATGAAACCTTTGGTATATTAAGCGGCAAAACTTCACTGGCTGTAAGCTTCAGACCGGTACTTACCAAAGAAGATACGATCTATTACAAATTCTCCAGAGCAAAGCAACTAAAATACCAGTTTGAATTTGAGGCTGATAATCTGGAACAGGATAATCTGGCAGGTTTTATAGAAGATAAATTTCTGAACAAGGCTACCCCAATCAATATGAACGGTACTACCCGGTTTTATTTTGAAGGAACGCCGGATGTAGCTTCCAGAGCAGAGGATCGCTTTAAAGTGGTGTTTAAACCCTCTGTTGTGTACACCAGTCTTACGGCCAACGTGCTTAACAGCGATATAGCGGTAGAATGGAATGTGGCCAGCGAAACAAACATCAAAGGGTACGATATTGAACGTTCTGCCGATGGGAATCATTTTACCAAAGTATCCGACAGGGCCAGTTCGGGCAACAATGCAACATCGGTTGGATACAACTGGCTGGATGTGTCACCTGCATTGGGTTATTACTATTACCGCATCCGCAGTATTAGCAATAACAATGTGGTTGGTTACAGCAATGTGGTTAAGGTAAAGCTCAACAAGAGTACACCAGCCATGTATGTATTCCCTAACCCGGTTACAGAAAACATCCTTCACCTGCAAATGAATAGCATGCCAAAGGGTGTGTATGGTACCAGGTTAATTAATAATCTTGGACAGGTGTTAGGCACCAGCTATATTGATCATCTGGCAGGCACGGGTACGGAAACCATTGAGCCAAATACCAGACTGCTTTCGGGGATATATCAACTGGAAATAACTGCACCGGATAAAAAAACAACTAGTATTAAAGTAATTGTGAAATAAACACACTATTGTCACATGAATTACCGACTGCCCCACTTTGGGGCAGTTTTGTTTTAAAAAGATGCCAAGCTAATAAATCGATTGGGAGTTTTCCTTTCAACGGCTGCACCCGGTGGGTTTTTAAACCAAACGGCGTAAGATTTGACAGCAACCGAAGATAAATAGTCATCAATGTTGGGCAGTATTAAATTTTTCGATAACTTTATGGTCAATTACTGTTAAAAATATCTACCTTCCATCCTCTGCAAAAATTTATTGCTTACTTTATAAAACAGAACTAATTAATCCCTACATTAATTTTTACTGCTAAAATTTAGCTGCTTCTAACCAATTCCTTTACAACGTATTACCTGTTGTTGAATAACTAACTACTCATTTAGTTGCCTTGCCGGTGCTGGTATTATTTGCCACTGCCTTTAACAATTATACACGGATTATTTTTATGCTGTTTGTTTTTAATTTATGTTATAAACAATCTTATAACATCCAGATTCCAAACTAAAATCAGGGTTAATTTAATTTGGTAATTCCTTTATATTTCATTTCAGCAATTGATGCAGAACAGCTGGAAGATCTTTTTAAAATCATAACATAAATTGCATGAAAACTACATTGTACGCTTTAGAAAACTGGAGTAAAGTATTGGATGCTGTAAAAAAAGGATTGTTATCGCTTCTGCCCCAACCTGCTTTGCAACCGGTTGCAAACAGGTTACCTAATAGAAGAGAAGACTTATTGCGGTCAGGAAGAAATGATAGTTAATTTATTGATTGCACAATTACAAATTTCGGTCACACCAACAATGATTAAGACGGCAATATCCCCGTCGTAAAAATCATCGATACCTGCCCTGTTACCTGCCGGGGCTTACTGATGATCATTTTTCATAGTCAATCGAATACATTGAAGCTTAGCTGGCTGATTTTAGTATCACTATTGTGCAACAGTAAACTAAAAGTTGCTGAAATTAATCAGCACTTTATGGTTAGTATTTCAAAGAAACACGCAGCTTAAATGTACGATTTTTAAAAAAGCAGGGTTAAGCAGGTGAGTTAGCAGCGGCAATCATTTCAAGATAAAGTTGTTTTTGAACTGTTCTCAGTTTTTTATCGGTAGTAGTAAAATAGCTATGTTGTTTAAAAAACTTAATTTGTATTACATTCCAGTCGTATTCAGTGGCCACAAAATTGCGTGCTTTTAATTCTTCAAATAAAGTACGACTAATGTTAAAAAAATCTGCCCGTCCAAGGTAATCCAGGTCTGCATCACAAATAATTTCCTCCTGTACAGTAAGCGGTGTTTGAGGAATTTTAGTGGCCATTATTAAACCGCACACGATATCAATTTGTTTATTTGTAAGGCCAAAGGCGGGCAGTTCCTTTTTAGCAAGATCGCATCCTGCAGTTTCATGCTCATGATAAGTAAAAAGAAAACCGGTATCGTGGTATAGGCAACCAGTTTTTAAAAGAAACAGCTCTTCCTGGTCAGTTATTTTTTCACTTTGTGCAATTCTTATTGCCTGCGTTTCCACATCAATGGTATGGTGCACCCCATGATACAAAAGATCATGAGTTAGTTCGTGGGCCAGCTTTAGCAAAATAGCTTTGCGTATATTCTCGTATATTTTTTCTAACATAAATTAACACAAACTTAACTAAAAAAATTAAACAGTAAAACGATAGATTGCGTGTAAAAATCAAAAGTATTTTACACTTTATGCGAAGATTTATAAATTGACTGTTTTGTAAACAGTTTTTTTTAAAATTTATTTCAGGCAAATAAAATAAAAACCTAATAATTAATTATCTCGGATATTGTTTATATTTGAATTACAATACTTCACGTTTCAAAAGTATTCTCTATAGTCAATTCCTATAATTAACAAATAAATCCTTCCTTTTATTTTACAATAATGATGCAGCTGCAAGAATTTGTGCTGTCTCCATTAACATGTAAATTGTTGAAATAAGTTCTATGCTAAACTTGGTTAACTTAATCTTTTAGACTTACTTTTTAACAACTTATTTTATGCGACGATTTTCTACCTTCAGTAGATCAATAAAATTATTATTGGTCATTGCACCTTCCTTTTTTTTAAGTGCAAAATTATTGGCACAGCAGACCAGTATTTCAGATTTTGTAATTTTTGGGGGCAGTAAAAGTAGTGGTCAGGCAGCGCCTTCAGCGCCTGGCTATGCTGTTCAGATAGGCTCTGCGTGTAATATTCAAGGTGGTTCTATTGGCAGTTTTGGTCTGGTAAAATCGACCGGAAACTTAACAGCCAATACAAATATTTTTAGCGGAGGTACTATTCAGCTTGCAAACGGGAATGTGGTAACCGGAAGAATTGCGGCAGCAAATTATCCTTATACAGCAGGAACTATTCTTTCAGTAGGATCCAGTACAAATATTGGCGGCAATATTGATGTAAATGGAAATATTATAATTGGCCTGGGAAATATATCAGGAAATGTTACACATCCTGCCGGGACAACCTACACCGGACCGTCCATTGGCTCAAGAAATATAATTGGTAAACCGGCTCTTCCAGTACTTCCTTCAATGCCGGCAATCAATACTTTTCCTACTGCCGGAACAGTAAATATTACTACTTCCCTGATCATTAAGCCAGGGTCATTTGGTAACCTTAGTTTGGCAGGAAATAAAACGCTTACCCTTTCAGGCACCGGGATATATGTTTTTAACTCAATAAAAAATTCCGGCAGTACCAATAATTTTGTTTTTGATTTTGGAAATGATCCCGTCGGTACCATCAAAATATATGTTTACGGGGATGTGGATTTAAATAAAGTAATGGTCAGCATAATCAATGGAGGGAGTGAATCAAGAATTTATAGTGAAACCCATGGTACTGGTTCAACTTGTTCCTACGGGCCAATTGCCTGGAATATAGCCAATGGATCTTCTGCGCAACCATTCAAATGGGTAGGTTCAGTTTGGGCGCCGTTCGCTGCCATTAATATTGGTTCGGGAGCAGGTTCAAGCTCTATTAAAGGGGCTTTATGGAGTGGTACACAAGTAAATATTCAGTCAAACAACACCATCACCTTCGCCCCATTTAATTTCTGTACACCACCCAATGTAAACGCGGGTGCAGACAAAGCGTTGGACTTCGTAAATCAAACTACACTAAATGGTTTATCCACTACTTCCGGTGTATCTTTTAGCTGGCAGACATTAAACGGTGGAGTAATCACCTCACCTGTAAATGCAGCATCCATTACTGTTTCCGCGGCGGGAACTTACGTATTTAAGGCTTCTTCAGGAAGTGGATGCTCTTCAACAGATACAGTTATTGTAACCGGTAAAAATAATAGTATTATTGGATCAGAATTGCAGTCCATATATGATAATTTTAATCCGAACGCGGCTCCTTCGCCCTTCTTCACTGTACAACATGACAGCATCTATATTGATATCATTACAGTAGAAGGACAATACGCAGCAGCGTTGGCAAAGTTTACCAACGCTCCCTTCGGGTTAACAAATCTTTTAAGTAACGGATCCAGTAATTTTATTATCACGGGGTTGTTTCCCATTAGCAAACTGCCATTATTAAATGTAGAGACTTCTTTGATTGTTTATGTCAGACCTTATTATGCAGCTTTTGGTAATAGTGGTATTGTAACAACTGCGGGTGATACCGCCATGCGTTCAAATCTTGTTCGCAATGGATACCAGTTACAGGGTGCGGGAGTTAAAGTGGGGGTAATTTCTGATAGCTATAATACCATTCTTGCCGGCACCTCCAATCCAAAAACAAATACCGCTGCCCAGGACGTTGCCAATGACGACCTGCCGGGCATTGGAAATCCTAACGGGAATACAATACCGGTAACTGTTTTGAAGGATTTTCCTTTTAAGCGTACCGATGAAGGAAGAGGCATGCTGCAAATAGTGCATGACGTGGCTCCCAAAGCAGAACTATTTTTCAGAACCGGATTTATCAGCGCAGGTGATTTTGCAACGGGTATCGGAGAATTAAAGCAGGCGGGCTGCAATATAATTGTGGATGATGTAACCTTTATTACCGAGCCTTTTCTTAAAGACGGTGTTGTAGCAGCAGCCGTAGATGCGGTTACTGCATCAGGCACCACCTATTTTTCTGCAGCAGGAAATTTTGCCAATAAATCATACGAAAATTCTTTTAACCGGATCACGCCTGCCGGGAAAGCACATGATTTTGGAGGCGGCGATACTTTGCAAAGCGTTACGCTCAAACCAGGAAACTATACAATTGTACTTCAATGGTTAGACGATATTTATTCTTTGGGCCAAACCTCAGGGGGTGGTACAAAGAACGATCTGGATATTTATTTAACTCCTGATGGAAAATCCCTTTTTGGATTTAACAGGAACAACACCAATGGTGATCCGATTGAAATATTACCATTTACAATAGCTGGTACCAGTCCGGTTAACACCAATATTTTAATTACAAATAATACACCTGGCAGTAATCCTGCACGTTTTAAGTACATCGTTTTTCAGGGTGATATTACCATCAACGAATACAATACTGGCTCTTCAACGCTTGTAGGACAGGCAAATGCTTTAGGTGCTATTG
Organism: Ferruginibacter sp.; assembly: GCF_014377975.1. Classification (GTDB taxonomy): domain Bacteria; phylum Bacteroidota; class Bacteroidia; order Chitinophagales; family Chitinophagaceae; genus Ferruginibacter. The sequence continues at coordinate 7,670 of NZ_JACMOO010000011.1, forward strand.
CAGTGGGCGCAGCCAGGTATGATAAAGTACCACCATATCCCGGACCATTAGCTGTAGAGTCTTTCTCTTCTATTGGTGGTACTTTTGTAAACGGTCAACAAAGAAAAAAACCTGACCTGGTAGCTCCGGATGGAGGCAACACTACCGTAAATTTAGGACCTGATTATCCGGCCAATGCACTGGATGGGTATCCTAATTTCTTTGGAACCTCGGCTGCGGCTCCGCATGCAGCCGCTGTTGCTGCGTTAATAATGGAAGGAAAGAAAAAGTATTCAAATCAGCCATTGACTTTACCAGGTGAAATTAGAAGCATTCTGCAGATTTCAGCCACAGATATGTATACCGCAGGATTTGATTTTACCTCAGGTTATGGATTTGTCAATGCCGATTCTGCTATGCGGACATTTGCCAAACCAGATCCAACACTGATTCATTTAGTAGTTCCTTCAGGTGTGGTACCGGGAACATCTACATTTACATTAACGGTGACAGGAGTAAATTTAAGCCCTACTTCAATAATAAAGTTTAGAGATTCAAGCCTTGCCACAACAGTACTTAATTCAGGTGCGGCCACTGCTGTAGTGCCTCCTTTTATTGGCAATCCTTTAATAAGCGTATATACACCTCCCGCCAGTATAAGTGGTTTGGATGGCGGATCCAGTGATAGTCTGAAATTTTTTACTATCGCTAAAAAAACAATCATTATTTCTGCAGACAACAAAACAAAGAAATTTGCGCAAGACCTGCCTGCTTTTACTACTACTATCCTGGTAGATAGTATTTCATTACAAAATACCCAACTAACCCTGTCAGATTTAGGGCTTTCAGGTATGAACTTAATTTCAGCGGCAACTGCCAGAAGTAGTGTCGGTACTTATGCTATTGTTCCTTCACGGGTATTTGATCTAAAAAATGCAGTTGATATAGGTCTTTTAGAACTCTATAATTATAAGTTCAATCCCGGAAGCATTACCATTGCAACATTACCGGTTACTGTTACAGCCAAAAGTTCCACCATTGTCTATGGGCAAAAAATTCCTGATATACAGTTTACCTATCAATTTAGCGGAATAAATATCTCAGATTCTGTGGGTTTATTGACTAGTATTCAATCCACTCATCAAAGCCAATTGGCGAAGGATGCATTGGGAAATGATATATTTGGGTTGGTAAATGGTAAAGCCATTACAATAGTAAACGGCCAGGCTGTACCAATTGTAAATGGGCAGGCGGTTACCATTGTGAATGGTAAAGCAGTAACTATTGTAAACGGCCAGGCTGTTCCAATTGTAAATAGCCAGGCAGTTACGATTGTAAATGGTGCACAAACCACCGGAACTATAAATGGCCAGGCTGTAACCATTGTTAACGGAACGGTTACTGATACCAGCAGAATTAATTTGACTGCTGCCCAGGTGAGTAACCTAAGTTTTTCGGCAACAGTACCAACGCTGCAAAATGCACACGACACCGTTAACAAAACACTGGTAAACGGCATTTATGTAACCGGAACTACCAAAGTGGTTGATATAACCCAGGAGTCAATTTTGGATTTTAATAATAACTCGGCCCAGACTTATATGCTGAGCTCTGTGTCTCAATCAACGCCTAAAGGATTGGTTGATATGGAATCCATTACAAATGGGCAAGCGGTGACTATTGTGAACGGGAATACAACCTCTGGAATTTTAAACGGTCAGGCGGTGACAATCGTGAATGGTCAGGCGGTAACGATTGTAAATGGTCAGGCGGTGACTATTGTAAATGGCCAGGCTGTTACCATCGTAAATGGCCAGGCAGTAACTATTGTAAATGGTCAAGCCGTGCCGATTGTAAACAATCAGAACAAAGATGCAGTGATAGTAGATTCAAGTGAAATTGGTCTGGGGATAAGTACATTAAAATCGCTGAATATGATTACAGGTCTTGAAGCGGGCAACCAGTTTGTGATTCCCGGAACGCTCTTGGACGATAATTTGGATATAACCCATATAGCGGGTATCATAACAATACTTCCAGCACCGGTTACTATTACCGTAGCTTCAGGCCAAACTAAAATATTTGGTTCAGCCGATCCAATATTTACTTTTGGTAATAATATTGGATTAAATACTACTGCCTTTAGGGGAGCGGTTGGCCGGGTAAGTACCAATGATGTTGGATCCTATGCGTATACATTGGGAACGCTTTCTGCCGGAACTAATTATAGTTTAAGTCTTTCTACTATAACACCCCTTTCAACTTTTTCCATTACTGCAAAAACAGACACTATATCACCAACCGCGGGGCAAAATAAAATTTACGGTGATCCAGATCCAGCAGCATTTACTTACACAGGTACCGATCCTTTGGCAACTTTCACAGGAGCACTAGGCCGGGTAAATGGCAGCGATGTGGGTAATTACGCATATACGCTTGGTAACCTATCTGCTGGTACTAACTACAACCTGGTTCTTTCCGCCACTGAGCCAGTATCCAGTTTTGCTATTACAATAAAAACAGTCACTATATCACCTAACACTGGTCAAAGTAAAACTTATGGTGATTCAGATCCGGTGGCATTTACTTATTCAGGCAGCTACCCTTTGGCAACCTTTACAGGAGTATTAGCCCGTGTAAGTGGCGGCGATGTGGGTAATTATGCCTATACCCTTGGTACCTTATCTGCCGGTACTAACTACAACCTGGTTCTTGCTACCACTGCACCTTTATCGGTTTTTGCTATTACAAAAGCTCTATTGTCTGTAAAAGCAGATGATAAGGTGATTTTTAAAGGAGATGTTAAACCAATATTTACATCAACAATTAAAGGGTTAGTAAACGGAGACAATCCCATCGTAAGTTATACGCTAAATCCTAACTATACTGGTGCAGCAGGTGTGTATTGTATTCAACCATCTTTGGATTTAACCAACTACACAGTCAATATTACGAATGGTAATTTATATGTAAATCCAAAAGGGTCAGGAGCTGAAGATGTTGACATCCGTCTTAGTTGTGTAGAAGATCGGGGTGCCGCATATCTTCCTGCCAACCGCAGGTATATTGCACATTTCTATGCCGAAAATGAAAATACAACTACCGTCTATGTACCCATTGGAAATGATAATAAGCTTACTTCCACCGGTTCATTCGATGGGTCTATGCAGCCGATGATATTTGTACCGGGAATTACGCATTACAATGTTCTTTTTGATGGCGGCACACTGAAATTGTCGCTGGGAACTTATAGTGGAAATACTAAAATAGTGGAATCAGTTACTGCCAGTTCTTCATCGTATAAGTGTGTCAATTATGCAGGGGGAAGGACTGATAATACCAATACGACGGCAGTACAGAATGCTTCGAAAATAGTACAGCCCGAAAAAAATCCGGCAGGCAATGTAAATGTATTTCCAAATCCTGCACGGAACCTGGCTACTATCTATCTATCCAATGATATCATCAATGTGAAGGGTTTATTGCTAATAGATGCCTATGGAAGGCAACATCCTGTAAAACTGGTCAGACAGGTTTCAAAGCACTCCATAGAAATTGATTTATCCGGGTTGGTGAGTGGTATGTATTTTATAAAAGTGAAGGGTGAAAATGGTTATAAAAACATTAATATTGTAAAAGAATAAAATGACAGGCAAAGAAAGGGAAACGATCAACGTACTTTGTAAAAAATATCAAGTTCACTATAAAAATCTATAGTGTTAAATGATTGACATGAACTATAAAAAATTAATTCTATGTCTGTCTCTTTTATCTGTTTCTCTGAAGGGTTGGTCGCAAACCGATGCAGTAAAAAAAACAGGTGGGGGAGACAGCATTCTTGTAAATATTTTATTAGATCAAAGCAAAAGTTATTTTGCTGATTCGCCGGCAAAAGCCATTGCCCTTGCCGTTAAGGCTAAAGGAATAGCAGATAATATTCATTTTCCCAAAGGTGAAGCGTACGCATTAAAAAATATAGGTATCGCTTATTATTATCAGGGCAAATATCTGGAAGCATTGGACTATTACCGCCAGTCTTTAAACTTTTTTAAAGAGATAAAAGATAATGTGGGCATTGCCAATGTGTACAGTAATATGGGCGTTGTTTATTACGAGCAGGGGGACGATGTAAAGGCACTTGAAAACTACCTGGAGTCTTTAAAGTATGCAGAACTTTCCGGTGATAAGCTCAGGATGCTGACCACGCTTAACAATGTGGGAGGAGTATATAACAATAAGCCAGCTACACACGATAAAGCACTTCAATATTATTTACTGGCGCTGCCCATTTCCGAAGCATTGGGTAGAAAAGTAGAGTTAGGCGCTATTTCCGTAAATATCGGTTCTATTTATGCTGATAAGCAGGATCATGCAAAAGCAATGGTTTATTTTAATAAAGCGTTGAAAGTATACGGCAATGCTGAAGGTAGCCAAAATGCTTACAATGCTATCGGCGAATTGTATAACAATGAGAAAAATTTTGATCTGGCATTGCAGAATCATATCCAGGCATTGACTATTGCAAAAAAACTAAACAATAAACTTTCTATTGTAAATTCCCTGATCGGATTGGGTAAAGTTTATGTAAAGAAAGGGGATTTTAAAAATGCCATTATTTATTTTAAAGAGGCCGAATCTCCGGCTTTAGAATTGAGTGCCAATACCCAATTAAAGGATATTTATGAAAAAATGTCTTTCTCATATGCATATTCTGCCGACTATAGAAATGCGTTTGAATACCAGACATTATTTTCGAACATTAAGGATACGCTGTATAATATAGCGAACGATAAAAAATTAGGAAGCCTGCAGAACGATTTTGACCTGCAAAAAAAGCAGGGAGAAATTAATTTACTTACAAAAGTGAAGGCTTTGAATGAGTTGCAGATTGAACGGCAAAAATTTGCCAGAAACGCCTTCGCCGCCGGTCTTGGATTGGTTTTTTTAATAGCGTTGCTTATTTTTAGAAACTATCGCGAAAAGGTTAAAACCAATAAAATTCTTGACCAGCAAAAAGTTCAGATAGAAAATTTATTATTAAATATTCTGCCTTCGGAAGTAGCAAAAGAATTACAGCTAAAAGGACAGGCCACCCCCAGAAATTACGAATCGGTTTCAGTGATGTTTACTGATTTTAAAAGCTTTACCATTCATGCCGATAAAATGTCGCCACAGCAATTGGTAGAAGAATTAAACACCTGTTTTATAGCATTCGATAATATCATTGAAAAGTACGGCCTTGAAAAAATTAAAACTATCGGAGATTCGTATATGTGCGCAGGGGGTATACCAACTCCTGATAAAAAACATGCCTACAATATTGTAAAAGCCAGTCTTGAAATTCAGGAATACATTGTGCTAAATAACAAAAGAAAATTTGCAGCAGGGCTGGAGCCATGGGATCTGCGCATAGGCGTTCACGTTGGGCCCGTGGTGGCTGGTGTTGTGGGTAGAAAAAAATATGCATATGACATTTGGGGCAGCACCGTTAATATCGCAAGCAGACTCGAAAGTAATGGAGAACCTGAACAGGTAAATATATCCGCCTCTGTATACGAGTTGGTAAAAAATGAATTTTCCTGCAGCTACCGCGGAAAAATATATGCCAAAAATGTGGGGGAAGTAGATATGTATTTTGTTGAGTCAGAAACCAGCATTTCAATTGATAAACACTCTTCCAGCACCATCTCCATTTAACAATTATTATCGAAGGATATCATCACCAGACCTTGCGGCGGACTATATTTTCTGCAATCCTTTTTTTCTTACTTTATCAGTAAAAATGATAAAAACTAAAATACAGGCAGCGGCAGTATGATAAAAATATAAAAAATTACTAACGGCTGTTCGCCGGTAATCCTTACCTGCTTATTTTATAGTTGTGAATACGTTATCCGCAACCTGTGCATTAATCAATCCTAAAAATTTATCATAAAGCACAGTGTAGTGGCCATCTTTATCTGAATATTTCAGTTGCTCCATTGTACTCCTCAGTTCATTTTGTATGTATAAATCTTTTTTTCCATATTCCCATATCGGTTGGAAGCACTCCAAAAAAAGTGGTTCAAAATCCCATTCACAGGTTTTTATCCTTGCATGTCCATCGTTGTCTTCAAAAACTGTTTTTATAATATTTTCCATCCTAATAAGAAACAGCCCTGTCAACGCATTGACGGCCAGTACTGCAGTTTCAGGATCATTTATACCAGGGCTCAATGCTTTTATAGCCACTTCTGCCAATTGATGAAAACCAAAATAATGATTCTTCTCAATGGGTTGTCCTTTATAAAAATCAACCGTGTCAATAATTCTTTTTTTATCTTCTTCCGTTAATTTTTTTGTACCAAAAAAAGCCAGCAGTGGTATGCCTTTTAATAAAAAACTTCCGGCAGGTTTCAAAAACCTTATCATGCCTTCAAACTCTACTGCCAATTCCAGCATCGCCATTTTATTAAACTCCTGAAAAAAATTTGAATCAGGTACATTAATATGCTGCGGGTTTCCCTGTGGTTCAAACGGAAAGGGCTGTTCAACAAAACATGCTTTTTTAAGACTTTTAAAAGTCTTTTTTCCTACATGCCCGATAATGATTTCAAATTTTACTAATTGAGTAACATAATGCAGAAAATAAATAAATAAAAAAATATCAAGTACCGTTAACAACAACAACAAATAAATACTTAATGCAGGTATATACACACCGGAGTAGATATCGCGGATGGTACTTAATAAAAAAAGTGCATACACAATGGTGCCGATATAAAACCCCAGTATAATTTGTTGAAAGCGATTACCTATCATACTTTCCAGCATGCGGTTGCTCATTTGCGAAGCTGCCTGGTTCAATAAGATCATTACCATTGAAAAGCTAAAAACCGTAAGCGAGATTATGCCACTGGCAATTGTGGAAACGATGGAACGGGCGGTACTGGCATCCTTTAACCTGACCCATGAATAATTGCCTTTGATTTGTTTACCCATCGCTGAAAAGTCGAGTTCAAGCATGGCCCAGGACAATAGCAGAAAACCTATCGCTATGATGGCAGGGAAAAACGCGATACTGTTTACCACAATATTGTAGCTTTTTCTAAGCCATTTGATCATATTATTGTATTAGTTAAGCGAATGAAAGTAAACGGAACAGAAGCAATCATCAATTACTATACCTGTTATTTTTGAGCCGCTAAAAAAGCGACCAGATTACTCAGTTCATTTTTATTAAGTATACTGCCGTATGCAGGCATGTTTCCACCGCCGTTTACAATCCGGATGGCCAGTTCATCCTTCGATAATCTATTACCAACGTTTGTAAGATTTGGACCGGCTTTGCCGCCATAGTCGTGCATGGTGTGGCAATACTGGCACCCTTTTACATAGAAGAGATTCGCGCCATGTGCAACGGAAGTATCGCCATGGCTATTTTTTATAACCGCCAAGGGCAATGCTTTGGTTTCAAATTTTGGCGACCATGGAGCCTTTAATCCCAACACCAGCAAACTGGTTACAAAAACCAGCACAATGATTACACCAAACATCGACCACGGCCTTTTTAAAGGGCTACGCTCGCCTTTATTTGATAAAAAAGGTATTGCCAATAAACCAACTACTGTAAGCACAGGCCCAAGCATCATGGCAATAGATTCTATACGTTTAGGCATTAAAGCGAAAAGCGCAAAAAATGGCAGCATGTACCAATCCGGATGAGGTGAAGTATGTACCATGGAAGGGTCTGGCGGACCGGTAAGTGCTGGCGCGCCAAAAATAAATGCAAGGCCAAGGATAATCATAATAATAACAGAACTAAACAAAACATCACCAATAACAGCATTAGGCCAAAATGGAACACCCTTTTCTTTTAAAAATATTTTATACCATTGGCGATAAGTAGCAGGATCTACCAAACGGCCCGCTTTGGGTGGTTCTGAAATACCATTTCTTAAAACGAGGTACAGGTGAAGACCAATAAAAGTAAACATCAGCGCCGGTATAATAAAAACGTGGTAAGAATAAAACCTGCTAAGGCTTTGGCCACCAATGGTGTCGCCACCTATTAGCAAACGGGCCATGTATTTACCCACTAGAGGTATTCTTCCCAACTGCTCCGCTGCCACAACCGACGACCAGACACCATTAGAATCCCAGCGAAGTAACTGCCCGGTAAAGCCCATAAAAATAGTAAGCAGTAGCAGAAATACACCACTTATCCAGTTCATTTCGCGGGGAAATTTATAAGAAGCCGTGATGTACACCCGCATCATGTGAACGCCCACCAAAATAATCATGCCCGATGCGCCAAAATAATGGATGCCTCTTAATACGTTTCCAAACTTAGCCTTATTGGTAATAAATTCCAATGACTGGTATGCGTTGTTGGAAGACGGCTGGTATAGCAACGACAATGATACGCCGGTTATCACCTGCAGTAAAAAACAGAAAAGCGTGCCACTTCCAAAAACATAACTCCACAATTTTCTGGGTGGAATCTTGTGGTTGAGCAATGGCTTTAGCAACCCGGTGATGCCTATCCTGTCATCGAGCCAGGCCCATATTTTTTTTAAGATTTTTTTCATTGAAAAGTAATCATGCTGTGAAGGGAAGCGATGCCGTTTTAATCTGAACCTGTCCATTGGAAACCCTGACATCATATTTTGTAAGTGGGTTTGGAGGTGGCCCTGCGGCTACCGTACCATCTTTGTAATAAACGCCGCCATGGCAGGGGCACATAAATAATTCCGCCTGTGCTTCCCAACGAACCGGACAACCCAGGTGCGAACAGTTAACGGCAAAGGCAATAAAATTATCCTTGTCCGTACGCCTGAGCCAGGCTGCAGATTGGGCGGTTACACCTGCGTAAGGTTCCGGATCAGCATTGGTAAAATTTACCAGACTGGTACTACCAATTTCAAAACCTTCAGGATTGCCCACGTTGCGCCATTGTGCCTTTTTCGTTTCTAAGATGGGTGCCAGCAAAGCGCTCATTACGGGAATTGCCGCCAAAGCGGCACATGCCCCAGCCAGGCCCAGACTTAATTTGAGCATAAATTTTTTTCTGGAAATCTGTTTTTCGTTTGTCTTATCAATCATGGCGTATAAGGTTTATCCACCCAACGAGTGAGATGATAAAAGTAATGAAACCGGCTAACGAAATCAGCCAGATAGTAAGCAAGCCCCAGCCCATAAAAGTTAATCCCAGCGCCATAAAAAATGGCCAGTAAGTTGGCTTCAGCAATATCTCAGGTTTGGCTTTCACCATTTCTTTTATTGGTTTTTTATTTTCTTCCATCAAATTAATTTTTTACAAGTTTTGGCAATGTAACAGGCTGATGCCAGTTGAACCATTTTATCAAAATAACCATACAGGCAGAGAGGTAAATAAAACAACAAGGCACCCACATAATAAGGCCGGCCATTTGTTGATCGATGGCTGCAGAAATATTCCAGTTGTTACGGATAGTCGGTAAAAAACCATACATATCGTGAACGTTTTCGTAATGCGGGTAAGTGCCCGGCGGTGCGAAGGTTATCATCAACCCCAATAAAGAACAGCACACACAGGCCGAAGAAAGGTATAAAACAGCACTCAATGCAGGCATTTTATTTTTTACATCAGGGCGTATAACCGGCCATGCAAATAAAATTCCTGCCATCAGTAAACTAATAAGGTGAACGTAATGCAAAATGCCCATTTGATGGGTTTCTCCCATCATCATCATTCCATCCATTAAAAACATTTGATTAAAAATGGACGGAATATGCCAGATCCACATTATGCCAACGCCTGCTATCCAAAACAAAAAAGGAAATTTCGCTGCCTTGCCGGAGATAAAATCAAATTGTTTTTTACACCTGTTTTCTACAGGAAAACCCGCCAGCAACAAAGGCGCTGCAATCAATAAAAGAATGGTATGCGTGGCCATATGCACACTGAACAGATAATTTTCACCCAAAAAGTGCAGCGGCGATAAAGTGCAGATTATCACTAAAAAAATACCTGTAAAAAAATAAATCGCCTGCTTATTTAATTTATAAAAATTGGTATAAAAATAACCAGCGCAAAGCAGCAGGATAAGGGTGACTATCACCCAATCAAAATTCCAATAATAAAATAAATCGTGCATGGGTTATCTTTTAAAATGATTAAAAAATGGCAATACGTACACCACCCCAAAAACAATGACCCAAACAATATCTACAAAATGCCAGTAAATAGCTACTGTGCTGATGGCACTTGAGTTTGGCCGGTTAAAATCGCCCAAAAAAACCAGTAACAACATAATGGATAAAATAACCAACCCAATAAAAACATGCAGCCCATGAAAGCCGGTAAGCGCATAAAAGCTGGTACCAAAAATACTGCCGCTGAGTGTGATGTTTTTATGAATGAGGTTAGCGTACTCATTGCCCTGGCCAACTAAAAAAATTGCACCCAGTAAAATGGTGATACCCAACCAAATTTTTAAACTATTTATTTTACCATGTTTGTATTTATTTTCGGCCAGCATTAAAGTAAAACTGCTGGCAACTAACATTACCGAGAAAATACCTGTTTTTTCAATATTAAGCTGCTCTACCTGGTGCGGTTCAAAACCGGCGTTATACGCCATGTACACAAAACCTATTATCAACGATAAAAAAAACATCGCTTCAGTGCCAACTACCAGTTTCATCATTGTTCTGTTCATCATCCTTTATTTTGATGTTTAATATCCCATAACGGTCTTGTGCTTTCAACAACCTGCACTTCATCAAAATTTTTTAAAGCTGGTGGTGATGAAGTTGTCCATTCTAAAGTAATAGCGTCCCAGGGATCTTTGCCCGCAGGTTTGCCCTGTTTAATACTTTTTTTGATGAGGTATAAAAATAACAGCATTGAAATGCCCATAGTAAAAGCACCCATGGTTGAAACAAAATTAAGTGTACCATAACCAGGCAAATTGGGGTAAGTAAAAACCCTTCTGGGCATACCCATTAAACCCAGTAAATGTTGCACCAAAAAAGTAAGGTTAAAGCCAATCACAAATAACCAGAAAAACCATTTGCCCAATTTTTCATCCAGTATTTTCCCCGTCATTTTTGGAAACCAATAAAACAGACCAGCGAACAAACCGAAGATAGTACCACCAATGAACACATAATGCAAGTGCGCTACTACATAATACGTGTCTGTCAACTGCCAGTCTATCGGCACAATTGCAAAGGCAATACCGCTTAATCCGCCAATCGTAAATTCTACCAAAAAAGCAATTGCAAACATCATGGATACAGAAAAACGTATTTTTCCGCCGTACATGGTTGCTAGCCAATTAAAAATTTTGATACCAGTTGGAATGCCGATGAGCATGCTGCTGGCGGAGAAAAACGCATCGACCGTGTTGCCCAGGCCAACTGCAAACATGTGGTGTATCCATACGCCAAACGCAAGCAGGGCAATGGCTACAGAAGAAGCCGCGATGTAGGAGTACCCAAAAATAGGCTTGCGGGAAAACACCTGAAACACTTCTGACAAAATACCAAATGGCGGCAAAATCAAAATATACACCTCGGGATGGCCAAACAGCCAAAACAGATGCTGCCACAACAGCGCGGAACCACCGTTTTCAGTATTAAAAAAATGGGCATTGAACTGCCTGTCCAATAAAAGCATTGATAAGGCAACATTCAAAGATGGAAAAGCAGCCAATAATAAAAAAGAATTGACAAATACCATCCAGACAAATAAGGATAATTTATTAAGCGCCATTCCTTTAACCCGATAATGTAAAATGGTCACAATTAGATTGACAGAAGTAGTAACACTACCAATACCCGTAATCAATAAACCCATGGCATAATAATCGATGCCTGGCGAACTGGAATAATTTTTTTGGTTTAGCGGCGCATAATTGAACCATCCCGCGTCTGGCGCACCACCTGCTAAAAAGCTGAAATACAATAATAGACCGCCAAAAAAAGTAAGCCATAAACTAAATGCGTTCAATCTTGGAAAAGCCATTTCATTGGCACCAATCATCAACGGTACCATGTAAACCGAAAACCCAAATACAGCCGGCATCGCAACCAAAAAAATCATAGTTGTGCCGTGCATGGTAAAAATCTGGTTGTAAGTTTCAGGGCTTAAAAAGTGGTTGAGCGGTTGCGCCAATTGGATACGCATCAGCAATGCTTCTGCCCCACCAATCAGGAAAAATAACAATGACACCAACAGGTACAAGATGCCCAGCATTTTATGATCGACAGCCGAAATCCATTGCAGCAGCCCCTGATCAGAACTTTCTCCCAAATTTGGGAACGATCTTAATGGATCTGGTATTTCAACCAATGCTTCCATACGTTACTTTAGTTGTGACAGATAATGTGCAATTGCCCGTAGTGAATCTTTTTCCAACATAAAATCGGGCATGTGAGCTCCAGGTTTTATCTGTTGTGGATGATTGATCCAATCATTTAAATTTGATTCGTTGTTTGCTAAAAGTCCGGTTAGCAGATATTGCCGGCCGGCCAAATGTGTCAAATCGGGGCCAACCACAGCAATGGCAGATGTCCCTTCTATTCTATGGCAACCTGCACAACTTTTGTTCTGAAATAATTCTTTTCCGGCTATAGCCTCTTTGTCCATTGGTTCTGCGGCCTTTTTAGTATTTGCCATTAACCAATTATTATAATCGGCTGTTGATTGTGCTACTACCTTTATCCGCATCCACGCATGCTGTGCCCCACAGAACTCGCTGCACGCACCAATATAATCACCCGGCTTATTAATATTTACCCATAAAAAATTTGTACGGTTAGGAATCATGTCCATTTTATTTCCCAACTCGGGTACCCACCAATCGTGTATCACATCTTTAGTTCGCAATTCCAGCAAAAGCTGTTTGCCCACCGGTAGATGTACTTCGTTTGCCGTCACCATTTTTGTAGAAGGATATTCCACTTCCCACCACCATTGATGGCCGGTTATAATTACGTCTGGTTTCATCGAAGCATTTACAGTTGGAGAAATTGCTTTTACAGTTATCACTGTTTCATAAAAAAAATAAATCAGTAATAGTGCCGGAACACCAATCATCAATGCTTCCAGTTTACCACTGCCGGTTGTTTGTTTTGGTTCAACATCATCGCCCTTTCGGTGGCGAAATTTTATACATATATAAGTTACCAAAAAAATAACTAATAAAAGCATACCCCCTGCCGCAATATTGAAGGAATGTAAAAGGCTGCTTATTTTTTCTGCTTGTTGCGAAGCAGGATTGCTAAAATATTGTAGCAAAATGGTTTTTTGCATCTTTATCAGGTTACTTTAAGTAAGATATTGCATCAATAAAATTTAAGCACAAAAGAATTATTTATGAACCAATAAAGCTCCATCAGCATTATTTTTAAATTTATCCTTCATCTTTCTAAAAATAAATTTACCAAACAACATGCCTAACAGCGGAGTAGTGCAATACAACCAAAAATCTTTCCAATTAACCGCTACAATAGCTGAAGCAAATGTTCGTGTATGATTCATGCTCATACCACTGAAAGGTGCTTAAAAAGTGATGATAAGTGTAATTAAAGAAGAGACTACAACGGGCGTGAACTTATTTCAACTTTTTTATCCCCATAAATAACACCGGCCATATCAACAAAAATTCCATTCCAAATAGTACCAATATCCCAGACTTCCCCGGCACTGTTACCACATAATTTATTTCGGGGTTTTTTGTCCACAATGGAAAAATCATTGCAACGAGATAAACAATTAAACTGCCACCTGGCAATTGTAAAACAATATTGAAAACGAATGGGCCAATTTTATATCACCTAAACTGGGAACAAAGTATCGCAACCATTTTCGGTGCCAATGACATTAGAGACGGAAATTTTCCTTGATGTATAAATTTTTATTTGACGCTGATACTGTAATTCCTGTTTTCCCAATGGCCGGCTTCCTTCCAAAAAAAGGTGAACACTATTTCTTTACCGGTAAGCTTTTCTGACGGTATGTCGATGTAATAAATACCGAATCCTGTATCAGCACTATCCGTTTCGTTGGCAGTTTGCCAATCATCAACAGACCAACACAATTTTGTGGCTGCTTCCGTTACAATCCTAAGTGAATTGCCTTTGACTATTCCGTTGCAAGGGAACATAAACCGCCAAATATCCAATTTATTTTTTGTACCTTTTTTGATGTAGCGTTCCATGGTATGGTCCGGCATATCAAAAACCTTTTTTTGGTTGATGGAAGCGCAAAGCTTTACGTATTCGGCATGTGCCCAAACCAATGGAATAGCAGAACCGGAATGTTTTCCAAAAAATAATTCTTTTTCGGGTATATCGTTGGTATCCCAAATCTGTTCAGAAAAAAGTTCGTGACTGGCGAAACTTTCCATTGTTTGCATTAGCTCCCTGGCTTTTTTCATATTACCAGCGGCTATTTCATAGTGCGCCCGCTCGCCTGTAAGTAACGGCCATGCCCTGCCAATGCCCGTTCCATCAAAAGCGCTTCCGTCTTCCTGTTCGCCGTATCCATCATTGATGTACCTGTGCCAGCAGGGGCCAGTGGGTGTTTCCACTTTTAGTTTTGCGTCAATAACTTTTATGGTATCCAATATTTTAGGATCATCGGCGCTGCGCAATCCAAAGCGCACCAGTGCCAGTGCGTCCACACTTATCAGTTCGTTTAATGCTATATTTTTTTTATCATCGGGCCTGTTTTTTAATCCAAGTATCTGTCCATCCAGTTGGCCCGAAAAGCAACCTGTGGGATTTATCCTGATATAGTAACCCTTAACGCCCACTTCTTGTGCCAGTGGCGTATCAGTAACATATAACCAGTCTTCAATTTTATGGTTCCAATAATCGGCCGTTTCCCGGCAGTACCGGGCCAACACAGCTTCATTATTTTTATCGGCCAATTGCGCAGCTACCAATAAAGCTGCAATACAGGTGGCGATGGTTGAAATAGAAATACCGCTCTCCTCCTCCCATCGTTCCTGCGGCGATAATGGTCCGTAGCGTAACAGAAAAATCACTGCTTTTTTAGCTGTTATCCATGCAATCCCTTTTAGATAATCATCCAGCATATTTTCTTTAATGCAACTGCCAATCAGTAAAATAGGGAATGCTGTTTGGTCTAATTGCAGTGCATTTAAATATGATGTCCCTTTTAACCACATATTTTGTGGCCAACAACCAGTTGGTTCCTGGGTAGCCATTAAATAATGGAGCACCCTTAAACAATCTTCACGGGCATTGAAAGCCAAAAATCCGCCTGAACATTCTACCAGGTCGCGGGGCCAAACCAAATGGTAACCGCCTAAATCACCATCGCCTCTGGTGTTGCCCCAGGGGATGGACATACTGGCAATAACTGCACCCGGAAAATGAAAAGCCTCATGCATGCGCATTACCGCAATACTGTTTCTGAACAATTTGCCAGACTTCAAATCTTCCGGGTTACCATTATTGATGGATTTGTGCCAATCTTCCCATTGCCGGATGTATAATTTTTTGGATGATTCAAATCCCGCCAATAAGCTGGCATGCGCATGCAACGCAGCTTCATCAGCGTCACGGCCAAAGGCAATGGCCAATGTAAATTCCGATGCATTACTTAAATCTATTTCCGCTGTCAGGGCCAGGTTGCCAGATGCTGCTTTTTGATATTCCCACTCCATTTTTTTGTGGGCAGCCAAATCGGTGTAGCCATCGGACGTTCCCACAAAACCTACCGATCTTTTTTTCCATGGCAACGAACAGGCAAGGGCGAGGGAAATACCTTCCCTTTTTGCAAACAACATGTGCACGCCTTTGTATTCGCCCAACCAGCCGGTATTGTCTGCACTTTGGTTACCGATATGCGGTGCCAGCAACACAAATAGCCCATAGTCTTTTTTATCGCCTTTTAAAGTTGTGAACCTTGTTTTTTGTAAAAAAGTATTCCTGCGTGGGTCGGTTAATATTTCCTTTTCTATTTTAAAAATTCCGTTGTTGCAGGTATTGGTTATTTTGAAAGCGGGAATACCATTTCCCATCATTTGAGTTTCGTGCTGTGTATCCCTTTTTTCTTCTGAAAAAAATTCTTTTCCGTCGGTTACGAGCATTCCCATATCGCGGATGCACGCATTGTCTTCCCTTGGAAAATAAATTTCATTTAAAATGCCATGGCTGATGGTAAAATTGATGGGGCTATTAGAACCGAGCGATTTTCCAATACCAGATTTTGCACTAGATGTCCATTTGCCTAAAATACCGGGACAACCCGGGGCATTTTTTTCGTTATTTTCCACAATAAGATATTTAAATGAAAGATGAAATACTGTCAACTTAATACATGGTTGAACAGCACTTCTAAAACAATCATTTAATAAATACAAACATCATTCCTCAACTCTCTTAAATGTGTTGCTTTTATTTATTTTTTAGAAAAATATTTTCGGACTTTTTAGTGTAATGCAGTGGGATAGACAAAACTTTTAAATTTAAATAATTCAAAAAATAAGCAGCGCAATTTTCTAGCGTTTAACAAGTTGTTTACAATTTTTTCCGTAACCCTTTTTAAGTCAATTTTCCTTTGAGCATTTTGCTGCAGGTAATCCCAATATAGCCTGTGAGAAACAGGAAGAATATAATTGGGTATGCTAATTAATCTAAAATAGTTGTTGCAGAAATAATGCTATAAAAAAATTATAATACCTCACTCTTTTCCACTTTCAAATTAAACTGCGCCTTGTTGTATGCAGTAAACGCTTTTAAATAATCGATCTGGATCTCTACATAAAACGGCTATTCTTGAAATATTTTAAACAGTTTGGTCGTTTCCAACTTTTACCTTTCCTTACTTCACCAGGTAACTTCTCTTATTAATTGCAATACTTTTTTAGCGATGCCGGTTTGCTCTTGGACGTTTTCAAGCTCTGTGTTGGATGTATATATTTCTTCATTAAACTGGCTTTTAAAATCTGCCAGTTTGTTTTTGATCTACCATAAAACAGAAAAAGCATCCATAGTAAATCTTTATCTTTCACGGCTGACTTATTGGATAGTAAATACCATCCGCCATCAACTAAAACAAAAAGATATCATCAACCAATGGAGGGACATGATAACAAAAATGATGAAAGAAAATAACGGGCACCATAATAAACAATGATTGCTATCAACAAATCACCATTCACCAATGCAGTGAAACCACACAGCAGGTAAACAGCATTTAAATATAAACTGTAACCATTTTTCCGCAAAAAATCTGTAGTCCCGCTGCGAAGGTCAAAAAAATAAAAGTTATGCTTCGCCTGGTTTATTTTCTGATTAATTGCAATGTGTAATTAATATACAGAGTTTACAACGTTGCGGTTTAAAAACAACCTGGTATAACCAATATTTATTTTTACGCTATTATTTATTGCAGCAACAATTTTTATTTTTTTTGTAAACAATTTATTTGGAATTAATGCTCATGTAAACTATCTGTATTGTGGTGGAAATAGTAAACACTTTATAGATAGGTATCTGAAAATTACTGAAACCTTGCTGAGCATACTTTATTTTACATCGCCCCAGTTTTCACCGGTTTTTATCCTGTGAATCTGCATATCGCTTACTTCATACTTTACTGCAAGCGCTTTTAAAGTGGAGCCTTTTGCCAATTGTTTTTTTATAACTTTTACGTTTTCGAGGGTTAGTTTTGTATTGCCACCGGTGCCGGTTTTTCTGGAAATTTTCCTGGCTTTTATTACAAGCGGACTACTTTGCGCATGACCCGATGCTTCAGCAATGTTGGCCCATTCAAGATTGGAAAAACGGTTGTCATCTTTTTTGTAGTTTAAATGAATGACAATATCCTGGGCTTTTTGTGGCGCTGGCAAAAAGTGCTGGGCCACCAAACGATGCAATAAGATTCCCCGGTAAACAATGTCGCCGTTTTTTTTCTTTTTTGTAAAACGCCAGATGGGATAACCCTCCTGCAACGATCCTTTCAATTGCACGCCATCGTTAGGATCTTTGTCAAAACAAACCAGCCTGCCCCAATTTGAAATAGCGTAACGTTTGCCAAAAGCACTCTTATGAAAAGCAAGCACTTTCCATATTTCTCCATCTATTTTTTTCATGTTGAAATTATTGAAGGTAACCCGGTAAAGATAAATTATTTAATAATCTAATTGCTTTTAAGAGTAGTAAAGATTTATGAGCCGATGCAAATAATTATCTTTTAATAAAGGCTGGTAATCCTGATAATAATGATCAACTGCCCGTATCTACATAATTTCAATTAACGTATTTTTGATAAAAATGAAAGATATGTCCTTACAGCTTAACAGAAGTACTTTTGGAAATCCTGCCAATGCAGGCAATGTTTTACCAAGGCAGGCTGCAGACGAATTATTTTCTTCCTGGGTTTTAAATCCACGTTTGCAACTACACATGAAGCAGGTAGCGCATTTAATGAAATGCTGGGCTGCTGAAAAAGAAAATTTTGATGAAGCGGATCAATGGAGATGGGAGCTGGCCGGGTTGCTGCATGATGCCGACTGGGATCAATGGCCGGATCAGCACTGTAAAAAAATAATTGAAGAGCTGGAAGCCAGCAATATTGATCCTGAAATAATTCGGGCTATCGCAAGCCACGGACCTTTGCATTTTGGTGTAGAACCAGTTACCGGCATGGATAAAATGTTGTACGCATTTGATGAACTAAGTGGTTTAATACATGCGTATGCGCTGATGCGTCCCAACAATTATGCGGGCATGGATTTAAAAGGAGTAAAAAAAAGACTGAAAGAAAAATCTTTTGCGGCCAATGTATCAAGAGAAGATATTGATGATGCCTGCGCCCGTGCCGGTGTTGTGTTGGATGAACTGATTAATTTTATTATTCCCCGCCAGGCAACGGTAAAATAAAAAATAGTAGCTTTTTAAAGTAGTTTGAATAGCTAGTTGGTGGTTTGTTTTTATAATTTATTTGCATGGCAGCAGGTGTCACCCTGCCTTAAAATATTTTATATCTTTCATAGATTAGTTTGTATAGGCGGTTACAATTATTATCACAATTCTTCAGAACAATGAACAACAATATCGTTATCAGATAAAACTGAATGATGCCTTATTGCGACATTTGTGGTGCACACTGAAACAATAATAATTTATAAAGCCTGTTGATAATATTGCATAAATAATCAGGGGATATTGCATTTAACTGGCAGTGGATATATTTGAATGATACACTTGATTTATATTGCAATAGTTAAAATAAACTCAGTAAAATATAAATCATAAACTAAAAATTAATGAAACAGGCAATTGTAAATTGTACCGTACACACCGGCGATGAAATAATAGAAAATGGTGTAGTGGTTATTGAAAATAGTGTCGTCCAGAGTGTACAAAAAGAACTGCCTGAAAATTGTGCACCCATCAATTTAGGGGGTAATAATATTGCGGCTGGTTTTATCGACATCCACATCAATGGCGGAGAACAATTCTATTTTACGCAGTCACCCACAGAAGAAGCCATCCATGATATTTATGAGAGCAGTTTGCAATATGGTACTACACATGTTCTTCCTTGCCTTATCACTTCTACACACGAAAATATTTTGAAGGGTATTGAAGCCATTAAAAATTACAAGGTAAAATATAACAACGGTGTAATTGGAATGCATTTGGAAGGACCGTTTATAAACCCCGTTAAACGCGGTGCACATCTGGCAAAATATGTGCGTACACCAACCAATGCAGAGCTGGAAGAAATTATCCGGTACGGAAAGGGGGTTATTAAATTAATTACTATCGCACCTGAATGTTTTACGGGTGAACAGCTTGATATGATGCTGGAAAGCGGTATTGTTGTTTCATCCGGCCATTCCAATGCAACCTATGAGCAGGCACAGCACGCATTTTCAAAAGGCATCACACTGATCACGCATTTATTCAATGCCATGACGCAGTTTGGCCATCGTTCCCCCGGCTTGGTGGGCGCTTCGTTAAGCAATGACACGGTTTATACACCTATTATTTTAGACGGTGCCCACTGCGATTATGCAGCAGCAAGGCTTGCGTACAAATGCAAAAAAGATAAACTGGTACTGATAAGTGATGCACTTTTTTTGAGCAAAAAAAAGAAGGAGTTTATCTGGGAAGGTTTCAACGCCCGCCTCGAAAATGGTTTTTACCGAAATGACGAAGGTAATTTAGCCGGTGCAGCCATTTCAATGGCCGATGCTGTACGCAATGCCGTATTGGAGTTAAATATTCCCGTAAGCGAAGCCATAAAAATGGCTACCTGCAGGGCAGCAAGTGCTATCAAAATGGAGGAGCAGGTAGGTAAAATTAAAACCGGTTTTCCTGCAACCTTTGTGCAATTCAACCATGACCTGTCCTTTGTAGAAGCCATGGTTTTGTAAAAGCCAGTTGTTACTTAGGTTATTCGGTTTATTGATTTGAATATATTGATTTTAAAGACTGGTTGCAACAAGGCAGACAGGAACCTTAATAACCGGGTAATTTTATTTTGTAAAATAACGATGGGCTGCATATTTTTGTTGAACTTACGTTTAGCTCACTAAAATATGATTGCTGTTTTTTAAGTAGTAAATATGAAAAGTTTTTATTGTTGTTTTTCAACTGCGGTTGTGCTTTTTGCTTTATCTGTTGCAAGAGTGTCTGCACAGGATACCATTGTAGTAAATTATCCTGCCAGGGATACTACAACTATAAAAGATGTAAAGCCAGGCAGATATTTAAAACCAGCGGCAGTAATACTGCCAGCTTCATTGATGGTATATGGTGCTTTAAAGCCTGAGGTAAATGGTATACGGCAACTGGATGATAACATCATGGCCAACATCAAAAAAAATCATGCTGATTTTCATACAACTGCAGACGATTATATGATGTGGGCACCTACCGCCTCAATTTATCTGATGGATGCTTTGCATTTAAAAACAAAACACAGTTTTACCGAACACCTTATTTTAGATGCGGGCTCATTAATAATTGCAGGTGGTGTGGGTTTTGTGATGAGAAAAATTTCTGGTAATATAGATGTCTACCATACACAGGATACAAAATTTCCAAGCGGTCATACAACTAACGCATTCAGGGGTGCAGAAATTTTTCACCAGGAGCTAAAGGATACGCATCCGGTATTTAGTTACACCGGTTACCTTGTTGCCACTTCAGTTGGTGTGCTCCGGATGTACAATAAGAGTCATCTGCTTACAGAAGTGATTACCGGCGCAGGGTTGGGTATTTTATCAGGTAAACTTACTTACTGGATTTTTGATAAAGTAAAATATAAAAGGAAGAAAAAGTAAACTGCACAACCCGCGTATCTTATTTATCTTTCACCTTCCCATTCTTTATAAAACTGCGCTAGAAAATTCTCCATAAATACATGTCTTTGTTCAGCCATTTGCCTGCCTGTATTGGTATTCATTTTATTTTTTAGCAACAGTAGTTTTTCATAAAAATGATTAATAGTAGGGGCGGTAGTATTTTTATATTTTTCTTTTGTCATATTTAAATCCGGTGCAAGGGTAGGGTTATACAATTCCCTGTTCTTAAAACCGCCGTAGTTAAAGGCCCTGGCAATACCAATTGCGCCCATGGCATCTAATCTGTCTGCATCCTGCACCACGGCCAGTTCCAGACTGGTAAATGTTTGTGTAAAATTGCCTCCCTTAAAAGATATGTTGCGAATAATGTTTGCTACCTGCTCAATAACTTCTTCTTCCACGTCAATGGATTTTAAAAATTGTGTTGCCGTAACAGGGCCTATTTCTTCGTTGCCACCATTAAATTTTGCATCGGCAATATCGTGCAATAAAGCTGCCAATGCAACTACAAAGCCATTTACATTTTCTGTTGCAGCAATGGCGGTTGCATTTTTCCATACCCTTTCTATATGCCACCAGTCGTGGCCACCTTCTGCATTTTGCAAAGTGACCTTCACAAAATTTATCGTTTCATCAATTATTTCTTTTTCAGTCATGGATATAAGTTGTATTTGTTTATCCATTTTTGTTAAAAAAAAAGGACGCCTGCAAAATAGCATAAGTTTTTTAATTAGATTGCCGGAAGTTTTAAAATAGGTATCAAATATTTTATTGCTTATCCAACATAAAATAACAAGGCAGCAGACCTTGAATGCCCGCCAAACGACCCCGTTTAAGCGGGAATAAAAACGGATTTTTTTTTAGCTCTGCTTAAACTTAATCATGGATATATCAACCTCTGTAAATTAATACCATGCCACCAGATAAAATTATTGTTATCCATCCGGGAATGAATCTTTCAGATTTGAGTATTTCTATTCTGTCTCTTTTTTGTTGTATTGTAATTAAGAAATGGTTATGATCTTCACGATTTCATCGTATTATTATTTCCCAGGCATGCACTGTATATTCATAATGGAGCAAAGGCAATTATCTCTTTGGTAAATAAGAATCGGTATTAAAATTGCTTATATCAGAAAACAAACATTCATAAAAAAAAATTGTTGTGTAATTAAACATTACGATTTTACATAAAAATCTGAACACAAAAATTTATTAAAAAAAAGAAAAATGAATATAATAGTAATAGGTGGGGGATTTGCCGGTGTAAATTTTGTAAAGACGCTGGCTAATAAAGAAGAATTTCAAATAACGTTGGTAGATAAAAATAATTATAATTTCTTTTCACCATTGATTTACCAGGTTGCAACTGGTTTTTTAGAGCCCACCAGCATTAGCTATCCCTTTCGTAAATTATTTTCAGGGAAAAAGAACATCCAATTCAGGCTGGCTGAGTTATTAAAAGTTGTGCCGGAAGAAAATAAAATTATTCTGGATGATGGCGAATTGCAATATGATATGCTGGTGTTTGCTACCGGTGCCGAAACCAATTATTTTGGTATCAAAAATGTGGAAGAAAACTCGTTGCCGATGAAAACCTTAGGCGATGCACTTGAAATGCGCAACCGGTTATTGGAAAGTATGGAAGCCGCTGCCATTAGTACCGACCCGGCTGAAATAAAAGCATTGCTGACCATTGTAATTGCCGGTGGTGGCCCAACAGGCGTAGAACTTGCAGGTATGTTTGCAGAAATGCGGAATGGAATTTTGCGAAAAGAATATTCTTTTTTATCTGGTAATGGCGGAGAAATTTATTTGATAGACGGGGTAAATGCTTTGTTAACTCCAATGAGTCCTGAATCACAAAAGGATACTTTTGAAGCGCTTACAAAACTTGGCGTGAAAATTAAATTAAACTGCCTTGTAAAAGATTATGTGGATGGTAAAGTTATACTTGCCAATGGAGAAACCATTGTTACAAAAAATTTAATTTGGGCTGCCGGCGTGTCGGCAAAAATGTTTGATGGGTTACCTAAAGAAAGTTATGGACGTGGAAAAAGAATGCTGACTGATGAATATAATAAAGTACAGGGCACACAAAATATTTATGCCATCGGCGATACCTGTTTACAAACTACCGATACTAATTTTCCCCAGGGTCACCCGCAGGTTGCCCAGGTAGCAATTCAGCATGGCAATATGCTTGCTAAAAATTTTCAATCAATTGCAGCAGGTAAGCCCGCAAATGCTTTTGCTTACAATGATAAAGGGTCTATGGCCATTATTGGCAGAAATAAAGCGGTGGTTGATATACCCAAACTAAAGTTGCACATGAACGGTTTTTTGGCGTGGCTGGCGTGGCTGTTTATTCACCTGTTGTCGCTGATAACTTATCGCAACAGGGCAAGAACTTTTTATAACTGGATGATTGCTTATTTTACAAAAGATCAATCGTTGCGCATGATCATACGTCCTGCAGCAAAAAATAAAGTTGCTTAAAGAGAAGTAAGCGTTTTAAAACTGCAGTTGAAAGATTGATTATTGTGATAGTAAAAAATTAAAATTCATTTTTTACCAGTTCATACAACCGTTCTACTTTTGCACATTGCTTTTTGTAAATTTCATGGTTTGCTACATCTGGCGTAAAAATATTTTCTGTTGAAAGATTAATCGTCGGGGGTAATTTTAGTGCATCTATTCCAGTGGTAACCGCACCCAAAGCAGCGCTTTCTTCAGCAGCACTCACTATCACCTGCAGGTTAAAAATGTCTGCCAGCATCTGCACCCAAAGGTTGCTTTCCGTAAAGCCGCCACTTGCATAAATCGTTTGTACGCCTGATTGCTCCATCAATACTTTACCAATAGTATACACATTGTATATCACCGATTCCATGGCAGCCCTTACAAGATGTGCGGTGGTATGTTTTATATCCAGTCCAAAATAAACACCCCTTGCATTGGGGTTCCATAAAGGCGCCCTTTCGCCCAAAATATATGGAAGCAGGAGCAAGTCATCACTGCCGGCAGCAACCGTTTCAGCCATGCACATAAATTCACGATATGCCGTTTTATCCTGTAGTAATTTTTCTTTCAGCCACTGAATTACAATAGCTCCATTGCTGCTTGCCCCACCAATAATGTATTGCTTCCCTCCCAGGTGGTAACAAAACGTCCGCATATTTTTATCTGTTTTGGGCTGCGTGGTAATAACTCTTGCAGCACTGCTGGTACCAATAGTAATGGCCATAGAGTCCTTGGCTGTGGCACCGCTGCCAAGGTTAGCCAACGCCCCGTCACTGCTGCCAATTACAAAAGGTGTTCTGGTAAAAGCGTGTAGCCGTTCAGTTAAATTGGTAGTACCAGATGCAGGTAAATATTCAATATGCGTTACCGGTACAATGGCCGATAGTTGTTTTTTATCAATCCCTGCAATGTGTAGAATTGCTTCCTCCCATTGCAGTTGAACCGTGTTTAATAATCCTGTTGCAGATGCGATGGCGGTATCAACAATATATTTTCCAAACATACGCTGAAAAACAAATTCTTTTATGCCAATGAATTTTGCCGCCCTTTTTAAAAGAGCTGGTTCTTCATTTTTAAACCACAATAATTTGCACAGTGGCGACATGGCATGAATGGGCACACCGGTAGTATGATAGTAATTTTTACCTTCTTCGGTTTGCCGCAACGCAACGGCTAACTCACCGGCACGGTTATCTGCCCAGATTATACAGCGGGTTAAGGGTTGATCATTTTCATCCATCAATATCAAACTGTGCATGGCCGCAGAAAAGCTGATAAATAAAGGCGTATGTTGTGGTAATTGTACAGCCAGATCTGTAAGACAATGAACAACGGCTTCCAGTATTTCTTCAGGATTTTGTTCACTTTGATTTTCCTGCGGATGTAGTATTGGATAGCCAGATGACTGTTTTGCCAATACCTGCCCGCTGGCAGTAAAAGCCATTGCTTTGGTAGAAGTAGTGCCGATATCAATGCCAATAAAATAATCCATGCTGTAGTTGATTGTGTAAGGTTACCCGTTTAATCCGCATCTAATTTACCAATTAATTATAACGCAGCTAAAATAGCTTTCGTGCAGGCACTATTTCTATAAATAAAACCAGGTTGAAGGCAACATTTAGATATCTTTATGAGCATAAAAGTCATCTTGAATTTATTTTGAAGAAATTTTTTCACCACTGATTCAAAATTCAACTGGTGCCAATTTTTTAATTGCCTGCTAAATAAAACAGCTATGTTTATCCGGCCCATAACACACCATAAATTATTTAATTATCAATGCAACAATAAAAGCAAAACAATTGCTATTAACTTTTAGAATTATTTATATGGTTAATCACAACACAGCATTGTCATTTTTTTTAATGATCGCCACTACTTTATTATTGTCTGTGCAAAGTACCAATGGTCAAAGGGTAAGAGAAAGTTTTAACAGCAACTGGAAATTTAAATTAGACAGTGCCACCGATTACAGCATGGCGTCAGCAAACACAAGTGGCTGGCGTACCTTAAATGTACCACACGACTGGAGCATAGAATTTGCCTTCGATTCCACCAGTCCAACAGGCAATGGTGGCGGCGCATTGCGTGGGGGGCTAGCCTGGTATATCAAAAAATTTAGTTTGCCGGTTGCGTCAAAAAATAAAATTGTGAGCATTGATTTTGACGGCGTATATATGAATAGTGAAGTGTGGATTAACGGCCATTGGCTGGGTTTGCGGCCGTATGGTTTTAGTTCTTTCCGGTATGATCTTACACCATATTTAAAATATGGTGCAGAGCAGAATGTGATTGCTGTAAAGGTGGATAATTCAAAACAACCCAATTCCCGATGGTATTCCGGCTCTGGTATTTATAGAAATGTATGGCTGGTTACAACGGATAAAATATATGTTGATCATTGGGGAACATTTATTACCACACCGGTTATCAATGATAAGTCTGCCACCGTGCGTATCAATACCAGTATCCGGATGAGTGGCAGTCAGCAAAAAAATATTTCAGTCACAAATATTATTTATGCTGCGGAAGGAAAAGTAGTAGCAAAAAAACGACTCTAAATATAGTTTTGAAAGATACTGTTACAAATGTTGAACAGGAACTGCAGGTACCTGCTCCAAAGTTATGGTCAGATACCAGACCTTATTTGTATAAAATGATAACCCAGGTTAGCAGCGGTGGAAAAATTATTGATGCCTACACAACAACAACGGGCATCCGCAGTTTTCTATTTGAGGTAGATAAGGGCTTCCTGCTAAACGGAAAACAGATTAAAATAAATGGTGTTTGCGATCACCATGATTTAGGTTGCCTCGGCACAGCCATTAATACCAGGGCATTGGAAAGACAGTTGGAAATATTGAAAGGTATGGGCTGTAACGGCATTCGCACTTCACACAATCCACCGGCACCGGAGCTGCTGGATCTTTGTGATAAAATGGGTTTTATTGTAATGGATGAAGCTTTTGATATGTGGAAGATGGCAAAAAATAAATACGATTATCATTTGGTGTGGGATCAATGGCATAAAAAAGATTTGCAGGATTTGGTGTTAAGAGACCGCAATCATCCCTCTGTTTTTATATGGAGTATCGGCAACGAAATACCAGAGCAATGGGACAGCAGCGGTAGTACAATTGCAAAAGAACTGGCAGGCATTGTAAAAGAACTTGATAATACCCGACCCATAACATCCGCAATGAATGATCCACAACCTGGTAACAAAATTTATAAATCCGGTGCGTTGGATTTGGTGGGGGTTAATTATCACCATCAAAGTTTTGCAAACTTTCAAAAGAATTTTCCAGGCCAGAAATTTATTGGTAGCGAAACGGTCTCGGCACTGGAAACCCGTGGACAATATGACCTCATTCCTTCTGACAGTATCCGCCGCTGGCCCAGTCGCTGGGACATCCCATTTAATAAAGGCAATAAGAACATGACGGTTTCCGCCTATGACAATGTATCTACACCCTGGGGATCAACACAGGAAGAAACATTGAAGGAAATGAAGAAACATGATTTTTTATCGGGGCAATATATCTGGACTGGTTTTGATTATATCGGCGAACCTACGCCCTATCCATGGCCTGCAAGAAGCAGCTACTTCGGTATCATTGACCTGGCTGGTTTTCCAAAAGATGTTTATTATATGTACCAAAGCGAGTGGACCAATAAAGATGTATTGCATCTACTTCCGCATTGGAACTGGAAGCAGGGAGATACAGTAGATGTGTGGGCCTATTACAATCATGCAGATGAAGTAGAATTATTTTTAAATGGAAAATCTGTTGGGATGAAAAAGAAAGCAGGTGATGACTTGCATATAATGTGGCGACTGCCATTTGAAGCCGGTACTTTAAAAGCCGTAAGCCGTAAAAAGGGTAAAGTTGTATTAACCAAAGAGGTTAATACAGCAGGCCCTGCATATAAAATTGAATTAATTGCCGACAGGAAAACTATTGCTGCAGATGGCAACGACCTTAGTTTTATAACAGTAAAAGTGCTGGATAAAAATGGAAATCTGGTACCTGATGCGGTGAACCTGGTACAGTTTGAAGTGACTGGAGGAGGAAGCATTGCCGGGGTAGATAACGGCAGTCAGACCAGTATGGAAAGTTTTAAGGATAACAAGCGGAAATCCTTTAACGGACTGTGTTTGGTAGTAATAAAGGCAGGTAAAATGAAGCGTGATATTCGTGTAAAAGCAACGGCAGTGGGTTTGCAGACTGCACAAATAAACATTACGCTAAAGTAAACAGATTAGAAACATGAAAAGAATTTTTTCGGTTGTTTTATTGCTTATTTTAATGCAACATAACTATGCACAGCTATTGCTTAAAAACAAGGTATTGATGTTTGCTTCATTTAGGGATAATGGAGAAGATGGTCTTCATTTGGCCTGGAGCAAGGATGGCTTAAACTGGACTGCGTTAAAAGGGGATAGTTCTTTTCTTACGCCAATAGTAAGTAAGGATAAGCTGATGAGAGATCCCTGTATCATTAAAGGACCTGATAATTTATTTCACATGGTATGGACGGTGAGCTGGAAAGATCAGGGAATTGGCTATGCCAGTTCGAAAGATTTGGTGCATTGGAGTACACAACAGTTTATACCAGTAATGCAACACGAACCAACTGCATTAAATTGCTGGGCACCGGAAATTATTTATGATGAGCAGCATAAAAATTATATGATCTACTGGTCAACCACCATTCCCGGCAGGTTTGCAGCAGGTGACACCAGTGGCGACGAAAAATACAATCACCGTTTGTATTATGTTACTACAAAAAATTTCAAAAAATATACAACTGCTAAGCTTTTATATAATCAGGGATTTAATGTGATAGATGCAACGATTCAAAAAGCGGGAAAAAAATATATACTCTTTTTAAAAGATGAAACCTTAAAACCAATACCGGAAAAAAATATCAGGATGGCAATAAGTGATGATTTAAATCGTGGTTTTGGAAAGCCTTCAGCATCCATAACCGGTCATTACTGGGCTGAAGGGCCTACCGCTGTAAAAGCCGGCAATAAATGGATGGTATATTTTGACAAATATACCGAAGGAAATTATGGTGCTGTAATTTCGACCGATTTGGTAAACTGGAAAGATATTTCTGCGATGGTCCATTTTCCAAAAGGCACAAGGCATGGAACCGTTTTTAGTATTTCTATCAATGAGTTTAAGCAATTTTTTAAATAGTGAAAGTGCTTTTCTATTATGGGCATTGTATGCCACAAAGAAGAACATATAAAAAAACAGCATGATACAAAATACCTGGTGGAACATTTGCAAAAATTTTATTCGGTGCAGCATAGCAATATATTTATTTGTTGCACATGCAAATGCGCAGCAAACAATTGTTCAATATTTATCAGGTACAGATAAAGACCATACAGTGCAGTGGGATTTTTTTTGTACCAAAGGAATGAATAGCGGCAAGTGGACAACCATCGCTGTGCCCTCCAATTGGGAGCAGCAAAGCTTTGGAGGCTATAGTTATGGTCATGATAAGATTAAAACAGATGAACAGGGTTTGTATAAATATAGTTTTAAAACAGACCAGCAATGGAAAAATAAAAAAGTATTTATTGTTTTTGAAGGCAGCATGACGGATACAGACGTAAAAATAAATGGCCGTTCTGCAGGTGCCATTCACCAGGGAGCATTCTACCGCTTTAAATATGATATCACCAGGTTGCTAAAGTATGGCACCAATAATTTACTGGAGGTTAAAGTAGATAAACAATCTGCCAATACTTCTATCAACAGGGCCGAGCGCAATGGCGATTTTTGGGTGCTTGGTGGTATTTACCGGCCGGTTTATTTAGAAATTGTTCCGGCAGATCTTATCGATAGGGTAGCCATTGATGCAAAAGCCAGCGGTGCCTTTAGTATGGATGTTTTTACACCCAATATAAAAGCAGGCAATACCATTGAAGCACAGGTGCAGCAATTAAATGGAGAAAATGTGGGCGATCCTTTTTTTATACCGACTACAGCAGCATCAGAAAAATCAGTTTTAAAAAATAATTTTATCAACCCGGATTTATGGAACCCTGAGTTTCCCCATTTATATAAAGTAAAAGTTTTGGTTAAAAACAAGGAAACTATTTTGCATACCATTACCCAAACCTTTGGTTTTAGAACTGCCGGACTTCGATTGCATGACGGCTTTTATGTAAATGGAAAAAAGGTAATTTTTAAAGGAGTGTGCCGCCACAGTTCCTGGCCTTTAACTGGCCGTACGTTAAGCAAGGAAATAAGCATTCTTGATGTAAACCTTATGAAGGAGATGAATATGAATGCAGTGCGGATGTCGCACTATCCGCCCGATCAGCATTTTTTGGATGTATGCGATTCACTGGGTTTATTTGTACTCGATGAGCTAACAGGCTGGCAGGCTGCCTACGATACTACCGTTGGCAGAAGGCTGGTAAAAGAACTGGTGATAAGAGATGTAAATCATCCCAGCATTGTATTGTGGGATAATGGCAATGAAGGTGGCTGGAACCGGGCATTGGACAATGACTACCAGTTGTACGATCCGCAAAACCGGTTGGTCATTCATCCATGGGAAAAATTTAATGGTACTGATACCAAACATTATCCCGATTATAATTATGTTGTAAATTCCTCGCTGTATAATAAAGACATATTTTTTCCTACCGAGTTTATGCATGGCCTGTATGATGGTGGTCATGGTGCCGGACTGGATGATTTCTGGAATGGTATTCTTCAGCATCCTTATGGTGCAGGTGGTTTTTTATGGAGTTTTCATGATGAAGGCATTGTAAGAATGGATAAGGATAGTATCATGGATACAGATGGTAATCATGCACCGGATGGCATTGTCGGGCCTTACCGGGAAAAGGAAGCCAGCTTTTTTACCATCAAAGAAATATGGTCGCCGGTGTATATAAAACAGGCTGCTGTAATGCCTGGTTTTGATGGCAGCATTGAAATAGCTAATCGTTATTTATATACCAACCTTAATCAATGTTTGTTTCAATGGAAGCTGGTTAAGTTGCCGGCGCCCAATGATAATACTGCAACAGCAAATACAATTTTAGCTTCAGGAAAAGCAACATTTATTTCATTGGCACCTGGCGAAACCGGATCACTGCAATTGAATTTGCCGGCTGCCTGGAACAACGGGGATGCATTGTATCTTACTGCATACGACCCATATAAAAAGGAAATATTTACCTGGCGCTGGCCATTGCAATCAACCGCATCTGTTACAAAAAAGATGATTCCTCCCCCAACAAACTCAGCCATTGAAACCAAAGAAGAAAGGCAAGATTTTATGGTGCAATCCGATGGTATCCATTATTATTTTGATAGAACAACCGGCTATCTTTCAAAAGTGATTAATAGCCAATCCACCATCTCTTTATCAAACGGGCCAATTGTTACCGATGTAAAACACACTTTAAAAGAGTTAAAACATTATGCCGATGGAGCGAAATTTATTGTAGAGCCCGTGTATGAGGGAGCATCTTATTTTAATGTAAAGTGGATATTTACTGCAGGCCAACCCGTTAAGCTCACATACAATTATTCGCAAAAAGGCGAAGCCCCCTGCATGGGCATCAGTTTTAATTATCCGGAAGAAAAAATTACAGGGATGAAATGGATGGGAGAAGGGCCCTACCGTGTTTGGAAGAACCGTCTGAAAGGGCAGCAGTTTGGTGTTTGGCAAAAAAAATACAATAATACCATTACGGGCGAAAGATGGGACTATCCTGAGTTTAAGGGCTACCATGCTAATTTGTACTGGGTGGTAATTGAAAACAAAGAGTCTTCTTTTAAAGTGTACAATGAAGAAGAAAATGTTTTTCTTCAAATGCTGAAACCGCAAAAGCCAGCGGGTGCAAATAACGATAATACAAGCCCTGCCTTTGCAGAAGGTAATATTGGTTTTATGAATGCCATCAGTCCTATTGGCACAAAGTTTCAGCCAGCCGCTAAAATGGGGCCGCAAAGCCAGCTAAATATGCAGTTGAATTCTGCGCCAATTAAAGGTAATTTGTGGTTTGATTTCAGGCCGAATCTTTAGCTGTAATTATTTTACAAAATGTTCAGCGATGATCTCGCCGCATTACCTGGCTTGCGAATCTATTGTAGAAAAATATTGATTCGAAATAACGGGAATTAGGGTCATTTTTTTCTGCTGCTTACTGAGCCACTTCCTTCCGAAGCCTTCACAATTACTATCAGTCTTCTCTGGCATTGGGGCTTGCATAATTATCTTTTAATTACTATCAAGGATATCTTTTAAAGCTGAAGGACAAAAATTTACAACTAATCCGGCTTCAGTTATAAAAATGAAAACTTTTCAATAACCAGCATAAATAAAATATTGTGCAAATAACTCTTTAGGAATAAAAAATCAGCCTGATAATAAAATTAAAAAAATTAGCGCAGTATGCAGGATGATATTTCCAACCCCTATGGAATATTGATTTGGGTGACTACACAATTGGCGCTGTGCAGAATTATTCTAAAACGGGCTATAAAAGGCATACGATACAAATACATCTTCCAATGATGATTAATTGTTTTCATCATTTTTGATTACTGATGTTATTTAATTACTACTATAAGGATGTACCACCAAAACCTTATACCAAGCTTTAGGCTTATCGTGCAAAAACAGCAAACCATATTTGTTGTAATTAGTATGTACCACTATAAAACCGGGCTATAGAAAATACACTGATCCATATATTTTGTAAACGGTTGTACCTATTAAACTTTCGTTGAAATAAGGTCTTTTAAGATTCTTCAATTAATTATAATTGGCAAAGGTTGAAGTAACCATATTATAATAAATATTTTATTGTACACTTTACTATGAGCAATTTATTTGAGGTTAAAGCGTTAGTTGCAATTATGGTAAAATCTATTGATTTGTCATAAATAAAAACATACATATAATTACCACTCTTTAACCACAATGTATGAATTGGATTGAAATAAGTTTTTGGACGTGCCTGGGGATTATATTTTATGCCTTTGTGGGCTACGGTATTGTGTTGTATGTTTTGGTAATAATTAAACGCATTGTTAAAAAAAACAAGGGCATATCAAAATCTTTTGAACCCGGTATTACCCTGGTAATTCCCTGTTTTAACGAGGCAGATATATTAGCGGATAAAATTGCCAATAGTAAGCAACTGGATTATCCGGCTGATAAATTAACGATTGTCTTTATTACGGACGGCTCTACAGACGGCAGCCAAAATTATTTACAAGCATGGCCCCAAATACAGGTGTTGCACGAGAATAGGAGAGGAGGAAAAACGGCGGCAGAAAACCGGGCAATGAAATATGTACATACGCCTTTTGTAATTTTTTCTGATGCCAATACAATGCTAAACAGTGCTGCTTTAAAAAATATTGTGCGGCATTTTGAAGACGATATAGTGGGTTGTGTATCTGGCGAAAAAAGAATTATCAACAATGCTGCTGACAACGCAAGTGCAGCAGGGGAAGGCATTTACTGGAAGTACGAATCATTGTTAAAAAGGCTGGATTCGGAGTTAAACAGTACATGCGGTGCCGCAGGAGAACTGGTAGCTTTTAGAACTTCGTTATACCGCGATTTACCGGAAGATACCTTGCTGGATGATTTTATGCAGTCGATGCAAATGGCCACTTCCGGCTATAAAATTGTTTATGAATCGGAGGCTTATGCGGTTGAGACCGCTTCTGAAAATGTGACTGAAGAATTAAAACGAAAAGTACGTATTTGTGCCGGAGGCTGGCAGTCCATTCACCGCTTGTATGGCCAGCTCACAATAAGAAAAACACCGTTGTTGTACTTTCAGTACCTATCGCACTGGGTATTAAGATGGACGTTTATTCCCTTTCTTTTAATTGCTTTCTTTGTATTAAATGTGTCAATGATAAAAACGGGTAGCCAGGTTTATGCTATAATGATGTTGGTGCAGGTAATATTTTATAGTGCTGCAATTGTGGGCTTTATTTTAGAAAACAGGCGGGTAAAATTTAAAGCGGTATTTGTACCTTATTATTTCTGCATCATGAATTATGCGGTGCTGGCGGACCTGCAAAGATATTTATCCGGACAACAAAAGGGAATCTGGGATAAAGCACAACGTAAAGTAATCACACATAATTAAAATCATTTCTGTTAATAAATAAAATAAATACAAATCTCAACAAGTTTCGATTTTTAAAAATCCAATATAATCAGTTATGAAAAAAGATCTATTCAATGGTGTTGTAAAATATACGGCGGCAGGCTTTATGCTAGGTGTACTACTAATCATCATTGGTCTCGGTTTGAGCTATGCTCATGGGTTTAGAGGTCCCTGGTTTCATATATTTGACTTTGCACCTAACTTTGTAATCATCATTTTTTCTCCCATTTTTTTAAGTCTTCTTTTTTATTTTATTGGTTTTAAAACAGAGCAACTTCTTTTATCGAACCGTGAAATAAAACAAAGTTTAGTGCTGCAGCAAATCAATAATTCTGCCGCAGATATCCAGTTAAAATTACTGGCAAAAGTGGTTGCGCAG
>NZ_JACMOO010000097.1 GCF_014377975.1 Ferruginibacter sp.
GGAACGTGAATCGGATCTGCATAATGCTTTAATCCAAAATTTTCCGTCAAACATTTTTCCGGATTCAATATATGCCATTCAAATTCATCCCTGAAATGGCGAATTGCTGCTGCAACCGGCCATGCGGCTGCATCTCCCAACGGACAAATGGTATTTCCTTCTATCTTACGTTGAATATCCCACAGCAAATCTATGTCCTTCATTTCACCTTTGCCATTTTCAATTTTCTTAAGTATCCTTTCCATCCAGCCAGTTCCTTCGCGGCAGGGACTGCATTGACCGCAGCTTTCATGATGATAGAACCTTGCGAGCGACATCGTATTCCTCACCACACACTGGTCTTCATCCAACACAATAAAACCGCCGCTCCCCATCATGCTGCCGGTTGCAAATCCTCCGTCACTCAGGCTTTCGTAATTCATCAGGCGCTTTTCACCTTTGGCGGTTGTAAGCAATAAATTGGCCGGAAGAATTGGAACAGATGAACCGCCTGGTATACATGCTTTCAATCTTTTACCGTTGGGTATGCCACCGCAATATTCGTCACTAAAAATAAAGTCTTCTACGGAAATCGTCATATCAATTTCGTAAATGCCTGGCTTATTAATATTGCCGCAGGCAGAAATTAACTTTGTACCCGTTGATTTGCCTACACCGATTTTTGCATATTCGTCACCACCTTCGTTGATGATGGGCACAACTGCTGCAATCGTCTCTACATTGTTTACAACGGTTGGTCGTTCCCAAAGCCCTTTTATGGCCGGAAACGGTGGCTTGATTCTGGGATTGCCTCTTCTTCCTTCCAGGCTCTCTATCAACGCAGTTTCTTCTCCGCAGATATAAGCGCCGGCCCCACGTTGAACATAAATTTCACAATCGAAACCGGTACCTAAAATATTTTTTCCTAGAAAACCATTTGTGCTGGCTTCTGCAATGGCATCTTCAAGAATGTCTGTAATCCAGGCATACTCACCCCGGATATAGATATAACTAACATTACTGCCTAAAGCAAAAGATGATACAATCATTCCTTCAATGAGCAAATGCGGGATAAACTCCATCAGATACCTGTCTTTAAATGTACCCGGTTCGCTTTCATCTGCATTCACCACCAAATGCCTTGGAACACCTTCGGGTTTGGCAATAAAACTCCATTTCATCCCGGTAGGAAAACCAGCGCCACCACGGCCACGCAGACCGCTTTTCTTTACTTCTTCCACTATATCTGCCGGAGCCATTTTTAATGCCTTCTCAACACTGCGATAACCTCCTTCGCGGCGATATACTTCGTAGGTTTTGATGCCGGGGATATTTACTTTGTCTAATAATAATTTTCTTGCCATAAAGCCTTTTCTCCATAAAGGAGATTTGATTATGATTGAATTATATCTTTACTAAATTTAACCGCCTGACTGGAAAATAATATCCAGCGTTTGCTTTTCTTTACCCATACTTCCAATACAATTAACCGAAAGTTGCTGGTTGACCCTTGTAAGGTGACTTTGCAGTGTCCCTAATAACGAATGTTGGACAGGTCTTCGTTCATCGCTATTGTAATGCTGTATTCGTTTAAATCCTGCTAACTGATATAGCCTCTTTCAAGATCCTTTTAATGTCCGCCTTAGTTTGTACCCAGCCATTGCTATATCTATATCTCAACGCTTTGGGCATATTCTTCAAAGATTTTATTTTTCAATCTCAAATAAAATGAATCCGGATCCATATCAATTTCCTCATCCCATTCCAGCTTTTTATTATCAGTTATTTTAAATAATTTAAAGTTTCATTCATCTTTCTAATATGCAAATACGTCTTTCCCCTTCCAGGGCAACAAATCAATAATGCGTTTAATTCCATCTTCAAATTCTACCAGCAGTTTATATTCTGGCAAGGCAGTTGCTTTTTTTAAATACGGTATAAGTTTTTTCATTAAAATTTAATTATTTCGTACTGCCATATTCCTGCACTCTTCAATAATAGTATCTACTTTTTCTTTGGTTAAATGTTCCCGATACGTTTTACCTAACTGCATCATTGGTGCATAGCCGCAGGCCCCAAGGCATTCCACCGTTTTCAATGTAAACAAACCATCTGCGGTAGTTTCGCCCACGCCAATATTTAATGTTGATTTGATATAGTTGATGATATTATCGCTGCCATTTAACATGCAGGGCCCCGTTTGGCAAACTTCAAACAAATATTTACCTACTGGTTTCAAGTTATACATACTGTAAAAACTGGCCACTTCATATACTTCAATCGGTTCAATTTGCAGTAGTATGGCCACATAGTCCATTACGGGTGTATCTAACCAGCCACCAAACTCATCTTGCGCCAGGTGCAGTACAGGAAGTAATGCACTTTTTTGTTTGCCTTCAGGGTAACGTTTTATTATTTCGTTAACCTTATCTAATTTTTCTTGTGAAAAAACAATCTCCATTTATTTACTATTTC
Organism: Ferruginibacter sp.; assembly: GCF_014377975.1. Lineage (GTDB taxonomy): Bacteria > Bacteroidota > Bacteroidia > Chitinophagales > Chitinophagaceae > Ferruginibacter. The sequence goes on from NZ_JACMOO010000097.1 coordinate 2,455, forward strand.
TTTTTTAGTATTTTTTGTAACCGGTCCACATCCCATAAAACCTTGTGCCGCCTACAACCATATTATTTTTATTCTTTATAAACAATTTTAAAATCAACTTTTAGAAAATCATAAAACAAATCAATATAAATTATCTCATTTCCTAACTGGATACAAACACTTTTATTCATCAAAACCGCAGGGTAAAACTGCATCAATAAATAAATCTTCCTCATCTGTTTGTCAAAAGAAACTTTTCAGCCTGTTTTTTTCAAATAGCTCATTTATACAAAATGAATTAATTACGCATCCAGTTCGCCGGCAATTAAATTTAAACTACTCATGGTTATTACCGCATCGCTCAACATTCCACCCTTCACCAATTCTTCAAATGCCTGGTAATATATAAAACAGGGGCGCCGGAAATGCAGCCGGTATGGATTTCTTCCTCCATCGCTGATAAGATAAAAACCTAATTCGCCGTTGCCTGCTTCTACCGAGCTGTACAATTCGCCTGCCGGGATATCTGTTTCGCCCATAATGATTTTAAAATGATAGATCAATGCTTCCATTTTGGTGTACACATCTTTCTTCTCCGGCAGGTAATATGCAGGGGTATCTGCATGAAAAACTTCTGCCTCAGCACCTTTAAATTCTTTTACTTTATTATAAGCCTGTTCTATCAAACGTAAACTCTGCCACATTTCTTCATTGCGTACTAAAAAGCGGTCATAGCAATCGCCGGTTTTTCCGACAGGAATACTAAAATCAAAATCTTCGTAAGAGCTGTAAGGTGTATGTACGCGAACATCATAATCAACGCCGGCTGCTCTTAAATTAGGACCCGTAAAACCATAATTTAGTGCCCGCTCTGCACTGATTGCACCGCAACCGATGGTACGCTCCATAAAAATACGATTGCGGTTAAAGAGATTTTCAAACTCCTTTAATTGTTTAGGATAGGTAGCCAGAAACTGCTCCAGTTTTTCAAATGCCCTTTTGGTAAAATTTCTTTCAAAACCCCCAATGCGCCCGATGTTGGTGGTAAGCCGGGAGCCACAAACTTCCTCGTATATTTCGTAAATCAATTCCCGAAATTGCATCAGGTAAAGAAACCCTGAAAATGCGCCACTATCCACCCCTACAATGGAATTACAGATCAGGTGATCTGATATTCTTGACAATTCCATGATGATGATACGCAGGTAATCTACACGTTTGGGAAGCGTTATTCCCAGCAATCTTTCGCAGGTAATATGCCAGCCCATATTATTAATGGGAGAAGAACAATAATTTAACCGGTCGGTAAGTGGCGTAATCTGGTACAGTGGTCTTCGTTCTGCCAGCTTTTCAAATGCCCGGTGAATATATCCTACCGTAGAAGTTGATTTTAAAATCCTTTCACCATCCAGCTCCAGAATATTTTGAAATACGCCGTGAGTGGCCGGGTGAGTAGGCCCCAGATTAAGCGTTGTACTTAACTTTTCTATACTGCCTTCTGGTAATAAAATGTGATCGCTCATACCTAACCCAAAACGGGCTTTTGTTTTAATTATATAAACTTTGTTATCCTATTCAATTATCCTCTTCCAAACATTTCATCATCTTTGTCTGCCCTGCTTTGATCTTCCAGCGGAAATTCTTTTCTCATGGGAAAATAATCCATTTCATCTACGTTTAATATTCTTATCAGGTTGGGATGACCTTTAAAATTTACGCCAAAAAAATCGTAGGTTTCTCTTTCCATAAAATTTGCCGCAGCAAACAATGAGGTTGCACTGTACACATCGGGGTTACTAATATCTGTAAATATTTTAAACCGCAAACGGACATTATCTGTAAGGTTGTGAAGATGATACACTACAGCAAGTTCAGCCCCTTTACTATCGGGATAATGCACTGCCTGTAAATCTGTTAAAAATTGAAATTTCAGTTCCGGTTCGTCGTATAAAAACTGTAGTATTTTTAAATTTAGTTCTTTAGGTGCAGTAAATGTTAACATGCCGTAAGGCACTACCCAATCTGTTAACTGGTCACCAAATTTATCTGTAAGTTTTTGCTGTATCAGTTCGTTCGTTAAGGACATGTAGCTGTAGACTTAAACATTTATTGTGAATACCGGCAGCATCAAACCAGCCGGGCAATTAAAATTTTATTGTATTCCGTAACTTTCCAGCAGTTCTTTGTATTTTTCACCTTTTCTTCTGCGCAAACTTTCCTGCCCAACAAGCTCCTGTATTTTTAAAAAGCCATCCAAAATAGCTTCGGGCCTTGGCGGGCAACCTGGAACATATACATCTACCGGTATCACCTGGTCAATTCCCTGCAATACGGAATAGGTATCAAAAATACCGCCGCTACAGGCGCAGGCTCCAACAGATAAAACCCAGCGTGGTTCAGCCATTTGCAGATACACCTGGCGTAAAACCGGACCCATTTTTTTTGAAATAGTTCCCATTACCATCAACAAGTCGCACTGACGGGGAGAAAAACTCATTCGCTCTGCGCCAAACCTTGCAATATCGTAATGGCTGGCTGCGGTTGCCATAAACTCAATGCCACAACAGGAAGTGGCAAAGGGTAAGGGCCAGATTGAATTTTTTCGGGCAAGGCCCACTACCTTTTCGAGGGAAGTAGCCATAAAGCCGTCTCCCATCATTCCTTCGGGAGCTTCTACTGTTTTTAATTTTGTATTATATTGTACGGGACGCATACTATTAATTTGAAAATTTAAAAATTGCTCAATTTTAAAATTGATACATTATTAAAACAATGCGCAGCAAAGATTGTTGCATTTTTGAATTTGCTAATTTTCACATTGTCTAATCTTCCCAATCCAATGCTCCTTTTTTTATAATATAAATAAAGCCAGCGATAAACAGTGCAACAAACATTACTACCGCTGCGAAGCCGTTCCAGCCCAAAGCCCTGAAATTAACAGCATAAGGGTAGAAAAATATAACTTCTACGTCAAACAAAACAAACAAAATGGCGACTAAAAAATATTTGATGGCCATGGGCTGACGGGCATTTCCTTTAATTTCTATCCCACTTTCAAAATTTTTCAATTTATCGGAAGTGCTTCTTGTAGGACCAAAATAATGCGTTAATCCCATCATAGTTACTATAAAACCAATGGCAAACAGCAATTGCAAAACAATGGGTAAATAATTAGTGGCATTATTAACATTACCAGCTTGTAGAATAAAGAATTGCATACCGCAAAAATAAGGCAGCAGGAGCAAAAAACAATCTTACGTTTTAAAAAGAAAAATCCCGCTTCATTGAAATGAAGCGGGATTATGCTATACTACTTTTTTTTAGTTTTTTTTGGGAGCAGCGCCAGACTTAGCTGCAGCTGGTTTGGCGGCTGCAGGCTTTTGTTTTGGTGCTGGAGCTGACAATGCCGCTTTGTTATTGATCGCTTCAGCGTCTGAAGGATCCAAAGCTAAAATCTTATCACAATATTCAATTGCCGTTGCATTATCCTTTTTAATGTTGGCATAATAGGCTACAAAATATTTATAACTACCAATGATCTGGGGTTTGTATTTTACACTATCCGTCATTCCTACAGCAATTGTTTTTTCAAAATCTGCATTGGCAGCAGCCTGGGCCATTAAAGAATCTATCCCCCATTTGGATTTAGCCACCATGTAATATCCAAAAGCATCTTCGGGGAATTTCTGGCTGAATAAAGTAAAAATATTTATTGCGGCATCATACTTACCGGTTCTAAAATAATTGTAACCAGCATTATAGAGATCTACCTTTCCAGGCGCTTTTTTTACATTTACCACTTTATTATACCAGACAGCGGCTTCCTTAAATTTTTTCTGCGTTTCATAATTAGCCGCCATGGCTTTCAAATAGGTAACCTTGTTGGCTTCAAGCGTGTCGAGGGCCACTGCTTTATCTACATAAGAACCTGCTATGGAATCATTACCGGTAAACTTTAATAATAGTGAAGCATAGGTAGAGTAATCTCCCATCCCGATAATACTGGTATCTGCCAGTTGAAAATATTTTTCGAAGGAAGCTTTCGCATTAATAGAATCATTCAATTTATTATAAGCGTACGCTTTAATTCCAAATAATTTGGGATAAGGTGTTGAGCTGCTGCCAATACATTCATCTGCTTTTTTAACCGCATCGGCAAACAATGCCTGTGCATACAAAATGGAAGCCCTCAAATAACAATTTTTAGGATTATCATCTGTGTTGGCAAGAAACTTATCCAGGTATTGCGCAGATTTCGGAACATCTGTAGTGTAGTAAAGGTTATACAGGTTTTCATACACTGGTGCATATGCCGGATCTTTTGCAATCGCTTCATTATAATACTTCATATAAATTTCTTCCTGTGTAGCGCCTTGCGTCTGATAAATTTTACCAATGCGGTAAGAGGCTCTTGCATATTTAGGATTCAATACCAGTGCAGCTTCATAGGCAATCTGTGCCTGCCCGCCATCACCTGTTTTTTTATACGCATCACCTAAATTTACATATACATCCGGGTCGTTCATTTTCTTTACAGCCGCTATTGCTAACTTAAGTTTCTCAATTGCATAAGCCGCATCACCATTTTTTGCATTTACATTGGCGAAGCCTACCGCATTTAATACCGGTACACTTTTACCCTGCGAAATACTGATGGCTGTTTCAAAATGATTTCTTGCATCCTGGTCTTTACCTTCCAGCAACTCAATATGGCCAATACCAGCTAGTAACAATGCACTGTTGCTGTTAGCGAGTAAAGTTTTTTGATACAACGCCTTTGCATCCGACACATCTTTTGCGGTTTTATCATCAGGCGATATCATAGTTTGCCCCAGCCAGTAAACAGCATCTACATCATTAGGATTGGCTGCCACTAATTTTTCAAAAGCTGCCCTGGCACTCTTGTATCTTTCATAATACAACAAGCTTTTGGCCTGGTCAATAGTTTGCGCCTTCAACGATATTGAAAACAACACGACAGATAAAAACAGCATTCCGGATTTCATTTTTTTCATATTTCGTTACTATTAAAACTTTACAATAATAATTAATTTTATACCTAATTGCCAAAAACCTCCTGTATTATTTTACTAATTTTTCATTAATATTTACGTTTCGTATTGCAAACCCCATTTTACCAGATCCCATATAAGCTCTTTTAAAAATAAGTTGTCCTCTTTCAAATTGCATAAAATCTACAAAGCCCGAGCCAAGCCCATTGTAATTTTCTTTCAAAATATAGTACAACCCACGTACCAAAGGGTATCTTTTGGTAAGAATGCTCAACTGGTTGGGTTTTATATAAGGCGAATCGGGACAAATATCACATTGTACAAATGCTATTTTCACCTGCTTCAACATGTTAACCTGTGCGGTATCTTCCGGGTTTCCTATCCAGCTAATACCCACCAAACCAATTGCGTTTACATCCGATGCCACATAATTCAACACCGCTTTGCTACCCCTTACCGCCTTTACCACACTGGTATCGAAACTTCTTCCTTTTAAAATACTGTCTGTGGCAAACCGCACAATACTGGTGGCACTCAGCCCATCAAATATTATTGTCTCTTTTTTACCCATCCGGCCTGAAAGTTGATCCTGCAGGCGTTTAAGCGTAAAAATAGTATCGGTACTATTTGCATTTACTACAATCGCAATGGCATCTGTAGCAATTTTATCCCACCGGGGAACGTAATCCATCGAATCCTGAAAATAATGTTCTTCCTTACTATTAAGCCCACGGGTAACAATCACCAGCCTGGTAGCGGAATCCATCAAGATATCTTTTAAACATTCTGCTTCCGGTTTGTAATGCACGTTAATTTTTGCATTCGGGTAAGATGCTTCAAACATTTTAATCTGTTCATCAATTACAGGTTTAAATGATTCATCTACACTTATGTTAATGTTTCCGTTAGTGGGCGAATCAAAAACCGTCTTCTTCTTTTTTGATTGACAACCAATTATTATTAAAACTATTATGAGCATAACACACCATGTGTTCATTGCCAGCTTATGCATTGTTATCGCCATCAGTTTCTGAAGTAATTTTTTTTATAGCCTCTGTAAAGTCTGAAACCGCCATATAACCAGCATATCACTGCAAATATTTTAATAAGTGCAGGATCGTACTGATCAATATACCGGTGGGTATAACTGGTAGGAAACATAAAGAAGAACCCCACTACTACCATAAAAAATCCCATTCCATAATTGGTGATAGAACGCATCCGTATCATCCCCTTTTCCCTTTCCGTTAAAGGCTCGTTCTCAAATTCTTCCAGTGCCATAATTTTTTTGATAAATTAGCAAGCGTTTATAAAATATCCCAGAGGTCTGGCAAAGCGGCAATTTACAAAATTTATTACGTATAATTATTCTACCGGTACAAACTTTATTGGAATAGTAAAATTCACCGATACATTTTCTCCTCTTGATTTACCGGGTATCCATTCGGGCATTTTTTTCAATACCCTGATAACTTCCTTATTAAAGATTTCTCCACCATCTTTTACTACCTTGAACTGTTGTAATTTTCCATCAAACCCTACCACAAATTTTATATGTACACTTACCATTTCTCCCTCTTCCATTTCTGCAGGATTTACCAGGTTTCTTTCTAAAAATTTTCTTAATGCCTGGATACCACCTGGGTAACCAGGTTCTATTTCCGGATCATCCATTGGTATTGATTTATCAACCAAAACGACTGTTGACGCTGGCACCTGGCCGCCATCTGTTTCAACACCAGCTGGTACACCAATAATTCCGGGATCTTCATCTTTACCACCCACCATATTGATGCTGCCCGTCAATTGATTTGGCTTAATTTCAAATAATGTATCCGCCCTGGATTTACTGTCCACTATCAGTGGCGTGGTCAATTTACTTTGAAGAGCTTTTTGTGCTTTTGCAGTTTTTAGTATTTCTTTTTTGGCATCGGCGATTGTTGGCTTTGGCA
>NZ_JACMOO010000098.1 GCF_014377975.1 Ferruginibacter sp.
ATGCCTGCAGCATCATTTTGCGAAATAAGCCCGATTTTGTTGCCGTAATAAAGATAAAAACCATTTATATCAAATTGCAACAGGTTTTTATAATGGCCCCGGTAGCCAAGGTCTATATCATAGCCCCTGCTATCTTTTAATGAAGGATCAATTTTATCTATCCTGTCTGCCGGAGTAACATTAGCATATAAATAAGGTCTGTACGCCTGTGAAATATTTCCATAAAATTGGGAAGCGGTGCTGATTTGATATTGCAATCCAATACCAAAAAGCGGAAAACTTCTCTTGCTGCTGTAAGCAATATTTGTACTTGCGTTGTTGATTACACCCAAGAGATTTGTTTTGATGTTTTCATACCTTATACCGGGCGTTACAGAAAATCTAGGTGTTAGCTGAAAAATATTTTCCGCAAAAACAGCATAATTGATAGTTTTAAGGTCAAGGTTTATGCCATAAGGTTGAGAAACAGAAAGATCGAAATTGCTACCGGTAGTGCCTATACCTTTCTGCCTTCTTTTAGTAAGTTCTGTAAAATACCGCACTCCTCCAGCTAAAGCACTGCTCATTTTTCCAATATGAAATAAGTGCAGTATGCGGGCTTCTGTAGTAAATCCATTGTAATAATCTCTGTCAACCTGACGAGGATTATAAGCTCCGCTTGTGCGGTTGATTGTATCGGGAATGTTACCTGCATTGATGAACTGTACACTGTTTCGCTCACCAAAAATAATGTGTGAGGTTACTTCCAAACGGGTATTATTTGTTATTTGATATTTGAAAATGAGTGCAGGGATATTAATGACTGGTTGAAAATAATTTCTTGCCCGCGCAGATTGTTTTGAATTAGCTGTAAACTGTTTATCAGTTAATCCTCCAGCGATTTGCTGAACATAACCCATCCGGGAAAACTCTGCTGTAATACCGATTTTGTTGGTTAGCTGATAACTGAGGTGAACATGATAAGCGTTATAATTGAATTTTGAATTGTTCCGCCATCCATCGCCATGGCGGTTATCATAAAATGCGTAATAGTTGAGCTTTCCTTTTGTACCTCCGACTGCATTAAAGGAATTAAAAATATTGTTGGAGCCGGCAGTCTGTTCACTTTCAAAGGTAAACGGCTTTGTGCTGTCACCTTTTTTCAATTTAAAATTCATCATTCCGCCAAACTGTGGTCCAAATTGTAACGAAGCCGAACCTCTTACAAGTTGAACTTCTTCCACAGCCTGCAAGGGAACCGTGTAATGATTTTCGGGGTAACCAAATACATCAGAGTTGGTGTTGTACCCATTCTGACGCATATTCATCTCTATAGACCGGTGCGGATCTGTTCCTCTGGATCCGATGTTTAATTGTGTTCCAGCTCCATCCATTTCCCAAATAGTAAGGCCTGGTATTTTAGCCAAAACGTTTCGGGCAATATTTAATTTTATGCCGGGGGTGTTGTCAGATAATATCAGCGTATTTGTTTTCTTTCCAGCATAAATTTTAGTACCCCTTATATCGGGCAGATACAAATTATTTACAGGTCTTAGTTTTGATAAAATGATAATACTGTCCAGCGTTTTTCCTTTGATAGTATCATGGATAATATCTGTTGGTTTTATCTTTTGAGCGGAGCATACTCCTGCGTAAAGGCATATTATACATCCCGAAAATTTTATGATTGTAAAAAACTTCATAATAACTTTTTTATAAGATTAAATATTAGGCTTAAAATTTGATTTACTCAGTTTCTTTTTTCTATCAAAACCAGCCCTGAATCTACTTTTGAGAGCAAAAAGGAAATAAAGACAATCGAATCTGGGTATGTCTTTATAAACTAAAAGCCCGATCCTTATTAATAACTCACCATCTTTTTTAATTTCTTTATCATCGGTTTAAAAATAATCAGGATAGATAAAACGGCGCTGTAAACAATTACATTGCCATGCATTTGTTTAAACTAAAAAACTACACGACTAAATTTAAAATTTGAAAAGTAATATATTATTCAGCACCATCTGTAAGTGCCCTTTGTATTGCATAATTACCTACATTTTTTCCTACAGTTAAACCCATAGAACAATCGCTGCGGAAATGAAGGCCCCCATACATCCTTGACATGGAAGCTTCCTGCGCCATCGCATCGTAAGCGGCTGCCCTTTCAGGAATAATATGACCCAGTATGGCCGCTGCTGCACCGCTAAAAGTAGAATGGCCGGAAATATAAGATGGGAAATTTGGTATACCTGTGAGTGTTTTTATGGCAGGGTTCAATTGTGTAGGCCGGGGATTGTAATAATAATTTTTGGTATCCCAGCATACAATGGAGGCGTCCATCAACGACATGTTCAACAAGGCCATGTTTCTTGCCCAACGCACTTCACTGAAATTTTTTGAAATAAAATCTTCTGCTGCAATAGCGTCCCAATGACCGGGCGGTGTGTACGTTGCTACACCATCTGCCCAAAAATGAACAATGGCGGTTCTTTCACGGGTAGGGTTTTTTACCAGTTGATAAATTTCTTCTGTTTCATCTTTCATTTGCTGGCTGCCTACCGCCGGGGGTGGAATGGAACGAAGCGACACGGCCGTTAAAGAATCAAATAAAAATGCTTTTACCTTTCCAAATACAGGCAACATTGGTGGACGTTGCGGCGATTCCAAACTCTGCCAGGGTGTATCGCCTCTTGCAGTGCAATCAGATACCAGCTTTGCCCACATAGCAGGGTTGCCCACTGCTACACCAGCCCTGTCGGCTCGTGCACGGGCTGCAAATTTTTGCGCTACTGCTTTGCCCAATGCTTCGCCCGCTTCTATATCACTGCGAACATTTGCTCCCGATATAATTCTTGCTCTTCTATGTTCCTCCGCTCTTTGCTGAATATAATCCTGGTCTCCCGGAAAAAGTAATTTCAACATTTCAACAGCCGTGCCTTCTACCACTGCATCTTCGGATGGATAAGAAGGAAGATCGGATTTCGGCACAAGCACTTTTATGGAAGAATCTTTTTTATAGGGTGCTGCACGGTTAAATTGTTTTTTATAGTACCAGGCAATTACCAACGCATCGTACTGCGCCGCACTTACATAAGCATAAGCCCTTGCTGCATATGGAGGATTGCTGAACGGGAACTGAGGGTAGGCCAATGGGTTGGCAGCGCTTGGTATTGGATAGGTACCATCAGCGTTTTGGTAAGGAGGCAAGTTATGTTTGGCAACCAGCTCTCTCAAAATTTCATTCCAGCGCAAAACTGCACCCGCAGCCCAATAGGATACCAGGTTTCTTGTGGCTGTTGTAATATTGGCCTGGTAACTTTTAATTTCATTTATTTGTGCAATATAATCTGGAGTATTTGTAGCGATGGGTGTTGCAACCACAATATCAGTTGGGGCAGTTAACAGCACCAGTTTCCACGAGCCTGCACCTATGTCAATATTTGAAGGAGCAAGTGCCGCCACATTGTCTGTACGACTCACAATATCTTTTTTGCATGCTACTATTGTTGCAGCAACAACAATGAGCATAAAAATTTTGTATAAAAAAAATTTCTTGTTCATTTTAATTCGTTTTAACTGGTTGATTAACTGATTTCGTTTTGTGTGTAAAATCAAGCACATAAAAAACAGATCCGTAAAAAGTTGTAACCTGTCCAACATTTCTACCTGCAACCGTTGAATTGCCACCGCCTACCAACAATAAGTTGTGGTTGGCTGTTATTACATATTTAAAATTGGCGCCAATAGTAGTTGCATTCATTTTATTGCTGGGAAAAGGCATGTTGTTTCTCGTGATATCAAAGCCTCCCAGCGTTGTCCACTTATTTACTACCGCTTCGGCAATGAGCTTGGTACTTCTGTAACCGGCACGAAAGTTAAGGTTGGAAACATTAGGCATGGATACTTCGTTGCTAAGGTGTAATTGTGTATCGTAGTAAGAAGTTCTGTCAATTTTTATGTTGTCTCGTAACACATAAGTAGCAGAACCAGTGGCAAAAATATTTGATACCTGGTAATCAAGCATCAATCTTACAGAAGCTGTTTTGCTGTGCAATCCTATTGATAAAGGAAGAAAATCTGCCACGTAATTTGTTAGTGGAAATGATACGCTCCCAATGGTGTATAAAGAGAAAGTTCCCGGACCTAACTGTTTTTCAACCGGCATCCATTTTAGATAGAGGCTAAGGTCTTGAAATCCCTGCATACCATGGAGAGTACCTGCAGATGCTGTTGTTTTAATGAAAGGGGCATTGAATAAAAAATTTAATTTACCGGTAATGCCATAGGCACCCATCAGGGCAAAAGCCGCTGTGCTAATGGTTCCCAGATTTTGATTGTCTCTTTTCAAAGTGCCCTCCCAATAATTTTTCCAACTGCTGTGGCTGTACATCGGGCCAATACACAATTGTTTTTTCTCCATCATAATGGCATCCATATCTGTTTGGGCATTGCTTAATAATGGAGTTATTATTATTAGCAAAGTATAGAGAAGCGAAATTGTTACATAGTATTTCATACTTATTTTTTTTGCTATTTTTTAATTTTATTTGAACTTTAAGCTAAAACCAGCATTCACTACATAATTTGCAAATGCGGCATCGCCTTGTACATGTTTGTTGAATTTTAGGCTGTTCTCCATATCAGTTACACTTTGTGTTCTGTTACGTACTACTGCAAAAGGTAATGATAAGAAGAAACTAACTTTCTTTACCTGGTACGTAGCAATTGGTTCTATGGACCATATGTAACCTGGCCTGCGAAAATCTCCACTTCCACCAATAATATCGTGTACGGGTATGCCTTCTAATTTTGCACCCGCAGCAATGGATAAACCTTTTACCTGGGTAAAAGAGTAATTAAAACCAGCTCTAAACATGTATTGATCCGGCACACTGCAGATAGCTTCATTGGCAAGTGAAGGCGCCAGTGTTTCCCGATAAGTTCTTACTCCATTTTGTTCTCTTGGATTAAGGAGATAATAGAAATTACCATACATGCCAAAATTATGTTTGAAATTATAATAGGCATTTACTTCGGTAGTAAAACCAGTTCCACCATCCCCTAATTGTATTGACTGATCAACAGTGCGCAATTCTTTTGTTCCATTAGGACCCACATTGTACCAATAGTCTTTAAAATTATCATCGCCTGTTGGCAGCTTGATGCCCAATCCTGCCTGGATATTTCCTTTGGCACTTTTTTTAGGATCAAGCAACCACCTGTATGCTGCAAAACGCATATCACCTATTCCGAAAGAATGGGTAGTATGTCTTTCCTTTTTGACATATATTCCATTAACAAGACCATGCTCGTATAAAGAAGAACGGGCGTTAGAAAGAATCGGCATATCAACCATATAAGACCAACGATCATTTATAATTCGAGTTAGCGCTATGTCGAGGCTAGCCTGGTGATTGATTACATTAGAGCCATCCACAAGCCGCTGTTTATTTTCAACAGCTCCGGAAAAATGACGAAACGACCTAAAATAGCGGGAAGCTGCACTTAGCTGCCAGGTGCCATTTTCATCTCCATTTGTTGTTGGATGCAACATACTCATGTTGCCAGTAGTGCGAACTGCCACACATCCCTGCGCTAAAGATTGAAAATGAATGGTGGTAATAAATAAAGTTATAAATGCGATCGATAATAGCTGTTTCATAATATTTTTTTTAGTAGTTAATATCTGGTTATTATTTTTTCATTTTTAATTTTTTTGCAATAAACAATCCAACCTTTTTGCCGGTGGCAGAGCCTAAAAGGCAGGAAGGATGGAAATGAATACCGCCATAAAAGCGGGCAAAATTATTTTCCAATGCAGCATCTCTAAAGGATGCAAAACTTCTGTTCGGGATTCCAAATTCCAGCTCGGTACTGTCTTTATAAGCAAAATGGTCACCATATACATCTGTTAAAGCTTCCGCAGCAGCAGCAGAAATGGAAGAGTGGCCACAGGTATACTCCGGAAACGAAGGTGTTTGCAGGTATGGCCGCCAGTTTGGATCAATATATTTGTTGATCACTGTTTCGGGCCTCACCGTATTATAAGTGTACTTCACCTGCCAGCATTGAATAAATGCATCAAATAAGGTAATGGAAGTTTTGGCATATGCATACACGGTTGCTGCATAATCAGCTTTAGCCGTTTTGGCTGCAATGCCAATTACACTCATCCAATGGCCGGAGGGTGAAAACTTTTTGGTGGCAAACATTACATGCCCAGATACATTGAGTTTAAAGGGATTGTCATCCCAGAATTCTGCAATCTGTTTTTGTTCATTTGTTAAACTGTCCGTTGCATTTTTTACGGCCATCACCTGCTGGTAATATTTACTTTTTTTATCAGTAATATTAAATGGGATGGGTGGCGGCACCGAAAACTGCGTGGCGCTGTCAATGGCCATGGTCCTTATGTCCATCCAATGCGGCTCAGCGGCCTGTGCATACATGGGTGGAGTGGGCACCCAGCGGCTTGGTTCATCTTTTACGGTAAATTTCTCTGCACTTCTGGTTTCAGCATAATTGTCTTTTTTACTCCAGCGAAGGATGCTTTCGCTCACGCTATCTGCAAAAGTCTGTGATGCCTCTTCCATATTTTTCGGCAATCCTTTATTACGTGCCAGTTTCAAAATACTGTCTTTATATTCCTGCAGACTGCCTTCCGGAAAAGTTACCGCTTCGCCTACTTTGATATAGGCCAATAGTGCCGCCAATTGAAAATCGATTGGCGTGTTAGCTATAGGTTTGGAAACTTCCTTAAGGCCATGTAGCTGACCAGCGAGCGATTGGTATTGATTGGGGTAGCCTGCAACGATAATTTCGTAAGCAGCAATAGCACCGTAAGTATAATTGCGTGCAGCAACCATGGGAGGAAAATTGTTTCCCATTACAACATCGTTCAATTCATGAACTGTATTTGAAAATAGCTGAGGGTCGTGCAGGTAGGCTTTATACTCCATGTTTGGCTTACAGGAATACAATGATGCCACCATGCAAAGACATACAAATAGTCTTTTCATTTTTGAAATTAATTAATTACTGAGGAAATCGACCGCATCATTCAATGAATGGCGGTTCTATGAAAAAAGAAAAAATTATACTGATTGCGGCGGTTTTATCAGTTGTTGAATATGAGTAGATGAACTATTGATAAAAGGTTTAAGAGCATATACCCTTGGGTCTTGTATAAAGGATCCACATTTCCATGGGGTGACATCATTGGTAAAATCAGATACCCTGGATTTTAGAAAATTAGCGGTTTTTCCGGGTAATTTTTTAGCCCCGTTATTATCTGCAACATCGTTTACTTTACCAAAATAATCATCTGATTTTTGCTGAAGGTTAATTTTTTCAGTGTGGCGGATGCATTGCAAAAACATGGTATCGTTGGCAACCTTGCGTTGAACATACATGTATGTTTCTCCATCTACGGTTATCTCTCCATTGATTCTTTCAAAACTGGTCCATGAATTTTGATAAGGCAGGTTGATGGGAATTTTTAAAGTAAACAGATCCTCTTCATTAAAATTATTTTTATCAAGGGAGGCTTCCAGTCTGTTATCTGCCTGATGCATGGCAATGCTAAACCATAATTTGTATCCAATTGTATTAAATACAAATAACATTAAAAGTAGTATGGCAGCAGTTTTACGCATTATTGTAAGAGTGAAAGTAAGCAATAATCTTATTGGAGGCGCAGGGGAAGCCAATTTTTTTATAAACGTTTATAAAAAACTACCGTGAAGAAATTTCTTTTATAATGAAATAAATACCTTTTTTCAACATTCAATTTTCCGTAAAATCTCAAATATAAAAAAGGGTATACTGATAACAAATACCTGCAACTCTTAACGGATTCCCACTTGTTTTTACAACCGTTTTAAAGTCATATTTTAAACAGTTAACGCCTGAAAATTTTGGTATCTACTTCGCTTACTTGTTAATAAAAGTTTTTTTATCAACTCCAATACCCGTTAATGTAAGACTTTTCCAGTTAGGGGGTAATGCTGTTTTAATTTGTATAATTCCTTTGGAAGTTATTTCCAATCCGCCAAACCCCATCAGCACACTTTGTAAAATTCCTCCGGCACCAGTTGCAAAATAGGGGTTAATACCTCCCTTGGTTTCAGCAATAACCCTAAAAGGCGGATTTAGGTTTGGCAGGTAAGCATCCTGAAAGAAGCGGTAAGCCTTTGCCCCGTCACCCAAACGGGAGTAGAGTAGTGTAAAGATTGCCTGTGTCATGGCAGGCGTTCCTTCGTTGGGCACTCTTGATTCGTAATACTCCAGGTCTTTCCTAATTTGCTTTACATCGGTTATTTCTTTTAATGGGTAAGCCAGCAGGTTTACATCGCCCTGTTTAATGCCCTCGCCGTTATAAGAGCCATGCTCCCTGGTAACTCCATTGGCCATCTTTAGAATAGGGATATTGTTGGCTACATTCATCCAGTCTGCGTCTGGCTTAATGCCCAATAAATTAGCGGCTTCCGTAGCATGTTGCAATACTGCTTTGGCGGCCGCATTTGTAAAAGCATCATTGTCGATATTTTCGGCCCACTCATCGGCAGCAACCACGTTTTTAATTTCAAATTTTCCAGGACCGTTTCGTTCTACCCTGCTCGCCCAGAACATGGCTGTTTCTTTTAAAATGGGATAACCTTTTTCTCTCAGCCAATCCTTATCCTGCGTTACACAATAATAGTTCCATGCAGCAATACCCACACAGGCGGTGATATGGTGTTCAAAGGGTCCGCTCAATGCCCAAACCGGTGTTTCTTCTACACCAGTTTCGGCACTTTCCCAGGGAAACATGGCACCTTTATAACCATGGTTAAAAGCATTTTGTTTTGCAGCACCCAGGCGTTGAAACCTATATTCAACAAGACTTTTAGCCATTTCTGGATGCAATACCAGGATAGCAGGATACATCCAGACTTCTGTATCCCAAAATACATGGCCATTGTAACCCAGCCCGCTTAAACCCATCGGCGACGGACTTAATGAAGTACCTTCTCTAACAAAAGAATACAGATAATACATCATACTATGCACATCCTGCTGTGCCTGCGGATCTCCATCAATGATGATATCGCTTTTCCAGATTTCATCCCAGGCTTTATTGTGAAATTGTATCAGTCTTTCCCGCCCTTCTAACCTTGCAGTAATCGTCATGCGTTCAGCTTCATTCAATGGATCATCATGATGAGCCGACGTAATGGAAGAGCCTGCAACGGAAAAGTGATAGCTCTCGCCTGCCTTTATTTTTTTTGTAAACTTCATCAGGTGCATATTGTTATCCCACATTTCGTGAATTACCCTTGGTTCTTCGCCATGTTTTTCGTTGAATAAAAAAGTGTTGCTGGCACACATTAATAATTTACCAGTAGGGCTTTTCGCTGTAGAAGTCAATAGACTGATGATTACATGTGGCCGGTCAATTTCATTGTAATAATTCTGTACTTCTTTTAATGCATCGGGAGCTTCCATTACACTGGCGCTGGTAATGGTGATGTCTTTTTTTGCGGTAATGGTAACATCCATCAATACTGTAAACGGAAGCTGACGCAGGGAATAATAGGTATAACTAACAGCGGCCTTATCGCCATAATTAAAGGAAGTTGTAAAACTGGCATGGTGCATTTCTAATTGTTGCTGCATATTCCCTGCATCAGCACTACCAATGCGTTTGCCGTCTACTTCCAGATACATGTTGAGTAAGTTAAAACTTTTTAAAAAATTACTTACCCGGCCACGGCCATACAGGTCGTATGCGCCGGCCAATACTACCTCTTTTACTTTAAAGGGTTCCGGTGAAGACACGATTCCAATCATACCATTGGCAACGGTAATTCCATAATACTTTGACGGATCAATTTTACTGGCAGTAATGGTCCAGGGATCTTGTGCAGTAAGGCTTACACTCAATAAAAGGAATAGAATAAAAACTAAACATTTTTTTTGTATCATGGCAGACAATTGTAATGAAAACTTTATTTATAATATATTTTTTAAAAATAAACATTACCCCACAAAATTGACAATATAGTTTTTGCCATTAAGCTTTTCATTTAAATTATTCTAATGATAGGTTTCTTAACCGAAATACCGGACCAGACTGTAGCATATTTTTCCCACAAAAAATGCGATGCAATTTATATAAACTGTTCAAAGACTGGCAGCCTATTTGTTTTAAAATCATAAAAAAAAGCTATGCCTAAAAAAATTTCATTTAAAGGTTTGATAGAAATATTTAAATGTGCATTTGACGGTTTCAGCGATGATAAAGTAATGAAACTGAGTGGCTCACTGGCTTATTATACCGTATTTTCCATGGCGCCGCTTTTGATTGTTATTATTTCTTTGTGCGGATTATTTTTGGGCAGGGAAGCTGTGGAAGGAAAGATTTACAGCCAATTGGCAGGCTTTGTTGGTTCTGATACAGCGGCACAATTGCAGGACATGATAAAAAATGCCTCTCTTGCCGGAAAAAGTAAAATGGCTGCTATCATTGGTGCAGGAACATTGCTGGTAGGTGCCACGTCTATTTTTGCCGAAATTCAGGATTCAATTAACAGCATCTGGGGCCTAAAACCAAAGCCTAAAAGAGGTTGGCTAAAAATTGTGCAAAACAGGGTGCTATCTTTTTCCGTAGTTATCGGGCTGGGTTTTTTACTATTGGTTTCACTTTCTGTAAGTTCCGTAATTGATGGCTTCAGCACCAGGTTAACAGCGCATTTTCCGGGCGTAGCCATCGTTGTTTTTTATATCTTTAATATACTCATTACTTTTAGCGTTACCAGTTTAATATTCGGTGTTATTTTTAAAGTATTGCCCGATGGAGATATTAAATGGAAAGATGTTATGGCAGGTGCAATGGCTACGGCTTTATTATTTATGCTTGGTAAATTTGGCATATCATTTTATATCAGCAAAAGCCAGGTAGGAAGCACCTATGGCGCAGCTGGTTCGCTGGTAATTTTGCTGTTATGGATTTATTATTCTTCCCTCATTCTTTATTTTGGTGCAGAACTCACCAAGGCATACGCGGTTAAGTACGGATCGCCTATTCATCCAAATCAATATGCGGTAACTACTAAAATGGTGGAAGTTGAAACAGGCAATCAGACCGTTCAAACAAAGGAAAATATGATAATTGAAACCAACCAGGGAGAAGTAACAAATAATAAAAACTAACCTGCTTTCCAGGATGTTTACATGATTTTTACAGGATCATCTTTTACAATTTAACTACTGAATAACCTGCAAATACTTTACAATAGCCATGCAGGTTTATTGATTAAACATTTACATCAAAAATGAACAGAACAATAGATGGAGAAAACTGTAAAATAAAATAGTATTTGTAAAAAGGAAGATTGTAAGCAAATGGCTGAACCCTGAAATTTTTTTATAAAAATGTATGGTGGTTACAAACAGAGCACCATGAGTACCTCGGCTGCAATGGTAAAAGTTTAAACTACAATTCATTTACTGCCTGCCGTAAAAACTTTCTACACAAAATATCAGCTTCAATATTATAATTTATATCGGCTGTTTTTTGCTGATGTGCTTTTATTTTAATCAATTCAACCGGCATACTTTTTATCAGCAATAACAATTGTTTTACCAAATCTTCATTGCGAATGGCATTACCTTTTTTTGTAACAAAATGCTGGTCTGTAAATTTTTGTGCCCGCGCCTGCAGGCCTGTAACATATTGGCTATCGGTAACTACAGTAATTGATTGCAATGTTTTACCGCATTGGCCAGTGTATTGCAGTGCTTTAATTACTGCAGTTAACTCCATGCGGTTATGTGTGGTATTAAAATCTTTCCCTGATAAGATTGTCTTTTCACCAGCTATAAAAATAATGGCTACCCAGGCACCCAGCCAATGTTGGGTATGGCAACTTCCATCGGTATAAATTATTGCACTTTCGGCAGGCATGGAGATATGGTTTAATGAGTGAAGATACACTGTGGTTAGTGTGATCCGTAACGGCAAATTTTTTATCTTTAAAAGAAAGTAAAAAAAGAATGACTATACAATACTGCTCTGACCTGCACCTGGAATTTTTACAAAATAATAAATTTTTAAAGAAACATCCGCTGAAACCCAGTGGTGAAGTGCTGGTGCTGGCGGGTGATATTGTACCTTTTGCATTGATAGAAGAACAGCGTGATTTTTTTGATTGGCTTGCTGATAATTTTGAAACAACTTATTGGGTTCCCGGAAATCATGAGTACTACCATTGGGACATCAGTTTCAGAAGTGGTGTTATCAAAGAAGCCATCCGCAGCAATGTTTTTTTAATCAATAACCAAATCATACAAACGGATAAACTCAGATTGATCTTTTCAACATTGTGGTCTGAGATTTCTCCCGGGGCTGGTTTCTTAATACAAAAAAGAATGGCTGATTTTAGCGCAATTAATTTTAAAGGCCACCTATTTACCCCGGATGATTATAATCACCTGCATATTCAATGTAGAGAGTTTATTACTCAGGCTCTCACCATGCCGGTGAATACATCTACAATAGTTATTACCCATCATGTGCCCACCTTTTTACATTATCCGGCAAAGTATAAAAGAGATATTTTAAATGAAGCATTTGCAACAGAGTTACACGAACTGATTGAACAATCACCCATTGATTACTGGTTGTACGGGCATCATCATTTTAATACCCCACCATTCAATATCGGTAAAACAAAACTGATTACCAACCAACTGGGCTATATTAAATACAAAGAAAACATAGGGTTTAAAAACGATGCGGTAATTGAAATACCCTGACTATTTTCAATTAAAATTATTTGCGTTCGTCACGTTGCTACATCAAAATTTTCACGGTTACCATTAATTGTCCTACATGCCGCATGGTGTGTTCGGCGCCATGCACCAACAGCCCAATTACTGTAGAAGGCAAAAGCTTACGACCCACACCTCTAAACGCTGTGAGTGTTTTTTCATCTGTATTTTTTAACTGCACAATTGCTTTATCTACCTGCTGGTTAAACCTATTTAAAAGGTTATTGATGGTGATATCTGCCTGGGGAGAAATATCTTCCGCATGTAATTGCCCCAGTTGATCAGTAGTCAACGCTTCTGCACGGGCGTATGTAAAAACACGGTCGAGCACACCAGACAAATGTTGCAAATGAAAACCCGGCGATGCAATGCCTGCGGGTTTTTCCCAAAGCAAAGCATCCGGAAAATCTTTCAACAGCATGCTCAATTCTTCTCTCGCCTGTAGTAATGCATGCGCAACAGGTTGCAACAATTTGGGAACATCTTCAACAGGCCCTCTTTGCCACACTTCTAAATTTTGATTAACCATTCCCTGTAAAAATTACTGATGATGTTAATTTAAAAAATGAGCGAGTATTTGGTGAACCAAATACCCGCTGCAAAATTATTTAAAAAAAGAAAAAAATTATCTTAAGAATGGGAAACTAAAAGCCATTGTGGCATTTTTGACGTTATCATTTTTTTTATTACAGATAATTTACTTACCAATGCAGTTCTGTTATTAATATGTTCAACCCGGAAATTTTTAGAAAGTAATGGTGCTACCTGATTAATTGCTGGCTGGAGGAAAGATTTACCAGGCAATGCTTCTTTAAAAAGCTGTTGTTTCAACTCAAAATCCTCTATACCTGCAATAGTACATGCTTTGTCAAAGTCTGTATGCATACCGTAACTTTCCAAAATGTCAGTTGCATTCTTTATTTCATTGTACCTGATATATTTTTTTACAAAAAAATAAAGGGTATTGTTAACAGATTTGGTGTATGCAGTGTAATAATGTTCCATAAAAGTATTTTTTTATTTACGATATTTTCCGGTGTTTGTATTTAATATAACCTTCCGGTTTTCAAAACAGATAATGGAATAAAATTAAAAGCAATGCCAGTGCATATATAGGCATCCATAAAAACAAAAAATAATCGTGTGGTTAATACAGGATAGGGATAAATAAATCATTAAAATTATTGCAGGATATTATAACGTAATCTGCATTTGTCGTGCCAGATTAATGGGGAATTCTAAAGATGTTAAACGACAAAAATTAGTTATTGAAAACGGAGGCTGTTAAACGGATA
>NZ_JACMOO010000099.1 GCF_014377975.1 Ferruginibacter sp.
GTTTCTATAATATTTATTAATGAGCAAAAAATAATTTTATCAGGTACGGAATTGAAAACCACTCATAACCGGATGGAACTTTTAGCAGTAATAAACGCCCTGGAGTATATTGAAAATAAATGTACCAACCCAATTATAACCTTGGTGACTGACAGCCAATACGTAACAGGTTTGCAGAAAAGAGAAGCAAAATTTATTGCACAAAACTACACCACTAAAAAAGGCACTACAATCAGCAATGCTGATTTAGTTAAAACATTATTGAAATTGTTACATAATTTACAGCCAACACTTGTTAAAATAAAGGCGCATCAAAACAAAACTGATGTAGTTAACTACAATATTGAAGCTGATATTTTATCAAGAAATATGGTTCGCCAAATGGTCAAAATTTTACCTTCCTTTTAAAAAATATTATTTAGTATTAAGTCCTTTCAAAAGATTGTACAATATTTTTAGAGTCTAAATAATATTTTAATTTAAGTAAAATTTAAGCTTGCTTTTCACTGCCTGTAAATAAATAAATCCGGCTATTGGGTAGGCCTTACAACAATGCAGCCGCCCGTACCAAATCTTCCGGCGTATCAATTTCAATACCCATGTATTCCGTAACCACCATTTTTAACGAAACACCATTTTCCAAGTAACGCAGACATTCAATTTTTTCTGCCGCTTCCAAAGGAGTCATTTCCCAATTCGTAAAATTAAGCAATGCCTGTTTGCGAAAACCGTATACGCCGATATGTTCGTAATAGACTGGTGATATTGTAAGGTCCCGTTGATATGGAATTACACTACGACTAAACATCAGCGCATTCATATTTTTATCAACAGCAACTTTTACATAATTAGGATCTTTTACAAATTGAGGATTTTTTAAAATTTGCATTAGTGAAGCAACTTCTATGTATTTCCCGGCTTCATCCGCAAATACATCCAATAGTTTTTGCAACGGTTCTTTTTGTACAAATGGTTCGTCGCCTTGAATATTTACTACGATATCCACATCTAAACCTATAACGGCTTCGGCAATTCTATCACTTCCGCTTTCATGTTCTTTTATACTTTTAATTGCCTTCCCCCCATTGCTAACAATTTCATTGTAAATTATATCGCTATCGGTAACCACCACCACATCACCAAACAAACCTGTTGCCATTGTATTATCATACGTATGCCTGATCACAGTTTTATCGCCCAGTATTTGCATCAGTTTAGCCGGAAATCGAGTTGCCGCATAACGAGCCGGAATCATCGCAATTGTTTTCATCATCATTAAAATTATGGAGAATAAAGTTACAAGGAATATTTTTTAAGGTATTAAAAAATAAACAACAATCAGTATATTTGAGAAAGATCGGTTTTGATGATGTGCATGCCAGCTACTCACCTAAACGATTTATAATGAATACAAATGAACTGCTGCAATCCTACTTAGTAGATGCTAACACCTGGGATGAAATGTCTTCCAATTCATCTGTTAGAGAACAGTACAAGAAGGCAATTGAATTTATGGAAAGTCTTTCCATAGAAGAACTTAACCAAAAAGAAGACCTTGCCAAACGTCTTTTTATGAGTCAGGGCATTACCTTCACTGTGTACAATAGTGGTGAAGGAATTGAAAAAATATTTCCTTTCGATATTATTCCCCGTATCATTACAGCCACTGAATGGGATTTTATTGAAAAAGGAATTAAGCAACGACTTAAAGCCCTTAATCTATTTTTGAAAGATATTTACAACAGCCAATTCATAATTAAGGATGGTATTGTACCGGCTGAAATGATCTATAGCTGTCCGCACTACCTGCGTGAAATGCATAATTTTCAGGTACCTTACGATATCTACATTCATATTTCGGGCATTGATCTAATCCGAAATAATGACGGATCATTTTACATATTGGAAGATAATTTGCGCACACCCAGCGGCGTTAGTTATATGCTGGAAAACAGAGAAATTACCAAGCGAATATTTCCCGATCTGTTACCCAAAATTAATGTACGCAGTGTAACAGAATACCCGGCTATATTGCATAGAAACCTGGTATCATTATCACCCAGGCAAATTAAAAACCCCATCATTGTATTACTAACACCCGGTATTTACAATTCCGCTTATTTTGAACATACCACATTGGCCAGACTGATGGGCGTAGAACTTGTTGAAGGAAATGATTTGGTAGTTGACAACCATAAAGTGTACATGAAAACTACTGCAGGACTGCAACAAGTGGATGTTATTTACAGAAGGGTCGATGATGAATTTTTAGACCCCCTTGTTTTTGATGCAACCAGCAGATTGGGTGTTGCAGGTATAATGAGTGCTTACAGAAAAGGGAATGTTGCGATTGTAAATGCAGTAGGCAATGGTGTTGCAGACGATAAAGCCATTTATACTTATGTACCTGCAATGATACGGTATTATTTAAATGAAGAACCAATTTTAAAAAATGTTCCCACTTACCATTTGGATAAAGCGGAAGAGCGAGCGCATGTTTTTAAAAATATTTCAGAAATGGTAATAAAGAAAACCAATGAAAGTGGCGGTTACGGAATGCTGATGGGTTGTGCAGCAACTGAAGAAGAGATCATTAAATATAAAGCGGAAGTAGAGCAAAATCCAAGGCAGTTTATAGCACAACCTATCATCAGTTTATCATCCGCACCTTGCTATTTAGGCGAGAAATTACAACCCCGCAGAATTGATCTACGACCTTATGCTTTGTGTGGTCCGGATGGCATAGAAATAGTTCCGGGCGGGTTAACAAGGGTTGCCTTAACAGAAGGTTCTTTAATAGTCAATTCATCTCAGGGCGGAGGAAGTAAAGACACATGGGTTTTGGCGTAAATTTTATAATTGCAGTGGTATTAAACGTCAATTGCCTTTTTTATGCCTAAAGTGCAAATAGAACTAAATCATCGACCGGCAACATTATGAGTATAGCTTTTCACCTAAAGCTATTTGCTCATCAACAAAAAATTATTACTCACAAATTAAAAAGCCCAAACCCTTTTGGGTAAAAGGGCAAGCTTCATAATTATGCTAAGTAGAGTTGCTGATAGTTTATATTGGATGAGCCGTTACATGGAAAGAACGGATGGTATTTTAAGGATGTTGAAAATCAATTATGCTTCTTCGCAGGATGATGTGCAAAATTTTTCGTGGAAGCCTGTATTAAAGATTTTTACGTTTTTAAACGAAGAAGAAATTAGTGAATTTGCGCAGGATACAAGGGGCATATTGCAGTATATGGTTATTGGAAAAGACAACCCAAATTCCGTATTAAATATGGTAACCCTGGCCAGGGAAAACGGAAGAAGTGTTCAGGACCACATCACAAAAGAAATGTGGCAATGCCTAAATGATTTTTACCATATCGTTCGGCAGGATGCAATGGCAGAATGGTTGCTGAAAGGAGATCCTGTAACCATTTTAGATATGCTTATTAAAAACGGCATTCTATATTTTGGAACAACAGATATTACGATGGCAAGAGGCGAAGGAAATGCATTTATTAATATTGGCAAATACCTCGAAAGAGCCATTCAATCTGCAGACATTTTAAATGTAAAGTTTAGTGACCTTAGTTTTGAATTAGATAAAACAACCGATACCACTTATTGGAAATATTTACTCATGTCTATTTCCGGCTATGAATTATATTTAAAAACATACCGGGGAGGTTTTGAAGCCAAGAATGTAGTAGGGATGGTGGTTTTAAATGACCAGTTTCCCCGTTCTGTTATTTATTCTATTAATAGATTACACCGGTATTTTGAAAGATTGAAAAATGAAAGAAATATTACAGACTTTAATGAGATAGATTTTATGATCGGGAAAATTGAAAGCAAGGTTAAATTTTCAACACCGGATTCATTGATTCAGGATGGATTACAACAATTTTTAAATGAATCCAAAAACAATTTATTTACGATTGCCAATACATTAAATCATAATTATTTTGCTTACACTTAATCTATTTGTCAATGCAGGAATTGTGTGCCCGTTTTAATGATCCAAAAATTACTATCAAAAAATTAAAAAATAATTATGCCCAAATTCATCATCCAGCATCTTACAAAATACACTTATCAGGAGGCTGTTCGAGACAGCGCAAATCAAATAATGCTTTTCCCCATAAAAGATGAATACCAGGAACTGCACAGTCAAAGGTTGACGATAACAGGAGAACCTTCTGTTGAAATGTTTAAAGATTATTATGGTAATGATGTAGGTACATTTATGAATATTGCTGCGCATACAGAATTGAAAATCGATTCAATAATAAATATAATTACTAAGCCAAGAATCTTTCCTCCGGATGATGTGGCCATTGAAGAACAATGGAACCAATTAAACAACCTGAAAAATATAGTACCCTTCATTGATTTTTTAAAGCAGGAAAACTTTTTAGCATTAAGTGAAGTAAAGAATGTTTTGGATGCCGGCTTTTACAGGTCTGTATCCGTATACGTAGCCGTACTGCAACTTACTCAATATGTTTATCAGGAGTTCAAGTATATAAAAGGCATTACAAATAC
The DNA here is from genome assembly GCF_014377975.1 of Ferruginibacter sp. Taxonomy (GTDB): domain Bacteria; phylum Bacteroidota; class Bacteroidia; order Chitinophagales; family Chitinophagaceae; genus Ferruginibacter. The sequence continues at coordinate 4,545 of NZ_JACMOO010000099.1, forward strand.
AGAAACTACACCCGATGAAATATGGAAATTAAAAGCAGGCGTTTGTCAGGATTTTGCTCATATTTTATTGGTAACCTTACGTTTATTAGGTATTCCTGCACGATATGTAAGTGGTTACGTTTGCCCTACAGATAATGATTTGAGAGGTGAAGGTGCAACCCACGCCTGGGTAGAGGCCTATATTCCATTTTACGGGTGGCTTGGCTTTGACCCTACCAACAATTGCATTGTAAACGAGCAGCATGTACGCCTTGCTATTGGTAGAAATTTTAGTGATTGTTCTCCTGTAAAAGGTACCTATAAAGGAACCGCAAAACAGGTA
>NZ_JACMOO010000100.1 GCF_014377975.1 Ferruginibacter sp.
CATCAGTATCCTAACTAAAATTACAAATACTGCTTTAAAAGAAGTGAGTAGTACAGGATTAAAACAACAGCTAAAAGCAAAAGCATCTTATGAATTTAATGAGGATATAATTGTAAAAAATCCTGCATTATGGTCATGCGAATCGCCTGAATTGTACACCGCACAAACAACTATTTACATAGATGGAAAACTAATAAGTACGGAGATAAATACTTTTGGTATCAGGGCAATTTCTTTTGATGTAACCAATGGATTTCAACTGAATGGTAAAACCGTAAAATTAAAAGGTGGCTGTTTTCACAATGATAATGGACCGCTTGGTGCAAAGGCCTACGACAGGGCTGAGGAGCGTAAAGTAGAATTACTGAAAGCAAGTGGTTACAATGCGATCAGGTGTACGCACAACCCACCAAGCGCAGCATTTTTAACTGCCTGCGATAAGTTGGGAATGCTAATTATTGATGAGGCATTTGATATGTGGAACTATGGTAAAAATCCTTACGATTACCATTTGTATTTTAAAGACTGGTGGAAAAAAGATATTGATGCCATGGTTAAAAGAGATAGAAACCATCCTTCAATAATTATGTGGAGCGTGGGTAACGAAATACCGGAAAGGGGAAACAGCGAAGGTGTGGCGACTGCAAAATCAATTGCAGATTATATAAAAACTTTAGATAAAACCAGAGCTATTACCTCGGCTATCAATGGCTTAAATGAAGATAAGGATCCGTTTTTTGCTGAGTTGGATATTGCGGGTTACAATTATGCAGCTGGCGGTGATCATTTAAAAGAAGCTATCTATGTTGCTGACCATAAAAGAAAGCCCGACAGAATTATGTATGGTTCAGAATCTTACCCGTTGGAAGCTTTTAAAAGCTGGATGGACGTGGTGGATAATCCGTACGTGATCGGGGATTTTGTATGGACGGCATTTGATTACATCGGCGAAGCAAGTATTGGATGGCTGGGGTATTTTCAACAGCAAAACTTTTATCCATGGAACCTTGCTTACTGTGGTGATATTGATATTTGTGGTTGGAAAAGGCCACAGTCTTTTTACAGGGACGCACTTTGGAAAGAGAACCAAATATCCATTTTTGTAACACCACCTGTACCTTCTTTTGATGTAAATCCGAAGCGGGAATCCTGGTCGAAATGGCATTGGTTGGATGCTGTAAATAATTGGAACTGGACAGGCTATGAAAATAAACCCATCGAAGTATCCCTGTATTCATCCTGTGCACAAGTTGAATTATTTTTGAACGGAAAATCATTGGGTAAAAAAAATACAGATAGGTCCACAAAATTTATGGCTGTATGGCAAGTGCCTTATACAAAAGGAGAATTAAAAGCTGTTGGATATGATGCCAAAAATAAATTAGTAAATTCAGCGGTTTTAAGCACTGCCGAACTGCCGGTACAGATAAAAATAACTGCCGATAAAAAAATGATCAAAGCAAATAACCAGGACCTTAGTTATATAACTATTGAATTATTGGATGCAAAGGGTAATAGAAATCCATTGGCAGAAAATGGGATGAAATTTAAAGTAGAAGGTGATGCAACAATTGTTGGTGTAGGCAACGCAAATCCACGTAGTATTGAAAGTTATCAATCACCGCAAAGAAAGGCATGGCAAGGTAGATGCATGGTAATTTTAAAAGCGGGTAAAACAGGTGGTGAAATAATTTTAACCGCAGAAACAGAAGGAATTCAAAG
>NZ_JACMOO010000101.1 GCF_014377975.1 Ferruginibacter sp.
ACAACTAAAGCAAAACATCTTCTTAGATTCACCGCACAGATACCCTTCCGCACTTTTGCTATGCTGCATATCTGCGCTAGCATTGCGCCAATGCGGGGAAGGAAAACATTTTTCTCCAAAACATTATAAAGATTTGTAGGTTTGGGTTGTTACAACGCTGAGTCTCTTCTGCGTTGGGGTTTCAAGGATTGTTTTTTTATGTAACAAAGTGTAAGCTTGTGAAAACCCCGCCGGGACTTATAATTTAATTCCGGCAAATCAAGGACTCCCATTTGCCTGCGTTCGTAGAACACGAAAGCAAAATAAAAATCCCAATATCATTCCTTCTTTCAGTGCCATCGACAACAACGGATTAATAAATATTTATACAAAGCAGCACAGATATGCCACCCGCAAATCTTTGCTGCATATCTGCGCAAAAAATCTGCGCTATCAGGGATTTATTTCTGTGCCTGAGCGGAAATCATCCTTTGCAAGCCAAAAAAGTGAATACCTGTAGTTCCCTTGCTTAAAAATTAATTTACTTTACCTTTCCATTACTCATATCATACTACCTATGATCGGCAGTTCACTATTTTTACTTAATCAGGGAATACAGCGCTTTTGCCAAGGCAGGTGTGTACTACTATTGTTGCTTTTCCTACCGTTGTTTTCATTTTCCCAAAATAAAATCGTTGTACTGCATGACAGTTTAAAAACTAATTACTTAAGGCTGGATACATACAAATGGAGTTTTCACACCGGGGATAATATAAGTTGGGCAAAGCCTGATATTGACGATACCCAATGGGATACTGTAATCACAAATTTTGCTGATAAAAACAAACCAAAAAACTGGACAGGCTTTGGATGGTTTCGCCTCCATATAAAAAAATCATCGCAAAATTCAATTAATACATTTGGCCTATATATTAACCATGATGCTGCATCAGAAGTATACTTTGATGGCAATAAAATAATGTCGCTCGGTAAGCTTGGGCATTCCCGGCAAACATCGGTGGCGGTAAGAAACCCTTACTTAACTATTCCGCTGGCCATTACAGATACAATGCCGCACTTGATTTCTATCCGCTTCAGCAACTTTTTTAATTACTTTCCAAATTTTTTTGGCTTCAATGCATCCATTAGCGACTTGCACTATATGAACCAGACGCAAAAAGCAGATCAACGTTTTTTCGATTTTTTATTGATGAGTGCAGCGGCAATGGCGATACTTATTTTGCTGCATATTTTGTTGTACGTATTTTATCCAAAACAAAAAGTAAACCTGTACTACAGTTTATTTGTTACTACTACGCTGATGGCAATAGTTGCCCGCTATTTAACCATCGTTACCACCAATCCTGCCATACAGGTAATTGCCTATAAAGTTTTTTTATCTGGTATTTTGTTTATTCCGCTCACCGGCTGGCTGCTGTTGTATAATGTGGCAAATAAAAGATTTACAAGGTGGAAACTAAATATTATCCTATTGGAATCATTTGCCCTGTATGCCTATTATCTTATTAACTGGCACAATGATCCTGAGTCACTTTCTAAAAAACCGTACGATCTAATACTAAATGGATTTTGCCTGCTGGTATTTGCGGATGGTGCCATTACCGTTATAAAAGCAATAAAAAAAGGAAATAAAAAACTTTGGCTTATTGCTATCGGTATGATTGTATTGGCATTGGCGAGTGTTATTGCCGGTTCCAATATGCTGGGGTTATTTAAATTTCAACAGGTGATGGTTATTATGGCTTACAGCTGTTTACTGATGCCTGTTTTATTTTCCATTTACATAGCCATTGATGTTGCCTCAAATAACAGGAAGCTGGCAAATCAGCTGGTGGAAAATGAAAGGCTCTCGGCAGAAAATCTTAGTAAAGAACAGGAAAAAAATAAATTGATTCTAGGGCAGGCGGAAGAGCTGGAGAGAACCGTTTTGGAACGGACGAAGCAGTTGAGGGAACAGGCAGCCAAGCTGCAGGAAATGGATGCTGCCAAGTCAAGGTTTTTTGTAAACCTTACGCATGAATTTAAAACGCCACTTACACTTATTATTAACCCTGCAAAAGAATTGTTACTGCAACCTAATGCAGCGGCGGCAAAAAAGTATGCGCAATACATATTGCAAAACAGCGAACGGTTGTTACAACTCATCAACCAGCTGCTCGATCTTAGCCGGTTGGAAAGTGGCTTGATGGAGATAAACTATAATAATGTTGATATTGTAAAATGGCTGCAGGTTCATCTCCATCAGTTTGCTTCGCTGGCCGAACATGATAACATTAAGCTCAGTTTTGAAACCGACACAACATCTTTATGGGTAAAAACGGATGTAGACAAACTCGAAAAAATTGTTCAGAATCTTATCTCCAACGCCATTAAGTTCAGTAACAAAAATGGCGAGGTTACTGTTTTGTTTAAACATAAAAATGGCGACGATTTTAAGATCATTGTAAAAGATGAAGGCATTGGCATATCTAAAGAAAAGTTGCTTTATATTTTTGACCGGTTTTACCAGGCAGATGCTTCGGATACTAGAACTAGGGAAGGAACCGGAATAGGATTGGCATTGGTAAAAGAATTGACCGGGTTGCTTGACGGAACTATAAATGTTACAAGTATTGAAAATGCGGGCACAAGTTTCAACGTTACACTACCATACATTTTCCCCGATCAAGGTGACGATAAAGAACAAAATTTATTTCAGGAAGATCATTTAGCTGGAATCATTTTACTCGAAGCAGGGGCGACTACTGTTTTAGCGGAGCAGGAAAACAGCATTTTAATTGTTGAGGACAATGAGCAATTGCGGGAGTTTATAAAGATATCGTTGCAGGAGAATTATAATGTAACCATGGCAAAAAACGGTGCAGAAGGGATTGATGTTGCTATAGCAACTATTCCAAACCTCGTGATAACTGACCTAATGATGCCGGAAAAAAATGGTTATGAACTTTGCGAGGTTTTGAAAAAAGATGAAAGAACAAGTCATATTCCTATTATTATGCTCACGGCTAAAACCGACCGTAATAGCAAGATACAGGGCATTGAAACCGGTGCAGATGCTTATCTCTCAAAACCATTTGATAAGCAGGAATTGCTGGCGCAGATTTTAAATCTTATAAAAAACAGGAAACAACTGCGGGAAAAATATGGGCGCAATAACTACTGGCTTTATGATGCTGTTGATCTGCCATCTATAGAACAAACTTTTTTAACCCGTGTAAAAGAAGCTATCCATACAAGAATAGACGATGTGCAGTTTGGTGCCGAAGCTTTGGGAAAAGAAGTATTCCTCAGCCGCACTCAGCTGCACCGAAAACTAAAAGATTTAATTGACCAAAGCCCCGGTGAACTGATACGCAGCATTCGCATGCAAAAAGCGCATGAGTTATTACAGAAAAATGTAGCCACCGTAGCCGAAGTAAGTTATATGGTTGGCTATGGCAACCCCGCAAATTTCTCTACCAGCTTCACTAAGCATTTTGGTTATCCACCAAGTGCGGCTTCTTTTCAAAATATAAAGTAAACCCGGTTTTAAGCTGTTGCAACAATTTCAAAGCTGCCTGCAACATTATCAAACTAATTACAGATCAATTTTTTAGCAGGAAAATAATCAAAGGTATTTGCAACCATAGCAAATGCCTTTTTTTATGGGCAGGATTACTTTTGGCCATCATCAATAAAAACAAATGATATGAAAAATGTAACAGTAATCTTAGCGGCAATTATTTTTCTTACTTCCTGCGCAAGCACAACTCCCAAAGAATCTGAACGGTCCATTCTTGGAAACTGGGATGCGCATGGAACCTTTGAAGGGAAGGCTTTTGTATTAGAGGGACGCTTTAAACCCGGCGGTGATTATGATGGTTTTGATAACGGAAAACTTTTTGTAAGCGGTAAATACAGGCTTGCGGGAGATACCATATTTATAAAAGACGGTCTGTGCAATATGACTTACGAAGGGGCTTATAAGCTTACCTATTATAAAGATTCGGTACGATTCAATGTAATTGAGGATACCTGCATTGGCAGAAAAAATGGCTCAGATAAATTAGCGATGGGCAGAATAGCTTCTTCAAAAAATTAATAATTAAAAATATGAAGCCTCTTTTTATTATTTTAATAGCAGCCGCATTATTTTCCTGTAAAACCAACAGCAACAGCAATGATCTGTATGGAACATGGAAAGTAAAATTTGCTGATGGCACAAAAGGAGAAGTCCGTTTCAGTAAAAATGGTACCCATAATTATTTTATGGATGGGAAGTTGTTTAGCAGTGGCAAGTCAACGTTTAAAAATGATACGCTGAGGGAATTCGATCCTATATGCAATGATATTGGCAATTATTATTCTACTTATAAGGTGGATTTTCTTGCCGGTGATTCTATGCGTTTTACTGCTATTGAAGATTCTTGCAAGCCCCGCCGTCTTGGTTTAGACGGCGGAATGTTTTACCTAATAAAAAGGCCGGTCAAATAATATTTAATTCTACCACATGAAAAGGACAATTTATTTAACAGCCATCATCGGTTTTATTATTACAACGCCACTGTTTTTTTGCAGCCCAAAAAATATGCAGCCACCTAATGAAATAGCGCTTGGCAAGCAGTTATTTTTTGACAGCATATTATCATCTACGTACAAATTGAGTTGCGCCAGTTGCCATAAACCCGAATTTGCATTTGCCGATACGAGTGCAGTAAGCCTGGGTGTGCACAACAGGAAGGGTGTACGCAATACTCCGAGTGCTATGAACGTAAGCAATGCGGCTTTCTTTTTTTGGGATGGCAGAGCTGCAACTTTAGAAGAGCAGGCATTGATGCCTATTTCTAATCCTGTGGAAATGAATTTACCTGTAGACAGCGCTGT
>NZ_JACMOO010000102.1 GCF_014377975.1 Ferruginibacter sp.
ATATTAAAAACGGCAGAAAAGCCATAGAACATCTTTTTGATGTGGCGGCAGGATTGGATTCGCAGATATTGGGTGATTATGAAATCATCGGCCAGATAAAAAAAGCCTTCAAATTTTCTAAAGAACAAGGTTTTGTTGGTCCTTATCTGGAAAGAATTGTTAACGGTGTTTTACAATCCTCCAAAATTATTAAAAATACAACCGGACTAAGTGGTGGCACGGTATCGGTTTCTTTTGCGGCTATTCAATATATCAAAGAAAACGTACCCCAACTGGACGATAAAAAAATATTGTTATTAGGCACCGGAAAAATAGGCCGTAATACCTGTAAAAACCTGGTAGATTATTTAGGCGCCAGGAATATTACCCTTATTAACCGTACAGAAAACAAAGCCGCTGAGCTTGCTGCAGAACTGGGTTTACAGTTTGCACCGATGGAAGCTTTAGCAAAGCAAATTGAAGAAGCGGCCATCATCCTGGTTGCTACCAACTCTGCTCAACCGGTTATTCTGGAATCGCATGTTATCAATGGTACCGATAAACTGATCATAGATTTGTCGATCCCTTACAATGTGGAAGCTGCTGCTCATCTGTTGCCAAATGTTACGCTGATAAATGTAGATGAGCTGTCTAAAATAAAAGATTTAACGCTGCAGAAAAGAGAAGCAGAAATTCCAAAAGCAAAGGCTATCATCGCCGAACATATCAATGAGTTTTTAAACTGGCACCAGATGCGTAAAAATGTGCCTGTTTTAAAAGCAATGAAAATAAAGTTGGAGCAAATGCATTCCTGCAATCTTTTTATCAACACATTGTATGCTGACATTACTTCCCCCAGGAATGTTGGTGCAGAAGAAAAAATTCAAAAGGTAATTAACGGTATGGCAGTAAAAATGCGTAACCAAAATCAGCGTGGCTGTCATTATATTGAAGCTATTAATGAGTACATTGCCTAAGTGTAAATAAATTTACGTGACTAAAACAATCAGGATAGGCACCAGGGAAAGTCCGCTTGCAGTATGGCAGGCAACATTGGTAAAACAACTGCTTGCTACCAATAACCAGCAGGCAGAACTGGTATTTATAAAAAGTGAAGGAGATATTGACTTACAGACTCCCTTATACGAAATTGGCGTGCAGGGTATTTTTACCCATAGTCTGGACCTGGCGCTGATTAATAATAAAATTGATATTGCCGTTCATTCCATGAAAGATGTGCCCACACAACTGGCCAAGGGCATTGTTCAATCGGCTGTTTTACCCAGGGCTTCTTACAAAGATATTTTTGTTTATAAGGAGGAATTATCATTGATAGAAAATGATCTGGGCTATCTAAACGGTCAATGGTCATCCGGAAATAATACACCCCTTACGCATCAACATTCATTTACCATTGCAACCAGCAGCATCCGCCGCATGGCGCAATGGCGCAATCGTTATCCGCATCATCAAATAGAAAATTTAAGGGGTAATGTAAATACGCGGTTGCGCAAAGTGCAGGAAAATAACTGGCAGGGCGCCATCTTCGCTGCAGCAGGTTTGGAAAGAATCAATCTGCGTCCTGAAAAATCTATCGAACTCGACTGGATGCTACCTGCCCCGGCGCAAGGTGCCATCATGGTGGTTTGCAGAGCCGGAGAGGATGATTGCCTGCAGGCCTGCGAATTGCTGAATGATGCAACCACCGCCAACTGCGTAAAAATAGAGAGAGATTTTTTAAGAACTTTATTGGGTGGATGCTCAACACCTATCAGCGCATTGGCAGAAATAAAGGAAGATAAAATTTATTTCAGGGGAAATATTTTATCGCCCGACGGAAAAGAAAAAGTAGCCATTGAAAAATTAATGGACTACAACCAATCCAGCAACGCAGGCCAGCAATTGGCAGAAGAAATATTATTAAATGGCGGAGAAAAAATTGCCATGGCTATTCGCAATGCAAAATAACATCAACATATTATGCACCCGGCCATTGAAGGAAGCTTTGGTGAAAGAAGCTTTGGTGCAGCACATCGTGATTGATGAAATATCTTTTATAGAAACAGAAGCTATTAAAAATATTGACGTACAACAGGAAATTGAACAAGCTGCTTTATTGACCACCTCCGTAGTTTTTACCAGTATGAATGCGGTTGAAGCAGTGGCCGATTATTTATATGGGCAACCGGTGCAGTGGAGTATTTATTGCATGGGCAATACGACCAAACAACTGGTAAAAAAATATTTTGGGCAACACCAGTTAGCAGGTATTGCTAACAGTGCGGCAGAACTGGCAACATTAATTGCAGCAGATACCAGCATTGAAGAAGTAACATTTTTTTGTGGCGATCAGCGCAGGGATGAATTGCCTGCAATTTTGCACAGCAATGGTATTGATATAAATGAAGTCAGTGTGTATCAAACCATCGCTGTTACCCATCTTATTGATAAAATATACCAGGGTATATTATTTTTTAGTCCCAGTGCGGTGGCGAGTTTTTTTACTAAAAATAAATTGCCTGCCTCTACTGTTATATTTGCCATCGGGGATACTACGGCAAACGAAATAAAAAAATATTCAACCAATAAAATTATTATCAGCAACCAACCGGGTAAAGAAAATTTGGTAAGGACGATGATGGAATATTTTAGGTGAGAAATTATTAATTGATAATTAATAATTAGAAAACAAGTGGTAAATAAAATATTTTTGAAGTAGCAGGAACAGGCTTCTTCTGCTTTAAAGAGAATGTGGGTGAGGAAAGAATAAACCGCAACAAATAAAACTTTCAAATAGCCCGGGGCATGGAGAACATGCAGGGTCTTATACACAAAACAAATGATACAAAACGATCTTCTTTTAAGAGCCCTTCGCGGAGAAGTGGTTGAACGGCCACCGGTATGGATGATGCGCCAGGCAGGCCGCTATTTACCGGATTATTTAAAACTAAAAGCAAAATATGATTTCTTTGCAAGGGTGCAAACCCCTGAACTGGCTACTGCCATTACGTTGCAGCCGGTTGATCAGGTAGGTGTAGACGCAGCAATTATCTTCAGCGATATTTTAGTGATACCGCAGGCAATGGGTTTGGAAGTACTAATGGAAGAAGGCAAAGGGCCATCATTACCAAAAATTATTCAATCACAACAGGATATTGATGCGCTTATAACAGAAGGTGCAGAGGAAAGTTTGAAGTATGTGTATGATGCGTTGGCACTTACAAAAAAAGAATTGAATGGCCGTGTACCATTGATTGGATTTGCCGGTGCACCCTGGACCATTTTATGTTACATGGTGGAAGGCAAAGGGAGTAAAACCTGGGACAAAGCAAAACAGTTTGCTTATACACAAACGGCGCTGGCGCACCAGCTTTTGCAAAAAATTACCAATATTACAATACAATATTTAAAGCTGCAGGCAAAGGCCGGTGCAGATACGGTGCAGGTATTTGATAGTTGGGCCGGATCGCTAAGCCCTGCGGATTTTAAACGATTTGCGCAACCTTACCTGTTACAAATTGCTGATGCATTAAAAGAAGAAGTACCTGTAATATTATTTCCGAAAGGAAGCTGGTATGCATTGAAAGAACTGAGTGAAAGCAGTGCCGCCGGACTTGGTATCGACTGGTGTGTTTCGCCACAAATGGCAAGGGAATTAACCGGTAACAAAATTACCTTACAGGGAAATTTTGACCCTTCTATGTTACTGGCACCTATACCCGATATCAAAAAAGCAGTAACAGAAATGATTGATGCATTTGGCACACAACGATACATCGCCAACCTGGGCCATGGCATTACACCCAATGTTCCGGTAGATCATGCAAGGGCTTTTGTAGATGCGGTAAAGGAATATCAAAAGCAGCCATGAAAGGGCGAACGTTTTTAACGGGGTAGTAAAGCCAGTCGCAGGGTACAGATGATACTGGTGCATCAATGCTAAAGGTAAACAAAGCCGGTGGTGTGGTAGTGAAAAATAGAATTATACAACCATCCAATAACCCTGATGAAGCTTCAGTGGCGACGCTCCGTTCAACATCAACTCAATGTGGAACTTTGGCTTTCAACTTTATAATACATTAGTTAATTGAGGCTATTAAAATTTTATCGACATCAACTCAAAATAGTATGAGTGTAGAAAATTCAGCAACTTCAAATAATACTTTCTTCAATGAAGGCGTTACCGGTAAATGGATACAATTCATTCACCAGTTGCAGGATGACATTTGCTATGCCCTGGAAGCATGTGATGGCCAGGCGAAATTTATTGAAGATGCCTGGGAAAGGCCCGAAGGCGGTGGCGGCAAAACAAGGGTACTCAGCAACGGGAATTTATTTGAAAAAGGCGGTGTTAATACTTCTATTGTATTTGGTGATGTAACGGATTTGATGAGAACCCAATTAAAAATCAACGGCGACAAATGGTTTGCCTGTGGATTAAGTTTGGTGATCCATCCACACAATCCCTTTGTACCAACGGTGCATTGCAACTATCGCATGTTTGAACTCTACAATGCATCCGGCGAAACAATTGACCGGTGGTTTGGTGGTGGTACAGATTTAACGCCCTGCTATTTGTTTGAGGAAGATGCAAAACATTTTCACCAAACCTATAAAAATGCCTGCGACCAATTTGACCTTTCCTTTTATCCCGACTTTAAAAAAGTATGTGATGATTATTTTGTAAACACTCATCGCAACAACGAGCGTCGCGGCATTGGCGGCATTTTTTACGATTATAAAAAACCATCCACAGAGAAGAACATTGAATGTTGGTTTGGCTTAGCAAAAGTGGCTGGATATGCTTTTATGGAAGCCTATATTCCTATTGTAGAAAAAAGAAAACATTTATCTTATACTGCTGAAAATAAGTACTGGCAGGAAATAAGAAGAGGAAGATATACGGAGTTTAATTTAGTGCATGACAGGGGTACCATTTTTGGATTAAAAACAAATGGCCGCACAGAAAGTATTTTAATGAGCCTTCCTCCTACCGTTCGGTTCGACTACAATTACCAGCCAATACCGGGCAGTGAAGAAGATAAATTATTACAAGCTTGTTTGCATCCCATTGATTGGATTAAATCATCCATTAATATGAGTGAAGATGACTGATTAAAAAAGCAGCTGCCTGTTAACAATTCTAAAAATAGTAATGCATTTAAAAATAGTAAATCACAAAGATTATGTACCTGCAAAGACGAAACAGAATTTTACGAACCAATCCTTCGATCAGAAGTTTAGTTTCAGAAACAACTTTAAAACCGGCTGATTTTATTGCACCATTGTTTGTGGATGAAGGTCAAAATACAGCATTTGAAATTCCTTCTATGCCCGGATATTACCGGTATTCAATTGATGGTACCGTTAAAGAAGTAAAGCAATTATGGAGCATGGGTATCAAAAGCGTTTTGTTGTTTGTAAAAGCAGCTGATGACACCAAAGATAATACTGGCAAAGAAGCGTGGAACCCAGACGGGCTGATGCAGCGTTCCATCAAAGCCATAAAAAATGCCCTGCCCGAAATGATTGTGATGACCGATGTAGCATTGGACCCCTACTCTGTGTACGGGCATGACGGCATTGTTGACAACGGAGAAATCGTAAATGACCCGACAGTAGAAGCACTGGTAAAAATGAGCCTGAGCCATGCAGCCGCGGGTGCCGATATTGTTGCCCCCAGCGATATGATGGATGGAAGAATTGGCGCTATCCGTGAAGCATTGGAACAAAACAATTATATTAAAACAGGCATCATGGCCTACAGTGCCAAATATGCTTCCTGCTTTTATGGTCCCTTCAGGGATGCCCTTGATTCAGCCCCTGGTTTTGGCGATAAAAAAACCTACCAGATGGATTATGGCAACCGCATAGAAGCCATCAAGGAAACCCTGATGGACATTGAAGAAGGTGCCGACATAGTAATGATAAAACCAGCGATGGCCTACCTCGATATTATCCGCGAAGTAAAAAATGCTGTGGACGTTCCTGTGAGTGCCTATCATGTAAGCGGCGAATACGCCATGATAAAAGCCGCCGCAAAAATGGGCTGGCTACATGAAGACAAAGCCGTGCTGGAATGTTTAACTTCCATTAAAAGAGCAGGCGCTGATTTGATTGCAACATATTTTGCAAAAGATGCGGCAAAATTATTGTCGTAATTACCTACACTAAAAAATTGAACTATCGAATTATTCTATTTACTTACCTCACAACTATTAGGATTATAATTGATCCTGACCGTTCATTTTTACCATTTACGTGGAGATTATTTTTATCCCGGTAAATATTGCTACAATAAAATTAGTGCAGGCAAAATGATAAGTATAGTAAACTTTGAAAAGTGGCATACAATATTTACCCGGCAAAAACTTCTGTATAAAAGAAACGACCCTGTTTATCTTTGGCGATACCGATGCCAATGTATTTATAATTACCCAACATGTTTCGGCGGTGGCCCGGCGAACTTTTCCACAAGCTTACAACCTGTTTACCCGAGGTTGCCCCGTAAGCAACATTTTCTGCAAAACTATGAAGCTGGCTGATAGCTGCACCTGCAATCATATTTCTTTTTGCAAAACCATCATGGCCAAATGCAACACGTCCGCTCGCCATATTGGCGCTATGTTGTTGCGCAATTGCATTAAGTTCATTCTTCAGCATTAGTTCAGTTAAACCTTTTGATTTTCTAAATAAGTTGGTTTGGCTTAACACATCCTGAATAAGGTTTGTATTTTTACCGGGACCAAAAGATGCAAGACTTACAAAAAGAATTGAACATAAAAAACTAACAAATAAGAAGGATTGTTTCATTGAATATTTTTTATACGCCGGCAGGTTTTGTACCAACAAAAGCGAATTTGTTATTAAAAAATTAATCAATCGTTTTTCCGAATTTAAAAAAAAGTCCTCGTAGTAGATAACAGCGCTCTATCTTTTACCGGTTTTGATACCGGTTATCACACCCGTCAGGATGCAAACCAAAACGGTTGCCCCCACCACAAACGGAATGACGGTTTGTTGATGCAGGTGTATTAACAACTTAGTTTCAAGCACCCCAAACAAAAGCCCTGCCAATACTCCAATTGTAAATCCGGCTATGCCATACAAAATTTTCATACGTTAAGTTACTGGAAAACAAATAAACAAAAATGCCTTGACTTAATAATGAATGTATTTTTTATAACTCAACTCAAGTTACATTTAACCAAGACGGAAAAATACCTTTCTGACGCTTCATTACCAGGGCATTTTTTTACTCCGGTATTGCAAAAGTTTTTACTGCCGGATTTTAAAAATCGTTATCTTTCTTACAAAGAACTTATGCTTTACAACCGCCGTTGATGGCACCATTTTAACGGCAAATGGTGCAGGGTGAGCATGGGTACCCTTGCTGAAATGAAAACGTTTTGTGAGGCATTGAAAGAAATCGTTTAAAAAATAGTAACAATCCGTATACACAAAAATCTGCCCTTTTTCTTTTTGTTACTACTCCTGTAAATTGATGAGCCGTAACTTTTTTGCACATTACCAACTTACACTCCTAAAAAGATAATATAGTTAAAACGTCTTTTCGGAGAATATAAAAATGTTATTACTTGTACACCCGAAGAACCACTGCATTGTTTACATTTTCATTCCCTCCATTGGGTTGGAACCTTTTGTAAAAATATATTCGCTTTGTAATAAATAGGCCCCTGTTATCACTACCACATCGCCGGCATTTAAACCTGACTTAATTTCTATGCGGTCATCGGTTTCCAAACCTGTTTCCACCATTTTATAAGTAAAAGATTTTTCGCCGGTTCTTACCCAAACCGTTGCTCCTTTTCCATCCCTCAAAACTGCGTTCACAGGCAATGTAAGCGAAGCGTGCTTCCGGCTTTTTAATAGTACGTAGGCAGGCATGCCGGGTTTTAATTGCTTGCCGGGGTTGGCAATGGCAATCCGTATTAAATTGATCCTTGTGTCAGGATTGATCTCGGGGTTTACAAACTCAATAGTACCTTTAATTTGTTTGCCATCCATATCTGGTAATTGCACTGTTGCCGTACCTTTCAAATCAATCGCATTTAGCTGGGATGTATACACCTGTGCTTCGGCCCATAACGTAGAAAGATCTGCCAGTTTTACAATGCTGCCACCATCCATCACGTAATCACCTTCCCGTAAATCCATCCCGGTAATATAGCCTTGTGCGGTACTGTAAAAAGTAGTGGTGGTTGTTGTCTTTTTATTTTTAACCAGTTCATTTACCTGTGCTTCACTCATGCCCCACAGCAGTAATTTATTTTTAGCACTTTGCAGCAACTCATCAAAGGCAATGGTGGTTTCATTTGCGAAAATACTTTTTCTGTCAACGGCCAATAAATATTCCTGCCGGGCGTTGTTTAATTCTTCGCTGTACAGATCATACAATGGCGCACCTTTTGGCACATAATCACCTATGTTTTTAAAGTACAATTTATCTATCCGGCCCTTTACCCTTGAACTAACGGAAGAAGCTTTCATCTGATCGAAATTCAGCGTACCTGTTAATATCAACTGATCACCAATACTTCCGGTACGAATGGTGTCTGTTGTAATATTACCCAGTTGTATTTGTTGTTCGCTCAGTAAAATTTCGTCTTTGTTTTTGCTATTGCTTTTTTTTACCGCGGTAAGTTCCATGTGGCAGATGGGACATTTTCCCGGCCTTTGTTCAATAACCTGAGGATCCATTGAACAGGTGTAGTATATATCAGATTCTTTTGCCAACGCCTGCTTATT
The DNA here is from genome assembly GCF_014377975.1 of Ferruginibacter sp. GTDB lineage: Bacteria > Bacteroidota > Bacteroidia > Chitinophagales > Chitinophagaceae > Ferruginibacter. The sequence continues at coordinate 8,749 of NZ_JACMOO010000102.1, forward strand.
TTTACAGGAGGTTGCTGACACGATAAATACTAAAACCATGGCTGCAAAAAGAACCAAATGTACAAGAGTGCGACGCCTGTGAAGCAACATCGCAGGACTATGGCCGGGTACAAAAATATTTTTTTTCATGCCTTAATTTTTTACTTTGATAAAGCTTTCACTGTCCATTAAATATTGTGCATTTACCACAACAGAATCGGCAGCAGATAAACCGCTGATGATTTGCAAAAGGTTGTTATGCAACATACCGGTATTTACCTTTTGTGCCTTAAAACCGCCTCCACTTTTTTTAAAAACAACCTTATCCATACCCAACGACAAAACAGCTTCTTTGGGTAGCCAGTATGCATCTTTTGTATTGCCAAAAATTGTGGCGCTTACCTGGCCGCCTATAGGAATTTTTAAACTGTTGTTGTTAAAGTAAACCCTTACCGTTAATGTTTTACTATCCTTGCGGTAAAACGGTTCAATAAAATGTATTACCCCGCTAAAACCCTTATCGGGCGTGGTTTCTGGTACTATATTTACCCTGTTTCCCAGTTTTACAAATTCCTGGTTATCACCATAAATATTTAGCAATACCCAGGCTTTTGCAGGATTATAAATTGTGAAAAAAGATTGCCCTTTTTGTACATACATCCCTTCCTTTAAAGCCAGTTCTTCTGTAAGAAGGGCGATGTCTTTCATACCAGTGGAAGTAGTATTCATTGGGCCACCTGCAGATGCTTCATGAATGTGCCCTGCATACTTACTGTATACGGCAACAGTGAAGGCCGGCTTGTTATTTTTAATTACCTGCTGCAATTGATGGTTGCTGATACCGAGCAATAATAGTTTATCTTTTGCTGCCTGGATAAGGCTTATATTGGAAGCATCATTTTTTAAAATAAATAATAAATTTTCCTGGGCAGTCAGTAATTCCGGACTGTAAATATCCATGATATGCTGCCCGATATTTATTTTTTGAAAGCGATAACGTACATAAAGTTTTTCAATTCTTCCGTCCACGCTGGATGAAACATTGCCAACTTCCTTTGTATCATACGCAATATTGCCGAGTGCTTCAATTTCAATGGCTTCTTCTTTTTTTTGAATAGTGATTACCGGTATTGAAGTCAATACAAATTCATTGGTAGGTTTTAATAAAGCGTCAAGAGTTACTTCGGCAACTTTAACTCCGGTTGTTACTTTCTTTATCAGTTTCATTCCGCAAATAGGACAATCTCCCGGATAGTCCCTTATTATTTGAGGATGCATGGAGCAGGTGTAAATCTCCTTGTCTGGCAAAGATTCCTGTACTGTAGACACAGGCTTTTTATTTTTGCAACCTGAAACGGCAAGCAGCAGGAATAGCATTATTATAATTTTTAATTGCTTCATTTTTTTTCAATTAACCTGTCTATTGATACCTGTAATTTTAGCACCTGGCCCAACAAGTCGAGCCATTCTATTTGTGTCATATTTAAAGATTCCCAGGAATCATAGAGCATGAACAATTCTTCAGTATTTTGTTCAAAACCCAGTTGCATGGTTTTATAATTATTACGCAATGCCGGAATAATATTGTCTTCAAATAATTTTAATTGTTTTTGTTTTAACGCCATTTCATTGCGCATGCTGTAGGCCATCCCGCTGTATTCGCTGGCCATCATTTCTTTTTGTGATTGCAGTGCATTGGCTTTCCATTTCAGACTTTCGATATTGGCCTTGTTCATTTTAGAACTCCATTTTGCAAGCGGCAGTTTTAACATGCCCATCAATGAATATTGCATTGGTGAACCACCAAAACCAAACATGTGTTCATAACGGATGCCGAATTGAGGATTAAGGCTTTGGCGTTCTGTTTCCTGTTTTAAATAAGTAAGACTGATATCTTTATCAATGGCTTTTAAATCGCTGCGGTTGTTATAAAAAAGTAAACTGTCAAATACCAATGTTGAATAATCATTTACCTGGTACACGGTATCAATATCAAAGTTGTCCATGGCATTTTTATTCATCAGTGTATTGATGCCAATGCGTTTTTCTTTGATGTCATTTTCTATCATCAGCTGCATATTTTGCAACTTGCCCAGTTCGGCTTTTGCTTTATAGTACGCCCCTATTTTGCCCAGGCCGTTCTTATAGCGGATCTCTGCATTCCTAATCATAAAATCCAGTATTTTTTGATTTTCCTGCAACACCAACAATTTCTTTTTTAGTATGATCCAGTCATAATAATATCCTTTTGCAGCATTTACAAGTTCATTTAAAGAGGCATTTTTCTTTTCCTTTTCTACAGATGACATGGCGTTCATATAAGCCGCATCTGCATTTTGCTTCTTTTTATCAGGCAGCATTTGCTGCCCGCCAATCATGTATTGCCCCATGCCAGTCTGTGCCATATTGCCTTTTTTCCAAAGTGCGGGATTGTAAGGTACCATCCACAAACCAGTAGTAAACTCGGGCGGCATCCAGCTTTTGGCACCCTTAGCCGCTTCATCCATAGAGCGAATTTCGTTGTCGTACATTTTCACAACAGGATGTAATACCACAATACTATCAATGATTGCATTGAGCTTTAACACCTGGCCGCTGGCACTGCCTGCAACAATCAGGCTGGAGAGAACGAGTAATAGTTTATTCTTTAACATCGATCAGTTCAATTTTACCTTTTCTTTTTAATTCCCTTTCTTTTATCATTTCAAAAATAACAGGGGTTATCAGTAATACATAAATAGTAGAAGTGATGGTACCACCAATCAGCGGTATGGTTATGGGGCGCATGATATCGCTGCCCACGCCGGTTGACCATAAAATGGGTATCAAACCAAACAACCCAACAGACACCGTCATTAATTTTGGCCGCAACCTTTTTGCTGCGCCCTCAATTACAAATTCGCGGATGATGGCGGGTGTAATGGTATCTTTTGAATTACCGTATTTTGCCACCATGTTCTGCATTGCTTCGTTCAGATAGATGGTCATCAACATAGCAGTTTCTATTGCCATACCGAACAAGGCTATAAAACCAACCGCTACTGCAACAGATAAATTAACTCCATAGAAATACACCATAAACACGCCACCAATTAATGCAAACGGAACGGTAATCATGGTTACCATGGCTTCTTTAATGGAGTGATATGTAAAATACAGTACGATAAAAATGATAAGAATTACCACCGGCATTATCAACATCAATGTTTTGTTGGCCCGCAACTGATTTTCAAACTGGCCGCTCCATTCCAGGTAATATCCCTTGGGTAATTTATTAACTAGCTGATTTAATTTAGCCTGTGCTTCTTCTACAGTGCTGCCTAAATCCCTTTGCCTGACGTTGAATAAAACAGTGCCCCGCAGCATGGCATTTTCTGAATTGATCATGGGCGGCCCATCCGTTAATTTTATATCTGCAACAGCTTCCAGAGGTACCGGGCCAAAGCTCATGGTTTGTACCTGCAGTCGTTTCAATGATTGCAGGTTATTGCGAAAATCCTGGCCATATCTGGCATTTACAGAAAAACGCTGACGACCTTCCACCGTGGTGGTCAGTTTCATCCCACCCAGTGCAATTTCAATTACGGCATTTACATCATCCACACTCAATCCGTACCTTCCTATCTCTTCTCTTTTGATGATGATATCAATGTATTTGCCACCGGTAATGGGTTCTACGTACAAATCTTTTACCCCATCAATCCCTTCCAGTTGTTTTTTAATGGTTTGTGCAAAGGCATTGATGGTGTCAAGGTTCTGGCCATATACCTTCAGCCCAACATCCGTACGAATGCCGGTTGACAGCATGTTGATGCGGTTAATAATAGGTTGCGTCCAGCCATTGGTTACACCGGGTATCTGCATTTTAGCATTTAACTGATTGATGATTTCATCTTTGGTAATACCTGTCCGCCACTCATTTTTTGGCTTTAATAAAATGATGGTTTCAATCATGCTGATAGGCGAATTATCAGTAGCAGTATTTGCCCTGCCCGCCTTACCCAGTACATGAGCTACTTCGGGAATGGTGGTAATTAGTTTATCCTGTACCTGCAATAATCTTTTTACTTCTGAGTTTGATACATCGGGCAAAGTAACCGGCATAAATAGTAAAGAACCTTCATCCAGCGGCGGCATAAATTCAGAACCTAAACGCGTCATCATAACTGCACCAATGGCCAGCGCAACCAGGTTGATACCGATGATGGTTTTGCGCCATTGCAAACACCATTTTAAAATAGGTGTATAAATTTTTTCCAATGTTCTTGTAATGGGGTTGGCACTTTCGGGTTTTAAATTTCCTTTTAGAAAAAAAGAAATCAATACCGGTGCCAGCGTAATTGCCAAAAAAGCATCTACCAGCAGGATAAAAGTTTTTGTAAATGCCAGGGGATGAAACAGCTTTCCTTCCATACCCGTAAGTAAAAATACCGGCAAAAAAGAAGTGACCACAATAATAGTTGAATAAAATACTCCCGGGCCAACCTGTTTCGATGCTTTCAAAACAATCGCCATTCGCTCTTCGGAAGTCAGTAAATTTTTATTTTGTTTAAACACCATTGGTTGACTATTTACTTTATATTATATCCACAACGGCATCGGGTTGCCACATTTATAATTTATAACTCATACCTTATAACTCTTCGCCGCCTGCGCTTCACTCAAATGCCGGTAACTGTTTTCCACCATTACAATGCCGTCATCTACCACTACACTAATGGCCAGCGCAATACCGGTTAACGACATGATGTTGGAGGAGATGCCGAATGCATCAAGCAGGATAAACCCAATCGCTACAGAGATGGGCAACTGTATTAAAATTACCACTGCACTGCGCCAGTGAAACAGAAAAATCAGCACAATAATCGATACTGCGATCATTTCTTCTATCAGGGTTCCTTTTACTGATGCAATGGCTTCAGCAATTAAAGTACTCCGGTCGTAAGAGGTTTTAAAAGTTACACCTTCGGGCAATCCTTTTTGCACTTCAGTCATTTTTGTTTTAACGGCTGCGATCACTTTATCCGCATTTTCATTGTAACGCATCACC
>NZ_JACMOO010000103.1 GCF_014377975.1 Ferruginibacter sp.
GGCGAGGCCATGGCTAAAAAAGGAATTGTATTTGTAAGCTTTAATTATAGGGTAGGTATTTTTGGATTCTTCGCACATCCAGAACTCACCAAAGAATCGGGCAAAAATGCGTCAGGTAATTACGGATTAATGGACCAGGTTGCAGCATTGCAATGGGTAAAAAATAATATTGCGCAATTCGGTGGCGATCCGGCCAACGTATGCATTGCCGGGCAATCAGCAGGATCCATGAGCGTGAATTGCATGGTGGCATCCCAGCTTGCTAAAAATTTATTTCAAAAAGCCATTGCCGAAAGCGGTGCCAGTTTTCTATCTTCTCCGCTGAGGGAAAAAACAGGGTTGGCGGCTGCAGAGAAAGAGGGCGTAAAAACAGCCGCTGCCTTGAAAGCCAATTCTGTTGCTGCATTAAGAACAATGTCAGCTGCAATATTATTGAAAGCACCACAAAATATCCGTGGCCCTATTGTGGATGGCTATGTATTGCCCGAATCAATTGCTGATATTTTTGCCGCAAAAAAAGAAAATCCGGTAGCCTTGCTCACCGGTTGGAACCAGGATGAAGGATTGATATTCGGTCCGGTAAAAAACGCGGATGGGTTTACAAAAGAAGCGGCTGATCAGTATGGAGCCGATGCTTCTTCCTTTTTAAAATATTATCCCGCAAACAATGATTCTATTGCTGCGGTATCGCAATTGAATTTGTCCAGGGATATAATTTTTGGCGTGCAGAATTATACCTGGGCAAACATTCAAAGCAACCATGGATCAAAAGTATATGTATATCGATTCACCCGTAAAGTTCCTGCAACAGGTGAGTATATAAAATATGGCGCTTTTCATACCGGCGAAGTGCCTTATGCTTACGACAATTTACAATTCGTAAACAGACCATGGAAAACGGTAGATTATGAGCTTGCCAAAACTATGTCGGCCTATTGGGTAAATTTTGCAACTAACGGAAACCCCAATGGCAGCGGGCTGCCCAACTGGCCAGCTTACAACTCAACCAATAAAATGATTATGAAACTAAGCGAAAATCCATCCGCAAAAAAAATATGGGATGCAGAAAGTTTGGATTTTTTGTATGGAAAAATGGGTGGAAAATAGCGGGATATAAATATTGATTTCGGGTAGTTGTTTTAATTTGAAATTGAGGTTAAGGGTTTAAGGTGTGCCGGAGGAACCTAAACTTTAAAAGTATCCAAAAAAAATCCAGGCGTCCTGCTAACCAGTATAGCTCATTTTTAAGTATCTTTTTTACTGTTAACAATTGAGTCACCTTTTATAAAATTCACAGTACAGTTAATGCTTACGCCTGGTATTTTGATGTATAAAAGCGAAATCAACTATTCTAGTCTGTAAAAAAAAATAACGATGATGCCTAACAGAAAACATTTTCTTAAACTGAGTGCCAGTCTGGCTTTTGAAAGCCTTCTCTTTTTCCGAAATGCAAAGGCTTTTTATTCAAACCCCGCTATGCCAGCTGTGGGTCTGCAGTTATTCACTTTATTTAATGTGATGGATGATGATTTGAGGCCGCACCAATCGCCGGAATGAAACACTTTTTTATTGAACATGATATGCCCAAACATCCATACGAAAGTATGACCACCAGTTTTAAGAATCTAAGTAAAATTTTGGAGTAGCATTATCTTTTAAATTTTATTAAATCAAACGGATGAAAAAAATATTAGCAGGTATTTTTTTACTGGCCACTTGTTTGTTTACAACAGTAAAGGCGCAAAGCGGTAAATGGCAAATAGTAGAAACTGCCGACGGGGTAGCAGACCGCAGTGAATGTGGTGTTGCCGCAGTAAACGGGATGATTTATTTAATGGGTGGTGGTGGCCCGGCTATGCGGGTACAAATGCTAAATCCCGTTACAAAAACCTGGCAACAAAAAGCAATGGCACCAGTCATGCACCATTTTCAGGCGGTGCCCCTCAATAATAAAATCTATGTGCTGGATGCTTTTTCCGATGGAGAATATCCTAACCAGACACCGATGGCAAATATATACTGGTACGATACGCAAAAAGATGCCTGGCAAAAAGGTAACGGCCTGGCTGACTGGAGAAAGAGGGCGGCTGCTGGTGCAGCGGCGTACAAAGGCAAATTATACCTGGTCGCAGGCATCACGCATGGTCACCAAAGTGGCACCAATAATATGTTTGATGTGTATGACCCGGCAACCGGTCATTGGGATAGCTTACCTCCCGCACCGCATAGCCGCGATCATGTAATGGCTGCCGTGGTAAAGGATAAATTGTATGTTGTGGGAGGAAGAAATACCAGCTTTCGCAATCCCTCAGGTAAACTTAATTTTTATAGTCAGGTATTTTTGGAAACAGATTGCTATGATTTTAAAACCGGTAAATGGTCAACCTTGCCTTACAAATTACCGATGGGTAGTGGCGGCGGCGCTCTCGTAAATTTAAGTGATAAGCTCTACTACATGGGAGGCGAAAGAGCTACATCAACAGAACAGAATGCACCCAGGAAAAATGTATATTATTTTGATCCTTCAAAAATTGAAGGCTGGCTGGCGGTGGCCAATTTGAATGAAGCAAGAAACGGTA
>NZ_JACMOO010000104.1 GCF_014377975.1 Ferruginibacter sp.
AGATGGCAAATGATATCAACAGGCATAGCAGCCTAAAAAATAGGGACTGGCAGATTGCCTGTAATGAAATTAAAAACAAGTTGCAGGACGAAAAAAATTTTTTTAAACCGCAATTTTTAGTTTTTGCACAGTCTGACGATGCTGCTATAAAAAACTAAAGCTGGTATCAAAATAAATAACTCAAAACGTCATCTAAACCCGCTATAAATTTAATGTGTAAATTTAATAGCGGTTATTTATGGATATAACGTCTATATTTCCACTGCCAAAATATAGCGTTAATTTTTGTTCACTCAAATGATGATACAGCAAATGAAATACCTGATCTTCTTACTATTTCCTTTTATACAACACAAGGATAACAAACTACAATACGATATCATCATTCGCAATGGAATAATTTACGATGGCAACGGCGGTAAACCTTTTAAAGGTGATATCGCTATTAATGCAGATACCATTGCGGCCATCGGTAACCTCGGCGATGTACAGGCGATTGAAACAATTGATGCAAAGGGAATGGCGGTAGCGCCGGGTTTTATAAACATGCTTAGCTGGGCCAATGAATCGCTGATTGAAGATGGACGTTCACAAAGTGACATACGGCAAGGTGTAACGTTGGAGGTAATGGGCGAAGGGAGCAGTATGGGACCCTTAAATACAAAAATGAAAAATGAAATGCAGCTGGGGCAAACTGATATTCATTACAAAGTAGCATGGAATACGCTGGGTGAATATCTTGACTGGTTAGAGAAGAAAGGTGTTTCCTGCAACATAGCTTCGTTTATTGGAGCTGGCACGGTACGTACCTATGTAGTGGGCGAAGATGACCGTGCCGCTACACCAGCCGAATTAGAGCGCATGCGCCTGCTGGTGAAACAGGCAATGGAAGAAGGTGCCATGGGCGTAGGTTCTTCCCTGATTTACCCACCTGATTTTTTTGCCAGTACGGAAGAATTGACAGCGTTGTGCAAAGAAGCTTCCAACTATGGTGGTTCGTATATTTCGCACATGCGAAGTGAGGGCAACAATTTATATAAAGCAGTAGATGAGTTGATCACCATTGCTAAGGAAGCCAATATCCACGCAGAGATTTATCACTTAAAAGCAGCCGGAAAAGATAACTGGAAAAAGATGGACAGTGTAATAAAAAAAGTAAACAAAGCAAGAGCTGACGGGTTGAATATAACTGCGGACATGTACACCTATACTGCTGGCGCAACGGGCCTTACCGCTTCCTTTCCACCTTCTTTACAGGATGGCGGTTTTGGTAAATTATGGCAACGGCTGCAGGATAAAGCAATCCGTGCAGACATGAAAAAAGCGATGAATACCAATGCAACCGGCTGGGAAAATTTGTACTATGGTGCTGGTAGTGCTGCCAAAGTTTTATTACTTGGTTTTAAACAGGATTCTCTAAAAAAGTACACGGGTAAAACACTTGCGGAAGTGGCAAGGATCCGGGGTACGTCACCGGAAGAAACCGCAATGGATCTGATAGTTCAGGACAGTACAAGGGTTGGTACCGCTTATTTTCTGATGAACGAAGAAAATGTAAAAAAGCAAATTGCATTGCCCTGGGTAAGCTTTGGTTCAGATGAAGGATCCTATACAACAGCAGGTGTTTTTCTAAAATCAAATGCACACCCAAGGGCTTATGGAAACTTTACAAGAGTAATAGGAAAGTACTCAAGAGACGAGCATGTGCTGACATTGGAAAAAGCGATTTATAAATTAGCAAAATTGCCCGCAACAAATTTAAAGCTGCAAAAGAGGGGAGAATTGAAAGTGGGTAATTATGCTGATGTGCTTGTTTTTGATGCTGCCAAGATGAATGATTATTCAACCTATGATAAGCCGCACCAATATTCAACCGGTATGATACAGGTTTTCGTAAACGGTATACAGGTTTTAAAAAATGGAGAACATACAGGTGTCATGCCCGGAAGATTTATTAAGGGACCAGGATATAAAAAGTTATAAGGTATTAGTTACGGATGTTTTGAACAATAGCTTTTAAATTTGATGAAGTTTATTGCAGAAAATCTTCTGCAGTAATTGATAGTAAAATAGCATCTCCCAATTTAAGAGAGTGTTAAAAAAAGATTGAAAAAATAAAATAAAATTTTGGATCAGAATCGAAGTAAGAAATGTTTTTTCTCTTTTCAAGAAATTTATTGGTTACTCTTAATTAATAGCCCTTTATAAATGAGAATTAAGAATGGAAAATAGTTATGAAGATAAATGCTGCGGCTATTTTTCCCAATAGGTTTAACGCTTTCACAAATATTTTACAGAAGTTCTCCCTTTGCCACCTTCAGCTCAAACTGCGCTTTATTGTAACTGGAAACGGTATTCAAATAATCTACCTGGGCCTGCAATAAAAATTGTTGCGCCTGAAAAACTTCAAATGGTTTGGCTGTTTGTAATTTTTGACGTTCAATACTTTGACTCATTGCCTCTGTTGAAATCTGCAAAGCTTGTTTGGCAATTTCCATTTGCTGGCCTGCTAATTCAACTCCGGTATTTGCAGTGGCAATTTCTGCCTGGTACTGATTTTTGAATTGTTCAATGGCATTGTGTTGCAGATCGATCTGCGCATTGTATCTTTTTATATTACCTTTGTAAACCAACCTACCAAACGGCAAGTTCCATAAAAGCGCCGCATTATATTGGTAGGTGTTATTCATCTGTGTAGTGTATCCGCCAAAGGCGCCATTATCCATTCCTAACCGCAATTTGGGCAGCAACAATCCCTGAGTTACCGTTTTTTTTGAGGTTTGCAAGGATTGTAATTCGGCCTTCAATCCTGTATATTCTGGCCTTATTGTAAAGCCAGCCGTATCTATTTGTTGGGCGCTAAATTGAAGGGGGACCAATGCCGTATCGGCACTTATCAACCGTGTGTTTTTATCAAGGTTTAACAAGTTAGACAACAAGGCCGACTTTTTTTGCCAATCCATTTTAGCTTGTAGCGAACTAATTTTTAAATGGTTATAATTACTTTGGGAAAGCAGATATTCTGATTGATACCTGATGCCTGCATCCACCTGGATTTTTATCTGTTGGGTAAGTGTATCCGACTGCATCAACATTTGTTGTAAAAAAGTATATTTTAATTGCGATGATTGAAGGTCGAAATAGTTGGACACCGCTTGTAAAATTATTTTATTTTTTTCAGCC
>NZ_JACMOO010000105.1 GCF_014377975.1 Ferruginibacter sp.
AGAATGGTGGCATTACAGTTTGCCCGATCCCAAAAAATATGCTTTGCTAAATCTTGATTTCAGCGATTTTGACAAATAAGAAATTACTCGTTTAAATTTTACCGTCTTTATATCTTAAGCAGTATCTCCATTGTCCCTTAGCTGAACCTGCACATTCAAATTTATCCAGCACAACCTTTTTGATGCAGGTATACATTTCCGCTATTATCACCCTAAATACTTCGGCATAAATGCCCTCTGCAACAGTTTGCAAAAGGCCCCATCCTCTATTTTATTTAGGATTGCCCAATAACCGAATTCGGTTAATATGCATTGATGATGTATTGGCAGGTGAATATTATTTTATAACACCCATATTGATCCGCTCTCACCATCTTGCTGTTTACAATAAACACCGTAGCAAATTTAAAGAGAACCACATAGCTGAAATAGTAAAAGAGGGCGATGCAACGATGCACCACGAAGTTGTTCTAGCCTGGACAAAAAACGTTTAAACTACCCTGCCCATCCTTTGTTCCAGCAGCATCAGATCGGCCAAAACAAAGGCTGTTACGGCTTCCAGCACAACGGGTACCCTTAACGCGATGCAAAGATCGTGTCTTCCTTTTACAGAAAAGTCTTCTGTTTCGCCGGTTTCTACATTGAGTGTGTGCTGAATTTTTGGTGTGGAGGAAGTTGGCTTAATGGCAATGCGAAACACCAGTTCGTTGCTGTTGGTAATGCCACCAACAATGCCACCTGCGTGATTGGTAACTGTTTTACCCGTGCTGTTTTCTATGGCATCATTGTGTTGGCTGCCATACATACGGGCCGCTGCAAAACCGGTTCCAAATTCAATACCTCTTACAGCCGGTATGGCAAATACCGCATGGCCAATCATTGATTCAGCAGAATCAAAGAACGGCTCGCCCAAACCGATGGGCAGGCCATTTACTTTACACTCCACAATGCCGCCGATGGTGTCTTTGGCATCAATGGCTTTTTGCAAACCCACTTCTGTATCGGCTTCACCACCTATTTCTAAAATGGTTGCTGCAATACTTATTTCTTTTAATAATTTTTTCGCTACTACTCCTGCTGCAACCAGGCAAACAGTCAGCCTTCCGCTGAAATGCCCGCCACCCCTGTAATCTTCAAAGCCGCCAAATTTTTTGGTGGCAACAAAATCCGCATGGCCGGGCCTTGGTACGGCTCGTTGCTTTTCATAATCGCCGCTGCGGGTATTGGTATTATCGAATAAAACAGTGATGGGTGCACCGGTTGTTTTACCATTGTAAACACCATTCATTATTTTGGGAAGATCGGCTTCCTTACGGGGCGTTGTACCTTTGGCGCCAGCTTTTCTTCTATCAATATCAGTGGTAAAATCATCTACACCTAATGATAAGCCTGCCGGGCAACCATCAATATTTATACCCACACATTCGCCATGCGACTCACCAAAAATTGATACCCGGAAAATACGTCCAATACTATTCATATCCTGTTATTTATTTTACTTTAATAAAAAATTTAACCAATCAGGAATTACGTCAGCATAAACTTTTTCCAATTGGCTGTTCTCATAAGATGCAATTAACTGTATTTCCTTATCCGAATTATCAAAAATATATACCCTGTCAAAAACTGCACTGCTTTTTTGAAGTAATAAAATACTTTTAGAATATCTTGATTTTACTTTTTCTTCAGGCACATTGTGACCACCTTTATATGCCCTTGAATGTATTCGCAAAATATTAATATCAGTTGAACTGGTTGCTATAAAATATAGATACGTGCGCAAATTTTTCTTACGTGCCTGCTTAACAAAAGTCAATTTGGATTCGTGCGAAAAGACAGTTTCCGTAGTAATCGATTGCCGTTTTTGTATGAGATAATATCGAAAAAAACCGGTTAAAAATGCGGCCAGTTCATTTGAAAATGATTTACTGGAATTGGTAACTGCAAAATCTCCAAAATGTATATTGGAAAGATCATCCGTTAAGCCAAACGCTTTTATGAATTGTTGAGAGGATTTTTTTCTGCAGAAAATTTTGAAAGATTGAACCGTTGATACAAAACCTAAAAGCAAATATTCAATAAATCCCTTTTTTTTAAATAGTTCCAGTATTTCATCCGCATTAAGCCATATTCCTGTTGAAAGATTTTCTTTTAAAAAAAAGTATAGTGTAGTTTTACCAGAACCATTTGGACCGGCTATAATTCTTAATCTGTTAACTGGCATTGTCAAAAACGAAAGGTTTTATTTTTTTAAGTTTCTTTTTGTTGCCCTTCTTATCCTCTTCTACAATATAACCATCCTCTTCGTATACAATGGGAAGGCCAAGAGCAAAATTTTCTTCGGCAGCTTTTTTACCAGCGAGCTTTCCTATTTCAATCAGCATTTTTACTTCTGATTTTTCTTTCCTTTTCATGGTTAACCTTTTGCAGTTAAAGTTACCTGTAATTTATTTAAGTGTTTATAAAACTCGGGATAAGATTTATTGATGGCTTCAGCTTCTTCAATAATGGTTGGCCCACTTGCTTTTAAACCCGCCACCGCACAAGCCATGGCAATGCGATGATCGTGATGTGAATGAACTTGAGCGCCTATTACGCCAGTACCACCTTCCACCAGCATCAGGTCGTCCTGTAATTTTATTGTGATTCCCATTTTACCAAACTCTTGCTGCAACGTTAAACCTCGGTTGCTCTCTTTATGTGCCAAACGATTGACACCTTCAATTACCGTAGTACCATTGCAGTAAGCTGCCAAAGCAACCAGTGGTGGAAAAAGATCAGGGCAATCGGTTGCATCAAAATGAAAAGCTCTTAATGCACTGTTGCCAACAGCGGGAGATCCAATTTCAACTTGTTTTTCCTGTATAGAGATGGTGCTGCCACAATCAATCAACGCCTGTAAAATAGCCTTGTCTGCCTGGGTTGACAATGTGTTCAGACCTGTCACCGTAATCTTTCCTGCTATTGCTGCCGCCACCAATAAAAATGCACCGCCACTCCAATCTCCTTCCACCGTGTATTCAATGGTATTGTTGACCGTTTTCGCAACAGGATTAATTAAAAAAGATTGGTAGTTATTGTTGGTAACATCGTAGCCAAAATGTTTCATCACCTGCAAGGTGAGATCTATGTAAGGTTTACTTTTTAAATTGATAACGGTAATGGTTACAGGCCTGGTAGCTGCCTTACCATAAGCCATTAATAAACCAGTTAAAAATTGCGAACTCAATGATCCATCGATGGTGATGTCTTTTGGTTGCAAAGGGCCATGTATTTGAATGGGTAATTTGCCGTTGTTGGATTGAATACTAATATCCAGTTGCGGAAAAATTTCATCAAAAAAATTCATTGGCCTTGATGACAGGCTACCAGTTCCATTTATAACAATCGGGCTTTTACTCAAAGCAGCAATGGGTGCAAACATCCTGATACCCAAGCCACTTTCGCCGCAATTCATTTCGGTACCGGCTGGCTGTATGCCTTTACTGGAAATGGTTACATAATTATTAGCTGAAGCAACAATGGTGGCGCCCAATATTTTAATTACTTCCAAGGCAGCAAGATCGTCATTACTTTTCCCGGGATTCTCAATAGTAGTTTGCCCATTATTTAGTAATGCCGCGGCACAAGCCCGTTGCATAGAACTTTTGGAAGTTGGTGCATTTATATTACCCGAAATAGCAGAAGGCTGTATGGTTACGATCATGATTTTTCTGTTTGTCTTTTCAAAACCGGGTTACTATCAACTGTAGAAAATAGCCATCCGGAGTATTCATTTTAATGGATCAAATTTTCCAGTTCGTTCATAGCAATTGGCTGAATCATTGCCTGGCCGATTTTATTCAGAAGGATAAAATTCATTGAGTTACCGGCTCGTTTTTTATCCATTTTTAATACGTCCCAGATTTTTTCTTTATCAAAATCAAATTGCGTAGGCAGGTGATATTTTTCCAATAAGTCTCTTATTTTTTGAGTTTCCCCGGCAGGAAAATCATTGATAGATTCTGAAATTACAGCCGCTGCTACCATGCCAATACTAACGGCATGGCCGTGTGGAAGAAGATACATATTTTCAATAGCATGACCCAGGGTATGACCAAAGTTTAACAGCTTTCTGTCGCCCTGTTCAAATTCATCATTTACCACTACTGTTGTTTTTATCTGCACATTTTTTTCAATCAAGGCAGCCAGCTTAATTTTATCGGCTTTAAAATTTTCGATAGATTCTTTTTGCAGTAATGCAAACAAATCTGCATCTTTAATGCAGGCATGTTTAACCACTTCAGCAAAACCATTGATCCATTGATCAGCGGGTAATGTTTGTAACAACGAATAATCAAACAATAAAAATTCCGGTTGTTTGATGAGCCCTGCTAAATTTTTATAGATGCCTACATCCACTCCATTTTTGCCGCCGATAGACGCGTCTACCATGGCAAGGATAGTAGTAGGAATAAAACCAAATTTTAAACCCCGCATGTAAATCCCGGCAGCATAACCACTGATATCCGTAACTACGCCACCGCCAACTCCAACAATAAAAGTACTCCGGTCGGCACCTTTAGCTATCAGTTCCCCAATAATATAATCCACAGTAGCCTGCTGCTTATGTTCTTCGCCGGCAGGCAATACGATGGTTTGCCAGCCATCAAACAATTGCGGATGATTTTGAAATATATTGGCATCTGTTATTAAAATGGTTTTTAACCTGGAAACAATTTGTTCCAGGTAAGAAAATGCTGCATCAAAATAATATACACCGTCAAAATTTCCACCGGCTGGAAGCGCTTCTGCGGAACCTGATAAAGAAGAAACTTTTATAGTTTTCATAACATACTTAGCTATTTGACAAAAGCTTTTTATTTAAAAGTTTAAGCTTTTAATACACGAGGGGGGCTTAATAATATAAAGCAATAAAGCCTCCGGTGGCAAAAAATCTAACTATTCATCACCTTGTTTTGATGGTTGATACTTTCCAGATGTACCGCATCAAAATATTTTGTAATAAAATCCTGGCTCAGGCCAAGCTTATCTCCTTTGTTAATTGCTTTTTGCAAAATATCATTCCAGCGGTTGGTTTGTAAAATGGTAATATTATTTTCTCTTTTGTACGCTCCTATTTTGTCCGCAATTTTCATACGCTGTGCAATCAACGCAAGCAATTCGTCATCTACATGATTGATCTGTTCTCTTAAAGTAGCCAGCGCCGTTATAAACTCCTGCTTGTCGGTACCTTCCGAACGCCAGATCAATGCATCCAGCATTTCTGCCAAACGTTCCGGAGTTATTTGTTGTTTGGCATCACTCCACGCATTATCCGGATCAATATGGCTTTCAATCATTACGCCGTCAAAATCAAGATCAATACTTTTTTGTGAGATGGATTGCAGATTGGTTCTGTTACCACAAATATGCGAAGGATCGCAAATTAAAATCATTTCAGGAAAACGACGTTTCATTTCAATGGGCAAATGCCACATTGGAGCATTTCGGTATTCTGTATTTCCATAATTGGAAAAGCCACGATGTATCATTCCTACCTGTTTAATTCCGGCTTTCTGAATACGTTCAATGGCGCCCGTCCATAATTCAAGGTCAGGATTAATTGGATTTTTTATCAGTACAGGAACATCCACACCACGCAATGCATCTGCCACTTCCTGAACACTAAATGGGTTAACAGTCGTTCTGGCACCAATCCAAAGCATGTCGGTATCAAAATGCAATGCATCTTCTACATGTTTTGCTGTGGCTACTTCTACAGTAGTTGGCAACCCGGTTATTTTTTTTGCCTGGGCCAACCATGACAAACCTTTGGCGCCAATCCCTTCAAACAAACCGGGTTTTGTACGGGGCTTCCAGATACCTGCACGCAATACATCTACCTTACCGGTTTTGGCAAGCCGCGTAGCTGTTTCAATCACCTGCTCTTCTGTCTCGGCACTGCATGGGCCACTGATAATTAATGGACGTTTGTTCCATTTTTCCTGCATTAACTGTTTCATTGTTTTAATTTCTGTTTGCATTGTAAAATTAGTTTTTGTTACCAACATTTATTCATCCTGTTTGTGCAGTTACTATATTGTGTAACCGGTTTTTTTTAATTAATAAATAATAATGCTTTCTATTCCTTAAAAGCTGTCTAAAAATAGAATTTTCATTTCCCATTTTGCGGTTAATGAAGAGACAAACCGCGGCCAAAGAAATTTCATTTGCCATCTGGAGATCGGAGGGGACTCCAACCTGGCAAAAATTATAACTTCCTTATTTGACCAATCTCCGCTTCTTACACTTCCCTAAAAATTATTACACAAAAAATTACTGAAAAATCCTTTTTATCTTATTCGCATTTTCCATCAGCTCTGTTAAATATTCCAGGTTTTCCTTTTCAAGACTTGCCTTAAATTTTCTTAACTGGGTAATGTGTTCATTTAATACATCCAGCACATTTTCCCTGTTCTGCATAAAAATGGGCGCCCACATGGCAGAGTTACTTTTTGCCAACCGCACCGTACTTTCAAAACCACCACCTGCCAAAGCAAAAATAGCTTCATCTTCTTTTTCCTTTTCCAGCACTGTATTGGCAAGCGCAAACGAAGTGATATGCGATATATGACTGATATAGGCGGCATGAATATCATGACTATGGGCATCCATATAAACGATGTTCATACCAAATGATCTGTAAATATTTTCAACAGAAATTACTACATCAGCATCCGTTTTTTCTTTTTCGCATATTACACATACCCGTCCTTCAAAAGCCCCTCTCACAGCGGCTTCGGGGCCACTGTATTCTGTTCCCCACATAGGATGGGTAGCAATAAACCGGTTCCGCATCGGATGGTCTTTCAGTGCATCGCACAAAACAAATTTGGTGGAACCTGCATCTGCCACCATTTGTTGATCGGTTATCAAATCCATTATTTGTTGCATCACCACTACGGTTGCATCTACTGGTATGGCAACATAAATAAAATCACTTTGCTTTACCGCTTCTTCCAGTGGCAGGGCTTCATCTATAATTCCAAGCGCCTTTGCCTTTTGCAGACTTGCTTCGGTTCTGCTTACGCCAATTATTTTTTTTGCAAAGCCTTTATCCTTCAGAGCCAATGCAAATGAACCGCTTATTAAACCTACGCCCACAATGGTAACAACCATTCCTTTTTTATTCAGATCCGCCAGCGGCGAAGCTTGCATGAATGCTGATGAAATATTTGTTTTGCTGATCTGTTCCTTATCTTCCATTTTTTATAAAAAATCTTTGCTAAATTTTATGCACCCTGCTGTTGTTACCTGTTTAAAGTGTTTTTTTAATCCGCTCAATTGCTTCAGCTATTTTTTCTTCGTTGCTGCATAAACTTACTCTTACATACGCATCACCTGCGCTGCCAAAAATACCACCGGGTGTAATAAACACACCTGATTCATACAATACTTTATCACTGAGTGCATAGCCATCTTTATACCCTTGCGGAATGGCAGCCCACATAAATAAACCTGCCTGGTTTTCATCAAAATTACAGTGCAATAATTGCAGCAATTCAACTACTTTTTTTCTTCTTGTACGGTATAAATTATTTACTTCATCATGAAAGCTTACCGGCAATTGCAAGGCCTTTGCTGCTGCCAATTGCAATGGTAAAAACATTCCACTATCCATGTTGCTTTTAAAACGCAGCACTTCATCAATTCTTTGTTTGGCACCTGCCAGTACACCAATTCTCCATCCAGCCATATTGTGGCTCTTGCTCAAACTATTTAATTCAATTGCTACGTCCATTGCACCATCCGTGCTCAGTAAACTCATTGGCGCATCGTTTAAAATAAAGCTGTATGGATTATCATGTACCAATAAAATATGATGCTTTTTTGCAAAGGCAACCAATTGAATAAACAGCTCTTTCGTTGGCAGTTGCCCTGTTGGCATTTGAGGATAATTTACAAACATCAGCTTTACATTTTGCAGGTCTGTCGTTTCCAATGTTGCAAAATCGGGATACCAGTTATTTTCCTTTGTCAATGTATATTCTACTGCGGTAGCACCTGCAATTTTTAATGCACTTTTATAAGTTGGATAACCGGGGTTTGGAATTAATACAAGATCGCCAGGGTTTAAATAAGTCATGCAAATATGCATGATGCCTTCTTTGCTGCCGATTAACGGCAATATTTCAGTTTCAGCATTTAAGGTTACATTATACCAATTTTTATACCACACGGCTACTGCATTACGTAAAACGGGGCTGCCTTTATAATTCTGATATCCATGCTGATTGGGCTTCATGGCTTCTTCATGTAATGTTTGTATCACGTCTGGATGAGGGGGTAAATCAGGACTTCCTATTCCCAAATTAATTATCTGCTTACCTGCCCTGTTCAATTCATCTATTTCTCTTAATTTTTGAGAAAAATAGTATTCGCCAATTCCTTCCAGCCGGTTGGCAACAGGCATGTCAATCACTTCACTGGTAAAAGATGCAGTAGTTTTTAATATTGCTGTTTGGTTTAAAATCGTTTCGTTATTCATTCAGGAATCTATATAACTTATTAAAATTTGTTGCTATTTTATTTCTTTGCTTTTATCATTTGTTGAACTTTTGCAACAGGCGACGGTAAAACTTTACCATTTTTATAGATGCCATATATTTTTATTTCTTCTGTTATGGATTCTACTTTTTTTATCACACTATAAAATTGTTCAACAGCGTCAAATTCAACATCTGCATGAAAAGAATATTTAAAATCGCTGCCTGGAATAGGAAAAGATTGAAGCTTGCTCAAATTAATACCGGCATCAGCAATTTTTGCCAATACCTTTACCAAACTTCCTTTTGAATGGTCTGTATGAAAATTAATGGAAGCCTTATTTGCATTCATTATTTCCTTTGTATTCCCAGATTTTTGCAATACTAAAAACCGGGTGTAGTTATTCTTTAGCGTATGGATATTAGGAGCAATTATATGTAGATCATAAATTTCTGCCGCCAGTTTGCTTGCTATGGCTGCCACATGTTTGCTTCTATGTTGATGCACCTGTTTGGCACTTAATGCAGTGTCTTCTTTTTCTACCAACTTCCAGTTGTATTTATCTAAAAAGCCAAAACATTGCTGAATAGCCATAGGATGAGAATGCACTTCCTTTATATCTGCCAGTTCAACACCTGGGCTTACCATCAGGTGCTGGTTGATCTGTAAATAAACTTCTCCAACAATAGTAAGGTTACTTTTTTGCAATAAATTATAATTGGGCAAAATACTGCCGGCAATAGAATTTTCAATAGCCATTACCCCGCCATTACTTTTCTTATCATCTCCTGCAATATCTACTACTTCTTTAAAAGTTGAACAACAAATTACTTCAACTGATTTACCATAAAAGTTCCTCGCAGCCTCCTGATGAAAACATCCCTCAAACCCTTGTATGGACACTTTATGGTTGATTCCATTTTTAGCATTTTCTTTTACATTCACAGAATTGTACTGATAACTCATTTCAAACTTATTTTTTTAATTGCTCTTATTTAGAAAGGTTTATAAACAAAAATCCCGACCTATTTAGCCGGGATTCTTTTTATGTTAATCTGTTTTTATTTTTTCAGTACTTAACAAAAGACTCCCGTTCTATTTTTAAAATAGAAACTAAAATAAAATCGGGCGTTAATTGTTGCTGTTATCATTTGAAAGTCGAAAATAGGCCAATAATTTGAATAACCAATAATTTTTCAATAAATATTGCGATAGTTTGAAAAATAATCATGAAACTATGCTATTGCTTTAATTTTTTTTACAGGAAAAATAGTTAAAAAGTAGACGCCCCTAAGAATAGGGGCGACTTTAACGATTGCTTGCCATATGAAAATCTTTATATAGAACCGGTATTTAAAGGCTAACAATCAAGTATCCGGTTATAGAATTTCTTAGTTGAATTAATTTATTTGTTCATTTTCTTCGCAGCAGTATCCATTTTAGCTGCAGCACTATCCATTTTCTTAGCAGCAGTATCCATAGCAGGAGTCGCAGCTTTGATTGAATCAGCAGTTTTTGCAGAATCAATAGAGTTTGTTGCAGGTGTTTGAGTTGCGTTGTTGCAAGCTGTAAAAGAAGCTGCGATAGCGAATACGAAAAGTACTTTTTTCATTTTTTGAGTTTTAATTTGTTTATTTATACTTCATAATACCTGCAGACAAAAAAGGTAACCCAACTTTTTTTAAAATATTTTTTTTCGTTGCTTTGGGTTACTATTGCAGCCAATAACGTATTAAAACACGACTGGTGAGTACAATAGAACAAGATCAATCATTATTAAAGGGATTAGCAGAAAACGATAAAAAGTCTATTGAAACTATCTATCGTCAAAATTATTCCATGATCCAGGCTTTTGTAATAAATAACAGTGGTTCTGCAGATGATGCCCGTGATATTTTTCAGGAAGCAATGGTAGTGTTGTTTGAAAAGTCGAAGTTGGCAGAATTTTTATTGAGTTGCCAGCTTAAAACATATATCTACTCTATTTGCAGAAGGTTGTGGCTTAAAAGGCTTCAGCAATTGAGCAAGTTTAGTTCCCAACTTGAAAGTTTGGAGGAAACTGTACCGGTAGAAGAAGAAATTGAAGAGCATGAAAAGATAAATGACGATTTTATTTTGATGGAATACGCCATGGGTAAAATTGGAGAGCCTTGTAAAAGTTTACTGGACGCTTACTATGTAAAAAAAAGGAATATGCTTGAAATTGCCGGAGAATTTGGATATACCAACGCTGATAACGCCAAAACACAGAAGTACAAGTGTTTAGTTAGATTGAAAAAAATATTTTTTGCACAATATAAAAACGCATAATTAAAATGGAAGATATTTTAGTTTTAGAAGATGTTGAGCGTTATCTGAATGGCGAAATGAGCCAGGAGGAAATAGCAATTTTTGACGATCGTCGTAAAAAAAATACGGATCTCGATCAACTGGTAGTAGAACATGCCTATTTTTTACAGGGGTTGGATACATACAGTACTTTTAAGTCTTTTAAACATTCATTACAGGAAGTAGAATCTACACTTTCCGGTGAAGGTTTATTTGCAGCACCTGCCCTTACTGGTAAAGCCAAAGTAATAAATTTATGGAACAAGTATAAACGTAGCATGGCGGTTGCTGCTTCCATGGCAGGTTTTATTTCTTTACTTACTCTTGGGCTAATGATAACTTATACCAAAAAATATGGCAATGAAAATTACGTTGCACTTGTAAAAGAAATAACAAAAACTAACAGAGAAGTAATATTTTTAAAAAGTAAAAACAGCTTGCCTGCAATAACACAGAAACCTGAACCTAAAGTAGATTTTCGGGGAACCGGGTTTTTAATTGATGGCAAGGGGTACCTGGTTACCAACGCCCATGTTATTAATAAAATGAAAAATATTTATATTGAAAATACCAAGGGTCAGTATTACAATGCGGTGTCTGTGTTAACCGATAACACAGTTGATCTGGCAATTTTAAAAATCAATGATACTTCTTTTAAAGCGGTAACCAACTTGCCTTACAGCATTAAAAAAAATAATTCCGATTTGGGTGAACAATTTTTTACATTGGGTTTTCCACGAAATGAAATTGTTTATGGCGAAGGATATGTGAGTGCTAAGTCAGGCAATGACGGAGATACTACTTCTTACCAGTTAACAGTATCGGCCAATCCTGGTAACAGTGGTGGCCCGGTTATAAATCGTAACGGAGAAATTATTGGTATTATTACTGCCAAAGATTCAAAAGCTGATGGTGTGGTATATGCAGTGAAATCGAAAAATATTTTTAAACTGCTGGATAAAGTAAAAGAAAAAAACGAAAAATATTCACTTATAAAGACGCCTGCAAATGCAAATTTAAAAGGATTGGAAAGAGTACAACAGGTTAAAAAAATGGAAGATTTTGTGTACATGGTTGTTGGTAACTAAAAAATTAAATCCCTAAAATAAAAAGGCGTCCTTGTTGCAAAGGGCGCTTTTTTATTTTAGCAGGTAAATGCTTTTCCGAATAAAAAAATAATGGTTATTACTCAGGTAAACTATCAATCATTGGCCATTTTTAAATAATACCAATCTGCATTTTAACCTGGCTCAAAACCTTCAAATAAAATACTTTACACTTTGTTTATAAAATATTTTATTTAAAAATAAGGCACCCTATAAAAAAATTAAGCCCATAAATTGGATGGATATTCTCCATCAGTTACCAGCTTGTCGACGCTGGCCTTCACTTCGGGAGCATCTTCTTTGTACGTTACCCCAAACCATTGCGCAGAAGTAGGTATTACTTTTACATTGCCTTCTTTATTTTTCACCACTTTATCTACCACCAGCGGGATAAAAAATTCGCCTTTTGGATTATGTAATTCCCTGTCTAAAAATTCCCCGAAATAATTTTCGCTTTGTGTGATAAAATTAGGAGAAAATGCGAAAAAATTCATACTCACACTAGAATCTTCACTTACTTCATGCAACCCCTTTTCATCTTCATAAGTAATGATACCCTGCTCATTCCGGTAAATATTTGTACGCTCATTTATATCAACCAGGTTACCCTCTTCATCCACATTGCAAACACCGCGGCTTACACTACCATTGTCGCTTAAGGTTTTCTTTAACTCATATCCAATGATAGCATAATTATCTTTCGACACTTTTGCAGTTAAAAAACTTACAGCTTTTTCAAATCCATCCCGGCCATAAAAATCATCCGCATTTATAACAGCGAAGGGTTCCTTCACTATATCTTTACAACAAAGCACAGCGTGTGCAGTGCCCCATGGCTTTTTCCTTTCCGCTGGTATCTGCCGGTTACCAACAAATTTTGACAGTTCCTGAAACGCAAATTCAACTTCAATTTTACCATTTAGTTTAGCAGCAAAATTGTCTTTAAACATATCCAGAAACTCTTCGCGGATAATAAACACAACTTTGCCAAATCCTGCACGGATTGCATCATAAATAGAATACTCCATGATGGTTTCCCCGCTTGGGCCAAAACCCTGAACCTGTTTCATACTGCCGTAACGGCTGGCCATTCCTGCCGCTAATATTACCAAAGTTGGTTTCATCTTTTATTAAATTTGTTCCTGCTTATAACAGGAGGTGTAGGAATTGTAATTTAATGTTATCTAAAACATCCCAGTAACTAACATTGAATTATATTGTTATGGCGAAAATAATCTAATAGCTTTATAAAATGCTTTTTGACATTGCAAATATTTCACGTGACGTTATTGCAAACGATTGCCTCACTAAAAAAAAAGTAAGCCTGCACATTTTAAGACTTGATAAAGTTCATCCGGTTGTTTCGGGTAATAAACTGTTTAAGCTGCATTATTTTTTACAGGATGCGTTGACATACTCACTGCCCGGTATAATTACATTTGGCGGAGCGTATTCCAATCACCTGGTGGCAACGGCATACGCCTGTAAAAGCGCCGGGCTAAAATGCATTGGTTTGGTGAGAGGAGAAAAGCCGGCAATCCTGTCTTCTACTCTAAAGGCTTGTATGGAGTATGACATGCAACTACATTTTTTACCAAGAGCAATTTATGCTAAAAAGGATACCGCAGATTTTGTTGAAAGTTTTACCGATAAATGGAAAAAATATGGTTGGGTGCCTGAAGGAGGCTACCATCCAAAAGGAGCGGCAGGCGCAGCTTTGATAACTGAATTGATTGATGATAGTACTACTCATATTTGTAGCGCATTGGGTACGGTTACCACACTGGCTGGGTTAATTACCGGTGCTAAAAAACACCAGCAGGTAATTGGAATACCCGTATTAAAAGGCATGACCGATATTGATGAAAGAGTTGAATACTTAACAAACAAAACCGGCACTTATCAATTAATGAATGAATATCATTTTGGTGGCTATGCAAAAAAAACACCGGCATTAATACAGTTCATGAACAACCTGTATAAACAAAATAACATCCCCACAGATTTTGTATATACAGCAAAAATGATGTTTGCAGTGATGGACAATATTGAAAAAGATTTTTTTCCTCCTGGCAGTATAATCACCTGCCTTCACACAGGTGGTTTACAGGGCAATTCGTCTTTACCAGCCGGAACTTTAATTTTCTAATTTCATTTAACAGCTTGTTATCTTTACCAATCATACATTTGATCTCCTCCTGCTTCCAAAAAAAGTTATGCGCATATTTTTATTATCCTTTATTATCATTACTGGTGCCTTTACCGGCAGGTGTTTTGGACAGGATACATTGCCACGCATTTCTGTAAAAAATATCAGCAACCAGATCATCGTCAGCTGGAAAAATAATTATGGTGCTAACATCAGTAATATTAATATTCAGCGATCCTTTGATAGTGTTAAAAATTTTATTACCATCGGAACAGTACTTAATCCAATGAGCAAAGAAAATGGTTATGTAGACAGTAAGGCAATCAACCCAAATATGTTTTACCGTGTATTTGTTGCATTCGAAGGGGGCACCTATATCTTTTCACGTTCGCACAAACCCGTGATTGATACTTTTAAACAACAGGCAAAAGATGTACAGGGTATAAGGGATGCATTGGGTGACTTTACAACTTCTGGTACTGTTCCATTAACTACGGTAGAAGAAAATTTGTTACCCGCATCAAAAAAGCCCGTAAAACCTAGAGTTCCGCAGGGTTTTGTACCCAGTAAATTTATTTATTCCAATAAAGAAAACAACCTGATTGTTAGTTTACCAGATGCAGGTACACAGCATTTTTCACTGTATTTTTTTGATGATAAAGACAGGCCGGTATTTGAAATTAAAAAAATAAAAGAACCTTTCCTAATTGTGGAAAAAGTAAATTTTTTACATACCGGCTGGTTTTATTATCACTTGTACGATGACGGTATTTTGCTGGAGAAATATAAATTTTATATTGCTAAAGATGGCTGGGCGGGGCCTCCACCTTCTGAAACAAAAAAGCCGGTTGCCGGTGAACAGCGATGATTTCTAAATAATTTGCTACTGTGCTACTTCCATTATTTGCTGATGACAAAACCGTATGATCTTCATTTTACAAATCGTTGCTTTCATAAGCACATCAGCTAATTATTAATATTGTTTTAACTGAACACCAAATACTTTTTCAAAATTTACTTTTACTTTATATTTTACTTCCTCAAAATTCATTGCCATATTAAATTCTTTTTGCAGGGAAGTAACTTTCTTGTTTTGTATGCCACAGGGTATAATGGTATTAAAATACGAAAGGTCTGTGTTAACATTAAAAGCAAAACCATGCATGGTAATCCAGCGGCTGCAACGTACACCCATAGCGCAGATTTTCCTTTCTTTGCCGGGTACACCTGCATCAAGCCAAACACCTGTTTCACCTTTGCTACGTTCTCCTTTTAAACCATATTCGTGCATGGTAAGAATAATAACTTCCTCCAGTGCACGAAGATATTTACCGATATCTGTGTAAAATTTATCAAGATCAAGAATGGGATATCCAACAATTTGCTGTGGGCCGTGAAAAGTGATGTCCCCTCCCCGGTTGGTTTTAAAATATTGAATTCCTCTATTGGACATTTCTTCTTCACTAATTAAAATATTTTCTACAGCACCGCTTTTACCCAAAGTCAATACCGGCGGATGTTCGCAGATGATAAAATAGTGTTTTGTTGAAGGAATATTAACAGCTTGCAGCAAGGCACCAGGAAATTTATTTACATTCGCAGTTGGTAGAGTACTATCTCCCGTTTCTATACTTCGCAAAACAGATTTAATACTCACATTTTGCTGAAACAGTTTTTCCTGGTAATCCCAGGCCAATTTGTAATCAATCAAACCCAAATCTTTAAACAATACTATCTGCTTATCCAATGTAATTAGTTTATTTTGCAAAGTTAATTGAATGCAGGATTAGTACCGAACAGTCTGTACCAGGTGTTAGATATTTATTAAAACCGTTGATAAAAACCTAACCATCCGCTATCAACTGTAATAATTAAAATTTAACTCAGGGTGTAAAGAATATTTTTCATTTAAATAACTATTAATTATCATTTAATAAAAAGGGGTTTAACAAAATAACAATGACGAACGAATTAACGACCGAAGAAGACTTGCAGGAAAGCGAAGAGTTGTATGAAAGATTAACAATTGAAATTGCCAAAGGGCAGGAGGCGCTGCGTATTGATAAATTTTTAATGCTCCGGATTGAAGGTGCTACCCGAAACAAAATTCAGCAGGGTATTGATAATGAAATGGTGCTGGTAAATGATAAACCTGTAAAGGCCAACTACAAAGTAAAGCCCTACGACAAAATTGTCGTTTTCGATAACCGCCATCCCGAAAGTAATGATATCATTCCTGAAGATATTCCGCTGAATATTGTGTTTGAGGATGAAGATATTTTACTGATCAACAAACCAGCTGGTCTGGTGGTACATCCCGGCAGCGGTAATCCCAGCGGCACTTTGATAAATGGTGTTGCGTATTATTTAAAACAACAAAATCCGCAGCTCGAAGAAAATGGGTTACCCCGTTTTGGCATGGTACACCGCATAGATAAAAATACAACGGGTTTACTGGTGTTAGCAAAAACCCCCAGGGCTATGACGGACCTGGCCAAACAATTTTTTAATCATACAGTACACCGTCGCTACATAGCACTGGTATGGGGCGATTTTGAAGAAAACGAAGGCACCATCCGTGGCCATGTTGGCCGTCACCAGCGTTTTAGAAAATTATTTACTACCTACCCCGACGGGGAATATGGCAAAGAAGCCATCACCCATTACAAAGTACTGGAACGTTTTAATTATGTAACCCTGGTAGAGTGCCGCCTTGAAACCGGCCGTACGCACCAGATACGGGTACACATGCAATTCATTGGTCACCCTTTGTTCAACGATGACTTTTATGGTGGAGATAAAATTGTAAAGGGCACCATCTTCAGCAAGTATAAGCAATTTGTAGATAATTGTTTTGCACTTTGCCAACGGCAGGCTTTACACGCTAAAGAACTGGGCTTTATACATCCTGCTACCAAACAACCCATATTGTTTGAAAGTTTTTTACCCGATGATATGCTGGCAGTTATTGAAAAATGGAGAAAGTACAGCGAAAATAAAAATGATATTGGCTAACGATTTTGTGTGGTATTATTTCCATTAAAGATTTTATAATAAAAAAGCTGTTTTATTTTGATGAAGTTGTAATAAACTCGGCCACATCTTTTTTAAATGCAGCTGCTGCCGTATTTAGGATGTACATCATGTGCCCGGCTTCATAGTATTTCATAGTAATATTGTTTCGTATTTTTTTATTCAATCCTAAATGATCGAATGTATATTCGGTACCTGCAAATGGAGTTGCCAAATCATACAGCCCATTTAATACCATTATCTTCATCCGCGGATTTGTTGACATGGCATTTTTTAAATCAGGGGCAGTATTAGGTGTAGATGCATCACCAAAAAAACCATTGCTGCGGGTATGCTTCCAGTCCCATTTAAAATCAGGAAAAACATAGGCCCCGGTATTATAGTTTTTATCTTTGCTAACCTTTAATTCAGTGGTATAATAATTCATAAAGGCCGAAATAAATGCCGGGCTGATGTCAGACGATTGGGGATCATTAAAAGCATATTCGCTTAGCTGATCCTGCGAAATGCCTTTGTAACGTGAATCCAAACGACCTGCAATTTCCTCTGTCCCACGCAATAATTCCTGTGAAAACTGTGGTTGTACTACCCTCAAATTAGCCTTCTCCCAATAATCTTTACCAAGACCGGTATAACTCACCAGCTTGTCTGCAATTTTATTTTTTTCCTCTTCACTTAACTCGTCACCTTTAAGTAATGCGGAGGCATACTCACCAAATGCAAAAGTCCTTACTTCTTTTAAAAACGCATCCAGACTGGCAGGCTTATTTGCCAGTTTATTATGGTACCAGGAAGTGGCGGCATAGGTAGGAAGATTTACAATAAAAGACAAGTCATCAGTAGGTTGAAATGAAAGAGTACGGATGTCTAGAACACTTGATACCAGTACCACACCATTTACAGAAATACCAAAATGTTCCTGAAGGTAATCTGCTACCCCGGCAGAGCGGAAAGTACCATAACTTTCGCCCAGTAAATATTTAGGTGAGTTCCATCTTTCATTTTCATGTACATAGTTTTTAATGAATTGACTGATTGATTTTATATCCGGGTCAACACCCCAAAAATCAATATTTTTTGCCTTGCCAATGGCCCGGCTAAAACCGGTTCCCACAGGATCAATCATTACAATATCTGACACATCTAAAATAGAATAATTATTATCTTCTACTTTATACGGAGCAGGTCCGTTGGGCAACGGATCATTTACCACCACCCTTCTTGGCCCCATAATACCCATGTGCAGCCACATGGAAGAAGAGCCAGGTCCCCCGTTATAAGAAAAGGTTACAGGTCTTTTGCTATTATCTGTTTCGCCGTCTTTGGTATAAGCTGTATATCCGATGGAAGCAATGAGTTCATCTTTTTCATTCTTCAAAATAAGAGTTCCCACAGTAGCGGTATAACTTACCAGCTTATTGTCTATTTTAATGCTGTGCTTTGTAGCCAACTTTTGTGCAATAGTAGCAGCAATACTATCTGATTGTGCCCATGCTGCAAATGAAAGGGTAATAAACAATAACATTAATCCCGCAGCAGTAATACTTTTTCTCATACAAATATTTTAATGACTTTTTTATAGGTAAAATTGAAGATACGTTATTATTAAATTCATTGATGACTTGCACTCAGTCCGGTTAATTTTTATTATTGCATAATTCCTGCTTTCCATCATTATCAATTGTAAGCAACCGGTAATGTAATACTCTCTTGCCACTGTTAAGAATATCCTTATCTGTAAATGCATATCCATGGCTGTTAGCTGTGTTACCTTTAGCCGCTACAGGTCCTTATTCAAAATGCAGGACATCGTTGTTACACTGAATAGTAAAATCGCGGCTATACATTTCTTGTGAGGTAGTACATTGCACCAATGCCGCATTGGTTGCTGCGGTAACTTTAAAATTTGTGCGCTCAACCGGCAAGGAGTAATAACTCCATCCACTATTTGCAAATCTTTTACATTCGCAACATCTCCACCGATAGCCCCAAAAAATATTTTACCGTAGTTGATCAAAACAAAATTTTTATTCCACCAGGCTAATTAAAAAATAGAGGAATCAAAAAAGTATTAAACCATTGTTGAATAATTTACTAAATGATTTTTTAGAAAGATAATTATTAAATTGAAAAATTTTAAAGCCACTGAAAGAATATTCCTGTTCCAATAATTACTTTTGAAAAAATATTCCAATTTCAAAATAATAAAAAAACAAACGGGTTTGATTTTTTAATTAACTTCAAATTATTATGAATTTAAAATTGCTTATCCCCATTGCTTTTAACAACCCCAGTACTGTAAACAACGCAGAAACTATCATTTTAGCGGGTGATGTTGGTGGTACAAAAGCCAATATGTTACTGAGCCGGTACTCAGTAAACGGGCTCGAGACAATTAAAGAAGAGCGGTATACCACCAATGACTTCGATTCATTTACCGCTATTCTTACGCACTTTTTGGAGGGCCAGCAACATCCAGATAAAATTTGTTTTTCTGTGGCCGGGCCTGTAATAGATGGTAAAGTAAAGTTTACAAATCTAAGCTGGAATATTGATAGCGAAGAAGTGAGCCGCCATGTCGGTGGCAGCCCTGTTACAATTTTAAACGACCTTGAATCTACTGCGTTTGGATTAGCCGGCCTTAAGGAGCAAGAGCTGAACGTATTATATAAAGGCGCCAGTGAAACACCTGGAAATATTGCCATACTCGCTGCAGGAACGGGTTTGGGGGAAGCTGGTTTATTTTTTGATGGCAAACATTACCACCCTTTTGCAACAGAAGGTGGCCATAGCGACTTTGCTCCACGCTCTGCAAGAGACATTGAGGTATTAACTTTTTTACTAAACAGGCATGAACGTGTAAGCTGGGAAAGACTGCTGAGCGGCAACGGCATTTACACCATTTGGCAATACCTTACCCAGGTTGAAAAAAAGGAAATACCCGGCTGGTTATTACAACAAATGGAAAATACTGATCCTGCACCAGTTATCAGTAAAGCCGCATTGGAAGGCAAATGCCCCGTTTGTATGGAAACCATAGAAATGTTTAACCGCTATCTCGCAACCGAGGCTGTAAACCTTATTTTAAAATTAAAAGCTACGGGTGGACTTTACCTTGCAGGTGGTATTGCTCCTAAACTATTGTCGCTACTTAACCCCGGCACATGGAAAGATGTATTTAACAAAAGTGGCCGGATGAGCCTATTGCTGAAAGAAGTTACAGTTTATGTAATATTGAATGAAAAAGCTCCGTTGCTGGGTGCTACTTATTTTGCATGTTTAAATATGTAACGACGAGCGTAATTTTTTAAATAAATTCCAAGACGACGTCTATAAAAATATTTTGGTGGGATGCTCTTTTTTATGAATGATTAAAAGTATAAAAAACTCTAACAGCTAAAATATATATATTTAAAATTTAGAGAAACAGATTTACTGATTGTAAGAAAATATTTCTCCAAATTTAAAACAAACTTTTATACCTGTCATGTAATACCAATCTTTCGAATCCGGGTTTCCTCTGATATGTCCTGCAATACCGGCAGAAGACCCACTTCCGCGGAAAGCCAGTTCTGCAGCTTCTGCGCCTCTTTTAGCAAGTAGTACCTGTGGGTCTGCATAAAAGCTGCTAACATCATCCAGGTAATCTGTATTAGTATAGCGAAAACCGAGTTCGTAAATAAATTCAACCTTATCGTTCACCTGAAATTTCCACCCTAAGCCGAAAGGAATACAAACTTTTACACGCGAATACATTAATCGGTTGGGATATTCAGATAGTCCCTGGCCTTCGGTACCCAATCGTTGTAATAATATTTTAGTGTTATTATGATCGTATGTATAAGGATTAAAATGAAAGACACCCACCCCGGCAAACAGGTAAGGCAATCCGTCGTATACTGTTGGGTCTACCAGGTTCACTTCCATAATCAAACTCCCTTCCAGTATATTACTTTTAAAATTCAGGTTTCTTGATACCAGATTGGGATCCTTATTATCCTTATCATTACCCTGTATTTTTCCATAACTTATACCCCCTCTTAGTACAAGAAAATTGTTAGGCAGCATATATTTTAAATTGGCACAAAAAGAAGGTCCTAAGGTTTTAAAGTTTACCGCTGCCCTGGATAAATCACCATTATAACCTGATACGCCTCCTCCCACTTCAACCTGCCATTGCTGTGCAAAACAGCAATTTGTAAAAAGTATAAAACAAATTGTAAATAATCTCATAGTGCTAATCAGTTTATTTTGTAAAAATACAATATATAAACATCAATCAGAATTCATTTTTAAAAAAATTACTACCGTTAATTTTTTTAAAGTGCTACAAATGCGTCATTTAATTGCACTGTACTGCCTGGTACAACCTGCTGTTCATACTATTAATTTAAACGGGATTTGTATCTTTACCTGCATGCTTTACCTTAACAACCATCAAGGTATTATTTTCAATAAGCTGCCTGTGGCATTTTTTATAATTTATGGTTAAGGATGCAATCATGAAGAAAGAAGCTTTACCACACTCATCTAAAATCAAACAGTGTGGCAGTAAATACACCTCTTTCCCTTTTTTTAAAAATGGCTTTCCAATTACCGGTATACCGTATTAATGCAGGCACCAGGTAAATTCCCGCATGTGTCATCTGCACTTCCATTTGCACTTTAAAATCATATACCCCGGCATCATAACTCAGGCTATAATTACGGGCAACTACTTCAAAGGTTTTATCGTCAAACCAGGTTGTCATTTCATCAACCACCACTTTGTTTTCTTTCCCCTTTTTAACTTTTTGTTTAAAAATATAACAATTCGTTTTATTGTACTCATCCATATCCACACTCATGTCGTATACTTCAGCCATATCATCATCATAAATAGAAGTTTTATTTGAAATAAACGGAATGCCGCTTATTTTTTTTCCGGGATTAAAAAACAATATTTTCAACTGTTCTTTATGCTTTTCTAAACCGCTTTTACCCGCTATATTAAAAGTTTCTCCGGCTACAATATTATCTTCTCCGCATACGGATCCTTTGGTAAAAAATAGTGAAGCGTACATTTGGGCAGTGTAATAGTTGTATTGATTATCTGCGGTATAAAAATCGCCTGTACTCTGCTGCTCCAGTACTTCCATGCGCCTGCAGCCACTGTCTCTTATTTGTTTGATTTTACTGTAAAGCGATGCCTGACTATTACCATCTTTATTAAGCATCCTTATATCATTTATAGAAACATAATTCAGTATGCGCAGGTTGCGAAATGCTTTATAAAATGTAGTATCGTTTTTTATACGGTCTATAAAAGCAGGTACATTCAGTTTATTATTTACGACTACTTCAGAAAGAGTAATAATTTTTTTGCCAACCAACAATGCACTATCCTGCGCCAGGCTGCTGCTGGCTGATAACAAACAAAAAAAAACAGGTAGTATCTTTTTAATCATACCTGCAAATTATTACAATTGCAGTAAATACTTACTTGTTACTGTCCGTTGTTTAGATAGCCACCCAAATCTTACCATCCAATGACTTCAAATAAGCAACTTGCTGCTTAAACTCTTGTAAACGATTTTTTTTAAGGATGATTTTATTTAGGAAAAACCATGCGGTAATCCACCTGAACTTTTCCTCTGGAAATATCATCCAGCTTTCTTTTTAATAAAGTTCTTTTAAGTGGTTTGATATAGTCAATAAAAAGTTTGCCTTCAATATGGTCGTATTCATGTAATATCACTCTTGCCGTAATTCCATTGAAAGTAGCAGTATGTTCGGCAAAATTTTCATCCACAAAATTAAGGGTAACAGATTCTTTACGATTTACATCTTCCCTTATTTTTGGTATGCTAAGGCAACCTTCCGTATAAGCCCATTCTTCACCATTTAATGCGGTGATATGGGCGTTAATAAACACGCCTTTAAAGCCAGGTTCATCGGGGTAATCTTCATTATCCTCCTCATCCATATTTTTAAAAATCTGTTCGCTGTCAATTACAAATAAACGAATACCTTTATTCACCTGAGGGGCAGCAATACCCACGCCATTGCTGGCAGACATGGTTTCCCACATATCTGCAATTAGTTTTTCAAGGTCGGGATAATCCTCCTTGATGTCAACGCAAACTTTTCTTAAAACCGGTGAACCGTAAGCCACGATTGGTAAAATCATATATTATTTTGTAAGGAGTATTAATTCTGTTCCATTTTCTAACATCATCAAAAATTATTAAAGTAACAGCCGGATAATCCAACTTTCCTTAAAAGTACGCTTGCTGCGCTTCTTCAATCTTGTAAAATTACAATTATTTATTTTATTGAATACTTTGCAAATACTCCTGTAGTATAATGGTGGCGGCTATTATATCCACATTACCTTTTATTTGCCGGTCTTTTTTTTTCATACCCATCTGCAGCATGGCATCTTTTGCCATTTTGGAAGTGTAGCGTTCATCTACGGTTTTAAGGGGTATTTGCGGAAAAGATTTTTGCAATTTTTTGATGGCCGCTTCTGCCAGCGGTGTTCCATGGGTATCACTATCATCCCAGTTTTTAGGAAGGCCAATGATGATGAGTTCTACAGCTTCCGTTAAAAAATATTTTTTCAGGTAAGGAATAAGTTCTTTGGACTCAATGGTACTGAGACCGGTTGCAATGATCTGTAGTGGATCAGTTACTGCAAGTCCGGTTCTTTTTCCACCATAGTCTATTGCCAGTATTCTAGCCATTAAAAAATATTATACGGGTGGTTATGCAAAAAAATATCCAGCAAAACAAAAACAGAAAACACTACCGATGCAATACCATTGGCCGTCATAAAAGCAATGTTAACCTTGCTAAGATCGTTTGCCTTCACAATGGAATGCTGGTAAATGAGCATACCGGTAAATACAGCAATACCAATCCAGTACCACCAGCCAAAATGCCCGTAAACTCCGGCAAACACCACGCAGGACGCAGATAAAACATGTAATATTTCGGATACCTTTAATGCTTTGGCTTTACCCAACCACGCTGGCATGGAATATAATTTTTGCGATTGGTCAAACTCAACATCCTGCAGAGCATAAATAATATCAAAACCACTTACCCAAAAAATAACCGCAAAAGAAAACAGAATGGGTAAAAAAGCAAACGCACCGGTAACAGCAAGGTAAGCGCCTATTGGGGCAAGGCTTAAACCAATCCCCAATACTAAATGACAAAGTGGTGTAAAGCGTTTGGTATAACTGTAAAACAGGATGACAAACAAAGCTACCGGAGCCAATAAAAAGCATATCCGGTTAATAAAATACGTAGCGGCAATAAATAGTAAACAATTAATGATCACAAAACGCAATGCACTTTCTTTTGAGATGATACCCGTAGGAATTTCACGAATGGCAGTGCGTGGATTTTTTGCATCAAAATTTCTATCCAAAAAACGGTTAAAGGCCATGGCAGCGCTTCTTGCGAAGATCATACAAAGAACTACGAGCATAAATAATTTAAAATAATTCAATATAGCAGAACCTACAAAGGTATGCCAGCCTGTACTTCCCGGAAATTCATATCTGTAAACTCCCAAAAAAAATCCAATAATCGCAAAGGGCATTGCAAATATGGTATGACTAAATTTAACCAGGCTCAAATATTTTTTTACACTACTCATTCAATAATTTATTGATATTAGATTTATTATTTTCCTTACTTTTCTACTTCACGTCCGTTGGGTTAGCCTCGTACTAATTCCCACAGTACAACACCTGCTGCGGTAGCAATATTCAGCGAATGTTTCATACCAGCCTGGGGTATTTCAATACAACCTGCGCACTGCTTAATAGTGCTTTGTTCAACACCAGTTACTTCGTTGCCAAAAATTACAGCCACTTTATCGCCTGTTTTATAATCTACTTTATTCAATAAGGTACTTCCTTCTGCCTGCTCCACTGCATATACCGTATATCCCAATTCGTGCAATTCGTGTATTGCCAAATTCGTGTTTTTAAAATGTTTCCATGCAACAGTATCTTCGGCTCCCAGAGCTGTTTTTTTAATTTCCTTGTGTGGAGGAGTGCAGGTATAGCCACAAATATAAATGGCTTCCAGTAAAAATGCATCGGCCGTTCTAAAAACACTTCCCACATTATAAGCACTGCGTATATTTTCAAGCACCACAATTACCGGAATTTTTTTCGATTGTTTAAACTCCGCTACCGTCAACCGGTTTAGTTCG
The DNA here is from genome assembly GCF_014377975.1 of Ferruginibacter sp. Classification (GTDB taxonomy): domain Bacteria; phylum Bacteroidota; class Bacteroidia; order Chitinophagales; family Chitinophagaceae; genus Ferruginibacter. The sequence goes on from NZ_JACMOO010000105.1 coordinate 25,358, forward strand.
TCCATACTCAGTTTTCTCATTCAAAAAAATTATCTGCAAAAGTAATTCACATTCAGCATAAACATTGTCACAAACTAAGTAAAACCCTATTTTTGCCCCGTCCACAAAACTTAAACTGTAAGCAAATATGGCCAAGGCCACCGCGGAAACGCCACTTATGCAGCAACACAATGCCATCAAGGCCCGATACCCTGATGCGATTCTGTTGTTTAGAGTGGGTGATTTTTATGAAACCTTTGGCCAGGATGCCGTAACAGCTTCTGCCGTATTGGGTATTACTTTAACCAAGCGAAATAATGGCGATGCCAATTCATCCCAACTGGCTGGTTTTCCGCATCATGCGCTGGATACTTATTTACATAAACTGGTAAAGGCGGGCTACCGGGTAGCTATCTGCGATCAACTGGAAGATCCAAAACTGGCAAAAGGCATTGTAAAACGTGGCGTTACAGAGCTGGTAACACCCGGTGTAGCCACCAGCGATAAATTACTGGAGCACAACAGCAACAATTTTTTAGCCGCCTTACATTTTGAAGAAAATAAAACAGGCATTGCCTTTTTAGATATCAGCACTGGTGAATTTTTTATTGCAGAAGGTGATAAAGAATATGCCGACAAATTATTGCAGAGCCTTAAACCGGCCGAAGTAATCTTTCAGCGCAACCGGCAAAAATATTTTAAGGAATATTTTGGCACTAAATTTTTTACCTACGCCCTGGATGAATGGGTATTTGCCGAAGCCTACTGCCAGGAAAGTTTATTAAAACATTTTGGCACCCACAGCCTGAAAGGTTTTGGTATTGAAGGCATGCAGGAAGGTATTATTGCCGCCGGAGCCATCCTGCATTATTTAAAAGATACGGAACATCCTAACCTTGGCCACATAACTTCTGTACAACGCATTGACCGGGAAGAGCATTTGTGGATGGACCGTTTTACCATCCGTAATTTAGAGTTATTTGGCGGTGCCGATGGCAGCAATACCTTATTAAAAGTGCTTGACAATACCGTTTCGCCCATGGGTGCACGAATGCTGAAAAGATGGATGGTACTACCTTTGAATGATCTATCTAGAATTAAGGAGCGGCTGAATACGGTGGAATTTTTTATTAAAGAAACCGACATACGAAATAAAATTACCCAACATATAAAGCAGGCCGGCGATGTAGAAAGACTCGTAAGCAAAGTACCTTTAAAAAAAGTAAACCCCAGGGAAGTGCTGCAGATTGCCAAAGGCCTGCAACAGGTTGCTGCTATTAAAACTATTTGTACCACACTTACCAATACTTACCTGCAACGTTTAGGCGATTCGTTAAACCCGTGCAAATATATTGTTGACAAAATTCTGCAGCAGATCAGTGAAAACCCTCCTGCACTGGCTTCCAAGGGAGGCATGATTGCAAAAGGCATTGATGAAGAACTGGATGCATTAAGAAAAATCAGCAGTGGTGGTAAAGAATATCTGGTAGAACTGCAGCAGAAAGAAGCGCTCGCCACCGGCATCTCTTCTTTAAAAATAAGTTTCAATAATGTTTTCGGTTATTACCTGGAAGTAACCAACCTGCACAAGACCAAAGTGCCTGAAACCTGGATACGCAAGCAAACACTGGCCAATGCAGAGCGGTACATAACACCCGAATTGAAAGAGTACGAGGAAAAAATAGTTGGTGCAGAAGATAAAATTTTATTGATAGAAATGCAGCTCTTCGAAAAACTACTGAATGATTTACAGGATTATATTGCACCTATGCAGGTGAATGGGAAGGTTATGGCCACCATGGATTGCTTAACCTGTTTTGCCGGCAATGCCCTGCAGTTTAACTATACCAAACCCCTGCTAAACGATGGTTTTGTATTAGATATTAAAGGTAGCAGGCATCCGGTTATAGAAAGACACTTACCAGTTGGCGATAGTTACATTGACAATGATATTTTATTGGATCCGGCAACCCAACAAATCATCATTTTAACAGGGCCAAATATGAGTGGTAAAAGTGCTATCCTGCGGCAAACAGCGCTCATCACACTGATGGCACATATGGGCAGTTTTGTACCCGCAAGAGATGCGCATATTCCTTTGACAGATAAAATATTTACCCGGGTGGGTGCCAGTGACAACCTGAGTGGTGGCGAAAGTACCTTCATGGTTGAGATGAATGAAACAGCCAGCATTATCAACAACATCACGAGCCGCAGCCTTATTTTATTAGATGAAATTGGAAGAGGCACTTCTACCTACGATGGCATTTCTATTGCCTGGAGCATTGTAGAATACCTGCATAAAAGCATTCACCAACCTAAAACATTATTTGCCACCCATTACCATGAACTGAATGAGCTGGAAAACAAATTACCGGGCGTAAAAAATTATCATGTTACTAATAAAGAAGTGGGTAACAAAATTATTTTTCTTCGCAAACTGGCACCAGGCGGCAGCATACATAGTTTTGGCATACATGTGGCACGCATGGCTGGCATGCCGCCGCAATTGATAGACAGGGCCAACGAAATTTTATTACAACTGGAAAAAAGCAGGAATAGCGGTGAAGAAAATCAAGATTCCAATCTTCAGCAAACCGTTAAAAATTTAAACAACCCGAAAGTGCAACTCAGTATTTTTGATGTACACTCCGTTACTTTTGAAGAGATCCGTTTACTGCTAAATGCAGTAGACATTAACCGGTTAACTCCTGTAGAAGCCTTGCTGAAATTACAGGAAATAAAAGCCCGCATAAAATAAAGGTATTCTATGCGATAGCTTCTTCTAAACAAATTTTATTGTGCTGTAATTTTATGGCATTTTTACAATCAGGTATTACGCAATGCTGCAGTTAGTAGAGATTATAAAACGAGCCAGGGAAAAATAATGCTAAAATTTATTGATGGCCAGTATATTATTTGATACCACAAAAGATATTGCCCCCGCAAAGAAGATTTTAACCAGATGGTTATTGAATTTAGCAAGCAGCATAACAGCTATTTAAAACATCCTTTGTTTAACTTTAACGGAATTTATGATGAGATATATTTTAGTGTTAATTATTGCAGCTTGTTTGCTTTCAATAAATGTAAATGCACAAACATGTAATAACCTGGGACAAAATCCGGGTACAGCATTTCCTGTTTGCGGTACCGATATTTTTACACAGGGATCTGTTCCGGTATGTGGTGGCAAAACTGTTCCGGGTCCATGCCCCAATGATGTTTTAACTGATATTAATCCCTATTGGTATAAGTTTACCTGTTTTTCTGCTGGCACTTTAAGTTTTCTAATTTCACCTAAAAACGGAGGGGATGATTATGACTGGCAATTGTTTGATGTTACCAATAAAAATCCGGCAGATCTTTACACGGATGTAAGCATGTTTGTTGCCTGCGACTGGAGCGGAGAGCCGGGTAATACCGGTGCCGATGCAACTGGAACTTCTCTTCAACGATGCGGAGGACTCGGAGTACCCCTCTTTAGCAGCATGCCAACATTGATTCAAGGCCATCATTATATTTTGCTAATAAGTCATTTTGCAGGAGATTCCCAGAGCGGATATACGCTAACCTTTGGTGGCGGCACCACCAGCATTACCGATCCGCTTGATCCCCATTTACTGGCGGCCAGGGCTGCGTGTGACGGTACAGCAATTTCTATAAAGCTGAATAAAAAAATGAAATGCAGCAGCCTAAATGCAGATGGCAGTGATTTTATTCTTCTTCCTGCCATTGCAAACATTGTTACTGCTGCCGGGGTGGGCTGTTCTACCAGCTTTGACATGGATTCTGTTGTGTTAAAATTAAGCAGCCCGCTGCCACCAGGCAATTATAATATCACCGTAAAAACAACCGAAAATTTGCTGGACAACTGTGATAAGATGTTGCCCTCCAGCGACACTTTACATTTTACAGTTTATCCATTGATCCCAACTCCTTTTGACAGTATCGCAAGAGTTGGCTGTGCGCCCAAGGTATTGCGCCTTGTTTTCAGAGACCCAATGAAATGCAGTTCCATCGCAGCGGATGGAAGCGATTTTGCTATTACAGGAACAAGTGTTGTTAAGATTGATAGTGCTGCCGGAATTTGTGATGCCAACGGATTGACAAATATTATTGAAGTAAAATTAACTGCACCAATACAACAGGCTGGGAGCTATAAAATACAACTGATAACGGGCTCTGACCGAAACACCATTATTAATGAATGTGGCAAAGAAACTGCACCAGGAGCTTCCTTATCTTTTACCACAAAAGATACAGTGTCTGCCCTATTTAGTACCCACATTAAATATGGATGCGATACAGATACTATTTTGTACTCCCATGATGGAAGAAACGGCGTGAACAACTGGACGTGGATTTTTGACAGCTCTACCAACAGTACTGAACAACACAATACCCTTACCTATAGTATATTTGGACAAAAGAATGCAGCATTAATTGTAAGCAACGGAACCTGCAGCAACACTGCCACTATTACCCTGTTTTTGAACAATGCCCTGCAGGCAATGTTTGAGTCTACACCTGTGGTTTGCCCGGGTGATCCCGGCATTTTTATTGATAAAAGCAGTGGCACATTAAACAATGGATGGACATGGAATTTTGGCAATGGAAATATAAGCACATTACAGTCGCCACCCCATCAATTTTATCCGTCTTCTAATTCTATTCATGATGTTGCAGTGCAATTGATTGTAAGCAACAGCATTGGTTGTAAAGATACTGTCACTCACACCATTACCGTAGCGGGCAACTGCTATATTGCAGTACCAAAAGCATTTTCACCCAATGGCGATGGATTGAATGATTACCTGTATCCAACCAATGCGTACAAAGCAACAAACCTTATTTTCAGGGTGTACAACCGGGTAGGGCAACAACTGTTTGAAACTAAAGACTGGACGAATAAATGGGATGGAACATTTAAGGGAAATCCTCAGGACCCTGGCACTTATGTTTGGGTATTAAACTATACAAATATTGATACAGGGAAAAGGATAGAGTTAAAAGGCGCTACTGTGTTGATCAGATAATTAATAATTAGTGATTAATAATTAATAATTGACAGTTGTCAGCAAGCTTCTGATAGTTACTTTTAGTGCTGAGTGCTTGCCTGGTTTGTTTATTTTAATTCGAATAATTAGTGCACGTATTTCGCGTAATTAGTGTTTAAAATTCGTATAATTAATTCTTTATAATTCCTGTAATCAGCGTTTTAAATTAAAGTAATTCCATCTAAATGCAACCACCAACCATTCATTATGCAGACTATCTGCAATTAGATAAAATATTAAACGCACAGCAACCGGAAAGCAGCAAGCCCGGCCACCAACCTGCACATGATGAAATGCTGTTTATCATTATACACCAAACATATGAATTGTGGTTTAAGCAAATGCTGTTTGAAACGGATGCTGTGCTTGATACGATGCGTAAACCTGCACTCAATGATAATTCTGCCGAATTGCAAACGGCGGTACACCGGCTGAAAAGAATAGCGGCCATTTTAAAAGTGCTGGTACAGCAGATAGATATTATTGAAACAATGACGCCGATGGATTTTCTTGATTTCAGAGATATGCTACGGCCTGCATCGGGCTTTCAAAGCTGGCAGTTTAAAATACTGGAAGCAAAGCTGGGCCTGCGTTTTGAGCAAAGGCATGGAAAAGAATATTACACTTCCCAATTAAGGCCTGCCGAAATTGTTCTTATTAAAGAAGCAGAAAATACAACGTCGGTAATTACCTTGCTAAATACCTGGCTGGAGCGCATGCCTTTTATAACAGACCCTTATTTGTGGATCAATTACCAACCGGTTGCAGCAGGCAATCAACCACCTGAATTTTTTAAAGACTATGCCTATATTTATAAAAATAGTCTTGCAGAAGGAGAAAAAAATAACAGTGTGTTTTTTGACCAGGTATTTTTTGACGAGCCAATAAATACCCATCGGCAGCTAACGGCAAAAGCTTGCCGCAACGCTTTATTTATTATGCTTTACCGTGGTTATCCTATGTTGGAGTTACCCTTTCAATTACTGGAAACTTTACTGGAAATTGATAACCAGCTCGGCAACTGGCGGCATCGGCATATCAACATGGTGCAAAGGATGATTGGTACCCGTATTGGCACAGGCGGCAGTACCGGCGCAGGTTACCTGAAAGGTGCCCTGGATACGCATTCTATTTTTAAAGAAATTGCCCAGTTAAACAGCTTTTTAACAGACAGAAAAAAATTGCCGCTGTTACCCGGCGAACTGACTGCAAAGCTGGGCTATAGTTTTTAACCACTGCCAACATTGTTGACAAAACACAAAATTAAGAGGAAGAAATTTGTATATTTTCTTCTAGGCCGTTTTTATTACCTTTTAAAAAAGCATTTACTTTTCTTTCGATATTTATCCATTGATGGTTTGGTAAAAAAAGCCCGTAAGTGAGAATAAACACTACTTCAAAACCATATATCATCAAAAAGATATAAATGAAGGCATGAAACAGTATTCCCGCTATCAGTAAAGATTTTCTACACTTTTTCTTCCAGATCAATATTGGAAAAACCAACTCAAAAAGAATGGTTGCATAGTTGAAAAAATAATCTATCCATTTGTACTGAACAAGATATTTATTAAAAGGGGTGCCCGTAAATCTTTCTATTGACATTGCATAATAAGTGCCTTCGCCCTGCAGCCATACCGGATCAATTAGTTTTGCAATGCCTGCAGAAAAATAAGCCATACAAAGGTGTAACATGATAGACAATGCTGCCAGGTTACTAATTAAATTAAGTATTTTTTGCAGAACATGGTCTTTCTTTTTTTCTTTAAATAAAATAAGAAACTGGTAAGAATCAGCAAAAATAAGATAGAATAGAATTATTCTTGCGAAGGCATCTCCCCCATTTACAATTGACATGTTCATTTTCTGCAGCAGGTAAAGAATTATAAAAAGTAACAATGCGCTAAAATTTCGCCCAATACCAAGCAGGTTCGCAAACAGAACAATTATATACGCTGTTATGAACAAGGTATAATGACTTTTTACAAACGCAAAATCGTCACCAGGCAAACGGTTGATGAAATTATTTTTAGCCACTACAAAACCCGATTGGCCGTATAAAACATCCAGACTACTCCAGTTAATAGCCAGTTCTTTCAGCAACCAGCAGCAAATAGCCACTCTTAAAAAGGCAAGATAAAAAGATTTATAATTTTCTTTTTGCAACAATACTGTGTAATAGGTTATTTGCTGTTGCATCAGGTATTTAAAGGTGTGTAAGGTGTTTCAAAAACAAGGGTTTCCTTTTGCAAAAAATTGCTATCTGTCATCTTTTTAAAGGGCCTGATTTGTTTTTCAGTAATCATTATTTTTACTTCTTTATCAGCGGCATCTAATTTTTTTTGCTGCAATATTATCCTGCAGTAATTAATTAAAGTATTCCGGTAAGCACTATACGCTTGTCTTCCTTCAACCGCTGCAATTGCGTTAACTATGTATAAAGAATCTGACATACCGGGCACGTCAACAACCGGCTTTTTTTTATTGGACCATACGATTAACTTGATATTCCACACGGTATTGTTAACCAGGTGATCAATGATATTTTCTTTTTGATTAAATGGAGCATGTGCTTGTTTTTGAAGGGCAATATTTTCGAGCACTTCGATGGTGTCTGGTTTTTCATGACCGTTAATTATTCGTACAATAAAATATAACCGGTCATTACAAGTATTTGGTGGTGTAAATAATGTCCACCCAATACCAAAAGTATTTTTAAAACGAGGGCTGTGCTGGCTTATTATTTGCTTAACACTGTTAGAAGGCATTATCAGAATAAAAATAATTAACCAGTATACTAAAAAAGCAGCGATACACAGGTAGGATAGTATTTTGTAAACTGGTTTTTTCATGCCGGATGAATAAATTTTTTTACTTCTTACTTTAATTATAAGCATTCAAACATTAACAGAAACCTATTTATACAAAACATGCTTGCTAAACAAACGTAGATAGTTACAACATTTCCAGTAGCCCAGCCACTACAGTATCCACTTCTGCCCTAGTGTTATTTTTACAAAAACTGAATCGCACTGTAACCTGGTTGGGATTATTATTAACAGCCCTGATTACATGACTGCCCTGTTCAACCCCACTGGCACAGGCGCTGCCACCGCTGGCACAAATATTATGAATGTCCATATTAAAGAGCAACATTTCTGATTTTTCCGTTTTAGGAAGATTTACACTCAGCAGGGTATACAAACTTTTTCCAAAAAAATCGCCGTTAAATCCAACACCCGGGATATTTTTTTTCAATACATCGTGCATGTATTTTTTGATGCTTCCGATATAAGTACTGTCTTCATTAAAGGATGCCGTTGCCAGTTCCAGCGCTTTTGCAAACCCAACAATACCATAAATATTTTCGGTACCGGCACGCATATTACGTTCCTGACCTCCGCCAAGCAACAAGGGCTTTATCCGTACATTTTCGTTGATGTATAAAATACCCACACCTTTGGGACCATGAAATTTATGTGCAGCGCCCGTAATAAAATGTACCGGAGTATTTCGAAGATCAAAG
>NZ_JACMOO010000012.1 GCF_014377975.1 Ferruginibacter sp.
GGCTGATGTAATAAAAAAAATATCTGGCTTGTATCCTGCTAACAAAATAATTCAATATCAGGTATACAATAAGCAATTGGTTGAAGGGTTAACGGCTGATGAAAAAGAGGGTGTAGTAAGAATATTTGAATAACTTATTCTTATCGGTTGATAAGTAGCACAAGCAATAAATTAATTATGCAGGAATCAGAACGGGAAATTTTATGCAGGATAAAATTTATAGTAAAGAATTAAAATAAAAATTATACTATTTTTTGCAACGATTTTTTTAAGAAAGCAAGAAAAATACCTGCGAGAAAAATAGTAAGCGTACCAATAACTATTACCATATTGCTGTTGAGGCTGCTGCGCAACCATGCATATTGTTCCGGGATCATTTTGGAAAAAGTCATCCACGCAATTACCAACACACCAAGGATCACGGCAATCAATGCTTCTGCACTTTTTGCACGGTGGCTAACAATACCCAGCAGAAAAAGACCCAACATACCAGCAGCAAAAATACCGGATAGCTGCCACCATACATCCAGGATACTTTTAACACCTATCATGGCTATGCCGGTTATAACAGCCAATACCCCCACAACAAAAGTGGAAACAAAAAGCAACGTCATGGTTTGCCGGCTGGTGATATCCTGTTTTACATACCGCTTATAAATATCGAAAGTAAACACAGTTGCACAGGCATTCATGCCGGAGCTGATGGTACTCATGGCTGCCGAAAGAATGGCAGATACTATTATACCCACTATGCCCACCGGTAATACGTTTACCATAAAGTCTGGCAATACCTTATCTCCATAATCAGCAGGTTGTAAAGTTTGCGCCAATGCGCTAATCTCCTGTGGCGAAACAGTGGCGGGTAAGCGATCGGCAGCAGCTCTAAGCCTGATGGCATCCAGCATCTCGGGGTGTACCTGATACCAGGCGTACAAAGAAGACCCGATAATAAAAAATAGCAGCGAAACCGGCAAATATAATTTTATACAAAGCCATAAAGATTTGGCGGCTTCTTTATTAGAGCCGGTTGCCTGGTAGCGCTGGATATAATTTTGATCCATTCCAAAATTATTAAGATTTATAAAAATGCCGTAAAGAAATATTACCCAGAAGGTAGAAGCAGTAAAGTTGGGTCTGAAACTACCCAGGCTGAATTTGCTGTCGGCTGTTCCAATAGCAATAATATGGCTCATGCCACCGGGCATTTTACTGATGATGAAATACAGTATGATGATAGCGCCAAAAGTTTTGATAATCCCTTGCGCAACTTCTGTCCAGATTACCGCTTCCATGCCTCCCAGTACCGTGTAGATAATAATGATGATGCCCATTACAATCATGATGGTCTGCATAGAATATCCGGTCATTGCCTGCAGGCTGAGCGCAATGCCAAAGAAAACAGAGCCCATGCGGGCGAGTTGTGTAAGTAAAAAACAGATAACAGCATACGTGCGTGCCCATGCGCCAAAGCGGCGCTCCAAATGGGTATAGGCAGATACCTCCCCACTGTTTCTGTAAAAAGGAATAAAATATTTTGCAGCTATAAACGCGGCAAAAGGCATGGACAAACTAAAAACAAAGGCGTTCCAATTGGTGCCAAAAGCTTTGCCAGGTACACCCAAAAAAGTATTACTGCTTAAAAATGTAGCATAGATAGATATGCCCACGGCCCACTGGGGTATTTTACCGGAAGCTTTTGTAAATTGATCGGGATTTTTATTTTTTTTTGAAAACCATACACCAGTCAATATCATGGCCAGCATATAAAATGCAATAATCGCGAGGTCTGCAACCGGTAGGTGTTTCATAATAGCTTAATGGCAATCTTCTAAAAAAAGGCAATATTAAATAACGGGCTTTATCCCTAGTCTGTCGCACCAGCCAAGAAAACTGATGTGTATGTCATCCAGTGTTTTTTTCTGCTCAGGGGTTAGTTCCATCGCAAAGGTTCTGCTAATGGTACGGATGGGCAATCCTCTTTTCTGTAAAAAATACTTTGCACTCATTGGGTATGCCTGGTGAATCAACGGATCAACCCTGGTAAGTTCCGATTGCAGCCATTGTACGTCTTCCTGCTTATCGGGGTTAGTGGCATTATTGCACATCCAAACCAATATTTCGGGATAAAAATTTCCTGAAATAGACGACATGCCTTTGGCTCCCGCCTGCAATGAAAACAGGGCGTTCGGTGTATGAGCATCATAAAATTCCAGTGTGCTGTTTCCCGTATCTTTTAAAATATCCAGCTTTGCTTTTACCTGGCTGTGTTCTATAGAGGTATCCTTATGATAAATCAGTCTGTTAAAACTTAATAGCTGTTTAAAAACATCCGGAGAAATAATTCTTTTATAAGGAGCAGGGCATTCATACATACCCAGCGGTATATTGCCCGTAAGTTCAAACATCTTTTCAAAATTACGCAACAATACCTCATCGCCGTCATCAATATTTGCAAAGTGACCAGTAATCATGATAGCCGCATCAATACCGGTATAGTATATTTTTTTTGTAAATCTTGCTTTGGCTTCAATCGTTAAGCCAAATGATCCGGTAGCCACTACGGGCACTCTTCCATTTACATAATCAACAATATGCTTTGTTATTTCAAGCCTTTCATCTTCACTAATGCTGAACATTTCACTGCTTAAACAATTGGCAAAAAATCCTTTTACACCGGCTGCCAGATAAAAATCAACCAGGCTGTTTAAAGCATCCATATCTACCTTGGCTTTTAAGTTAAAAGGCGTGATCATCACCGGAACAAATTTTTTTTCATTCGTGTTCATGCTGTTTGTATTTATTGTAAGGGAAAAAAATGCCATCTATTTATAGCAGGCATTAAATATAAATCATCCTGATAAAAACCAAACAGATTTTATTTTATTAAATGATTAACTTCATTATTTGCGTGGCTTTAAGTAGCAGAAGATTGACTTTTTTAACTTTACAAACACTATTAAATGAAAAAAATATTTGTACTTTTTTTGGCGGGTATTTTTGTATGCCATACAATGCTGGCACAACCGGCAACGGAAAAACTATCTCCTGTGTCTGAATGCCTCATCTTCCCTATGCAGCCTCAACATACGCATGGCAGCAGCGTTGTAAGCTTGCCCAATGGAGATGTGCTGGCAGCATGGTTTCAAGGAAGTGGCGAACGAACTGCAGATGATGTAAAAATTATGGGTGCCCGTTTAAGCAAAGGTGCCGCTGTTTGGAGTACCCCTTTTGAAATGGCAGATACCTATGGTTTGCCCGACTGTAACCCCGTACTGTTTCTTAACAAGAAGAACAAGTTATTTCTTATCTGGATTGCCGTACAGGCACACCGGTGGGAATGCTCCATATTGAAATACCGTACCTCAATCAATTACAATGAAAGTGGTGCGCCGTCATGGAACTGGCAAGACAATATATTGCTTGCACCAAACGATAGTTTTGCAACTGAGACTGCCATTCAATTTAACCGGCTTACAAAAAACACCAGTGGCTCTGCAGCCTATGCATCCAAATATGATGAAATGATCATTGAAGCCAGCAAGGATTTTGCAAAAAGAAGCATTGGGTGGATGACAAGAATTAAACCTTTGCGGCTTGCCGGAGGCAGGATATTATTGCCGTTGTATTCTGATGGATTTAATATGTCTA
>NZ_JACMOO010000106.1 GCF_014377975.1 Ferruginibacter sp.
CTAAGTACAGGGAAATGTTGTTTTTAAGATAGATCAATTAAATTTTTCTTCATAAAAAGAAAGATTTATAACATAGCTGGCAAGCAATCGTAAAGGATCCGGATCACTTTTGTGACCGGGTTTTTTATGTGCGAAATGCATGCGGTGGCAGAAGTGCGCTGCTCATTTTAAAATATAAAATTGTCTTTTATCCCTTGTTTTAATTTTAAGCCACCTTGCCACTAAGAAGCTCCAAATTAAGCAACAGGTTGCGTTTTATTTTTTTTGGTGGCGTTTTGTGTACCACAAATTTTATTTGCTTAAAGCGGTTTATTTTTTTGTTACCACGCTTTGGGGAATTGTTTCAGATTTTCGGTTGGTTCGCTTTATCGCTTAATTTGTATTATTTATCGTTGTTGTTTTACGCTGTTGTCTACACTTATTTTTGTGCGAAAGCTTTTTTTCTTTTTAAACATGAAGGATGGCCGATTGTTTTAGCAGATGCCGTGTGGTGTTTACCAGCCAACCGGTTAATAAAACTACCAGTAAATGTGCCATGGCGGAGATATCATTTTTATGATAATCGGGGCGTGAGTCTACACGTGTTTTCAATATTTTAAAGACAGATTCAACTAAGGATTTTAAGTAGCAAAAAAGCTCCTAAAAAAAAGGGAAAACGGTCAACAAAAATGCGCAAAAATGAGCCTGAAAATTAAATTATTGCAAAAAATGGGTCTGTAACTTTAGTTTGGTTTTGTAACGGTGCCGTTTTGTTAAGGTATTTTTAAAAGGAAGATATTAATTTTGAAAAATAATTAATTGAGTGAAAAATATATTACAACGCATCACAAACTGGGAAGCCTGGCCATTTAAATTATTGTACACACCATTGTCTGTTTTTTGGTTGTGGTATGTCATCAAATCAAAAGCGGTTTGGTTTTTTACATCCAGCAATCCGAAAATTACTTTCGGCGGAATGGAGGGAGAGCCCAAAAAGGAAATGTACGATTTGTTACCTAAAGAATTGTATCCTCCAACATTTACTGTTTTACCATCAGAAGATATTGTGATTGTTCAGGAAAAATTGTTACTCCATAATATTCAGTATCCATTTATCGTGAAGCCTGAAGTTGGCGGGCAAGGCATTTTACTGCGCAAAATTAACAACCTGCACGAATTGCAGCATTACCATAGCCTGATGCAATGGGAATACATTGTCCAGCAACTAGTGCAGTATCCAATGGAAGTAAGTGTATTTTATATCCGGCATCCCGCCGAAAGTAAGGGAATCATTACAGGATTTTTGCATAAAATTCCATTGCAGGTAACCGGCAACGGTAAGGATACGCTGGAAACCCTGGTGAAGCAACATCCCAAAGGAAATAAACTCCTGAAATCATTGCGTGCCAAACATACAGATGCGTGGATGCAGCCAGTGACCGAAGGTGAAAAATATATGTTGAGTTATGCAGCCAACCATAACCGGGGCGCACGTTTTATTGATTTAAAAAATGAGATAGATGGGCGGCTGGTAAATCTGTTTGATGATATTAGCAGCACCGGCAATGAATTTTATTATGGCAGATATGATATTATGTGTACCAATGTTGAAGACTTTAAAGCCGGTAAAAATTTTACTATTTTAGAATACAATGGCTGTGGTGCAGAACCCAACCATTTTTATGATACGGGCTATACTTTATCAGGAGCTTACAAAGAAATACTCAAGCACTGGAAGGCTCTTTATCACATAAGCAAATACAACAGACAACGGGGTGTAGAACCATGGCCATTAAATAAAGGCCGTAAATTTTTAACAGATTCAAGAAAGCTTACCACTGCCATGAAAGCAATCGATTTAAAAATAGGGTGAGGCCAATGTCTGCTGCCTTATCTGGTTCATTTCAAAAAGGCTTGCCATGCGTTTGCTTAATCAGCAGGTTAGTAATAAAAGGCAGCTTTTTCATAATACCGATAAACATATTGGTGATCCATGTTTTGCCAAATCCTTCCTGTATCAATCTTCCGGCCTTTAATCTTTTGCCAAATTGTTGTTGCCAGTTACCGGTATATAATTCTTCCATTTGTTGCCGGTTTATTTTATGTTGTAAAAATTCACCGATGGCTGCCGCTGCCAGTTTACTGCTGTGCAAAGCCATACTCATTCCATTGCCACACAACGGAGTTATTACGCCCCCGGCATCGCCACATAACAACACATGGTTTTCAACCTGTGCTTTTTTTGCAAAGGATATTTGCGAAATTGTGATGGGCGCTTCAAACATCAGGGTAGCACTATCAAAAATATTTTTTAAATGTATGTTTTTATAAAGCTCATTTTTTTCCAGTTCGCTGATGGAATTATTACTGTTTTTAAGATTGGCAGCATTGGTAAGATAGCAGAGGCACCAGGTATCGTTTTCAATTTTAGATATGCCGCAATAGCCATCTTTAAAATTGTGTAATGCAATGGTATCTCCGGCAAAATCTGTTTTGATGTGGTATTTTACCCCAATATAATTACTGAGTTTATTATTTTTTTTAAGAATAAAATTACGTTTCCATTTTACATCCAGGTTAGCTCTTTTGCCAAAACTTCCCGCACAAACGGTGCTGGTAAATATTCCTTTTACAGTGTGTAATTTAAATTTTTCATTTTCAAAAACTACGTCCTCTACTTTGCAATTTTCATAAACAGTTACTCCGGCAGATTCTGCAATCTTTTTTAATTCAAAGTCCATCTTGTAGCGGCTGATGCCAAAACCCCCTAAGGGTAAATTATGTTTTAACATACTGCCGTTGGGTGCACTGACGATGAGTTTTTTTATAATGGGCAATTGCATTTGAGATAAAGGCAGTCCCAGACTTTCAATAAAATCCCAGCTTTCCAGGCTGATGTATTCGCCGCACACTTTATGAAAAGGGTAGTGCTCTTTTTCAAAAAGCGCAACCAAATAACCTTTGGCAGCTAATTGAATAGAAAGCGCCAGCCCTGCAAGACCACCACCAATAATGGTTACATCGTATGGTATTGTTTCATTCATGTACGTAAACAATTAAATACCGGAAAGCCCATCTCCAGGTAACGGAGTAATGTGGTATACCAGCTCCTGTAAAAATAGTATTCCATTCAGATAAAGTAAAGCCTCTTGCAACAGAAAGCGGAGCATCATTTTTTACAAGGTAAGATTTAGAAAAAAGCCGGGTGATCAGTTGAATAGAATAATAGGCAAGCCAATGCCGGTGAAGATCGTTGATAAAAAAGCCTTTTCGGCTTTGTTGCTGCATCCATTGTACCATACCAATTAATTGCTGTTCACCAAAATGATGACAGAAAAGTGACGAGAAAATAAAATCGGGTTTACCATTTTCAAACAAAAGATACTCATAATCTGATACCATCCAGCGACAGGGAAGCAATGGATATTGCTGTTGGGCAAAGTCAATACACTCCTGCTTTATATCAATACCGATAAAGTTTACAGCAATATTTTTTTTATTGCACCATTTTTCAATGGCATGTAAATTATCACCTCCACCACAGCCAATTTCACAAATAGTAATTGGCTGATTTGTTTCGCATAGCTGCAATAACTTTTGTATTCCTTTTATAGAAATAGCGTGCCCGCCGAGATTTGAATTGATTATATTAAGCTCCTGCATATTTTTCCGGATATCGGCAAAAGGAATATTATCATCATCTAATATTTCTTTTTTTGTGGATCTTTCAGCAAGATTAATCATAGGTTGCAATAAAGGTTTCCATGGTTAAACCCGGGCCAAAAGCAACTCCGAAAACAGCAGCTTCTTTATCTTCATTTATTTCCAGTTCCTGCAATATTTTGTGCAATACAAATAAAACAGTTGGAGAACTCATGTTGCCATACGCTTTTAAAACGTCATAGCTATATTGCAAATGTTCTTCTTTTAAACCCGTGCTTTGCTGTATGGCTTCCAGTATTTTTTTACCTCCGGGATGAATGCACCAATGGCTGATGCTTTCTTTTTGTATGTTGGCATTTTTGAGGGCTTTGTTCAATAAGCCATCAAAATCTTCTTTAACCAGGTCGGGTACATACCCGGTTAAAGTCATTAAAAAACCGTGGGAGGATAATTGCCAGCTCATGTCTTTTTTTCCTTTAAAGGCAACATCAGAAAAAAAGTTTTTAAGCACCAATCCCTTTGCTGCTGCTATATTATGTTGAATCAATACCGCTGCACAACCATCAGCAAACAAAAGGGTAGAGGTAATATTGTCGATTGAATTTTCTTTTTGAAAATGAAGGGTACACAATTCTGTACACACAATTATTACATTGGCAGTGGTATCATTATTGCAGAGGGCATCCGCAATTTTTAATGCATGGATAGCAGCATAGCACCCCATAAAATTTACGGAGGTTCTGAAAATATTCGGCGACAAATTCAATGCTTCCATAATTTCAAGATCCATTCCCGGTGCACTCATGCCCGTGCAGCTAACTGTAATTAAATGGGTAATTCCGGCTACCTCAATTTTACCTTCAATACAATCCAGAATGGTTTTAACAGACAGTTTTGTAGCATTGCAGGCAAACCACTGCATCCTTTTTTCAAGATCCGGAAAAGGCTCCAGGTTGTTGGATTTGGAATAGAATTGTCTGTCTTCCGCACTGGTGCTGTAATCAGGCAGCACGCTGTACCGGGTATCGATTCCACTGTGCCGGTATAAAAATTTTAGCTTACGACTGTCGGTTTCATTGGTACTGTAAACCGTATCAGCAAAATTAAAAATGTCTTCCTGCCTGTGTTTATATGCGGGTACACCAGTTGCTATCGAAATAATTTTGCTCAAAGTTTTTCAATTAAAAATAAAGTAATAAAAGCAGCATTGGTGCAAACAGATGCCAATAAGGTCATCCGCATCGTATTAACAAAATTTGCCGCAGTATGTTTAATGACTACCTGCCTGAACCACCAGAAAAAATATACGAGCACTGGAACAAAAAAGATTTGAATAATAAAAAAACCATGTTGCTGTAAAGTTGATAACAATTGATATGCCAGTGTTGAAACAGCAAAAAAATACACTATAGCTGTAAAAATAAAAGTGCCTTTATAGCCGAGTAACAAACTCAGTGTATTTACTCCATCGGCCTTATCCTGCTTGTGCTGGTAAATTTGGGTAAGTGGATAAAAGCCACCAATGAGCAACGAAGCGGCGATCATTGCAAACGCGGGTGCAGATAAGGTTTTATCAGCACTGCTGCCATGCATCACCAAAAAAAATGTGACAGCTCCCTGAAAAAAAATGACCGTGATGTACCCTATAACGGGGTATTGCTTTAAACGAATTCCGCGGTAACTATAAGCCCTTGATGCAAGTATATAGGCAATAATACCCACCACAAAATATATACTGATAAGGCAACTGAGTGCAATGGCCGTTGCATCCAGCAAAATGGTTGCATAAAATAATTGCCTGGTGGGCTGCAGGGGTGTTTTTATACCGCCAATGCTTTCAGTATCCCGGTCCATAAAACTATTGTAGCCATTGCTTGCGGGATAAACCAGCAAATGCAGTATAATAAAAATGAGTATGGCATGCACGGTGTTTATTTGATTGGTTTGGCTTAATGCAAACCAATACACCGGCATCAAAAAAAAGGAGAACTGAAACCGCAATAATTGTATGGTAGATG
The DNA here is from genome assembly GCF_014377975.1 of Ferruginibacter sp. GTDB lineage: Bacteria > Bacteroidota > Bacteroidia > Chitinophagales > Chitinophagaceae > Ferruginibacter. Next base: position 5,661 of record NZ_JACMOO010000106.1, read on the forward strand.
ATTTTATCAAGTTGATAATTTATGCTGTAATGTAAGATAGTTATGCCAGTACTTCAAAACCTGCCAAAATAGTTAGGATTTATAGTATCATACCATTCGTAATTATTGCCTTTTAGTAAGCTGGTTAAAAACGTGAAAACCCTTTGCTGCAGAGTATTTCAAAGAATGCTCACTTGAAAAAGGTTTGAAAAAGTTTAAACGCTGTACCACAACACATTTTGCAAACCGCTTATCTTTGTTATATGGCAAAAATTATAAAGGTTTTCTTTTGGGGGCTGTTAATTAGTTTTTTAGGATCACTGCCATTGGGTACTTTAAATGTGGCAGCCATGCAAATTGGCATACAGGAAAGTGTCCCTAAAGCTATCTGGTTTTCATTGGGTTCTTTGATGGTAGAAATGGTGTACGTGCGTCTTTCACTGGTGGGCATTGGTTGGGTTCGTAAGCAGGTAAGGCTGATGAAAATAATGGAATGGATAACACTGGTCATCATTGTTGCATTGGCCGCAGGCAGTTTTATTGCGGCAGCCAAAAGTGGAGGAAATACAAAGAATATACTGCTCAATAACCACCTGAACCGGTTTTTACTGGGCATGTTCATGTGTGCCATCAACCCGGTGCAAATACCTTTTTGGTTTGGCTGGAGCACCGTGTTGCTTACTAAAAATATCCTGCAGCCTGTGCAGAGTCAATACAATATGTATATTGTTGGTATTGGGCTGGGAACATTGATGGGCAATTGCGTTTTTATTTTTGGTGGTAAATGGATGGTAGAACGCATTGCCAACAGCCAGCAATACCTTAACTGGGTAATTGGCGGCATATTCACTTTAACTGCCGTAATACAGTTGATAAAAATGCTGTTGCATAAAGATGGCCTTTCAAAATTTTACGAGGGAAAACAAGGTGAGTTGTGAGTTATCATTTGTGAGTGGGCAATGGTGAATTATTTATAAAGACAGTAGATTATTTAATCCTGTAAAGCATTGTTTGCGCAATTCACTACTTACCTGAAAATTACCGTACCTAACTGTTTGGTTAACTCAATTTCCATGTGTTTTAAATGTTGGTGAATCTGTAAAAATACCATCTGCTCTTCCATGGTATGTTCCTTTTCCAGGTCACGCTGGTTTTCATCCATCATGCGTTTTATCTTTCTCAATTTAAGATAATTTAAGGTACTGAAAACTTCTTCTTTGTAGAGGTCATCCCTGGTGGCAATCTTACCTTCAAAAATATTTTTCCAGTTGGGGCTTATTTCATAGGTGTAATCCATCACGCTTACTACCAGTGCGCTTAATGCAAAATCCTCGTGGTATAAAAATGTTTTTGCATTGGGTTCCAGCCCCGCATCGTACATAGTTTTATAGGTATTTATTAAATCAACCAGGCTTTTATTGTCAATCATTTCATCCAGTTGATTGCCTTCAATTTCTGTAAAAATATGATCTGCCACCCTGGCTTCATTTTCCCATTCCTTTAGGCCAAATTCCAGCAAACTCCTTACCATGGCTCTTTCGTGCTGTTCATCCCTGTTTAATAAACCAATGGCATCGTCTTCAATTTCAAAAGGTGCTGCTGGTGGTGCAAAACTGTCATGGGATTCTTTGCGGTTGCTTTTATTTTCTTCACCGGTAATTTTTTCCCTGATAAATTTATTTACCAGTGCATGCAGGCCGCCTTCTTCAATCTTTAATAATTCGGCACTTTGTTTTATATAATCCTGCTGCCGGGTAAAATCTTCTGCCTTATTTATTTTAGAAATGGTTTCTGCTACCTGGTTCACCACAGCTGATTTTTTTACCGAATCAGTACCGGCATCTTTTAAAGAAACAGATAACTGAAACAGAATAAAATCTTGTTTATTGGCGGCAATAAATTCTTTAAAAGCAGCAGCGCCCACTTTATGCACATAACTATCCGGGTCTTCCTTATCCGGTATCAGCACCAGTTTTACATTCAGGCTTTCTTCCAGCGCAAGGTCAAGCCCACGCAGGGCTGCTTTAATACCGGCACTATCGCCATCATAAATAATGGTAAGGTTATTGGTATATTTTTTTACCAGCCGCAACTGGTCTGCGGTGAGTGAAGTACCACCGCTCGCCACCACATTTTCAATACCCGCCTGGTGCAGACTCACCACATCGGTATAGCCTTCTACCAACAAACATTCATCGGCTTTATCAATGGCCTGGCGGGCAAAATAACTGCCGTATAAAATTTTGCTTTTTACATAAATATCATTCTCCGGCGTGTTGATGTATTTGGGTGCCTTATCATTTGTTTTTAAAATTCTGGCTCCAAAACCAACCACTTTGCCACTTTGGTTGTGTATCGGAAAAATGATTCTGCCGCGGTAATTATCCACGGGTCTTTCATCCCTTATGGCTACAAGACCGCTTTTTTGCAGCAGCTCAATATTGTACTGCGCCTGAATTGCCGCTTTGGAAAAACTATCCCTTGCCTCGGGGTTAAAACCAAGCTGAAACTTTTTAATAATTTCTTCCCTGAAACCACGCTGCTTCAAATAACTCAGCCCAATATCCTGTCCTTCTTCGGTATTTAATAAATGGTTGGTAAAAAACTGCTGAGCAAAATTATTGATGATAAATAAACTCTCTGCACTTTGCTGCTGCAGTTTCTGTTCGGGCGAAACTTCTGTTTCCTCAATTTCCACATTATACCGCTGAGCCAGCCATCGCAGGGCTTCTACATACGTATACTTTTCATGCTCCATCAAAAAACCAATGCTGTTGCCACTGCGGCCACAACCAAAACATTTGTAAATTTCTTTTGCCGGCGACACCGTAAACGAAGGTGATTTTTCGTTGTGAAAAGGGCAGAGGCCAAGGTAATTGGTGCCTCGTTTTTTAAGTTTTACAAAAGTGCCCACAATCTCAATAATATCAATCCTGCTTAGTATTTGTTGTATGGTGTTGGGAGAGATCAATATTTTTTAATATTTATTTACGCAAATGTAAATGAAACAATAAACTATTTTATAAAGAAGCAAAGTTGAAAAAGCTGTTTGTTGCTATCCCCGGATTCATCTTAATTTAAATATGATTTTATTGAATGGTACCAGGGCGCCCGGGCGGGCTGTACGCAGTACTCCGCAGCGCCTAATTTACCTTTCAGCTTCGCAAAACGGCCAGTATACGGCGCTTTACGGGGTACTTGCTCCCATCCCTGGCGCTGCAGATCGTACCGTATTCAATTTCCTGCAGAAGGCTTACCTCAAACTTTACTGATCAAAGTCGGTACACGATGGGCATTTTTGATAATTATTTTAAAGGATGCTGCAAATATGGCATGGTTTATGGATTTTTGTTGATCTTTTTATCCTAATTAACAACAAACTAATATCTTTAACCCCTAAAATAAAATTTGAGATGAAGAAACTTTCCTTTTTTGCAGCCACAATATTGATCGTGAATGTTGCATTTGCACAAAGCCTTGACGAAGTTAAAAAATACGTATTGTTGCGGCAAACCAAACCTGCAAAAGAAGCAGTTGACAAATACCTTGCAATAGAAAAAAATGCACTGAAGCCTGATGGATGGTATTATAAAGGGTATGCTTATGACCTTACCTCTAAAGATTCTGCTTTAAGCATTACCGCTGCAAGCGCCATTAAAACGGAAGCATTTAATGCCTTAGAGAAATATTTTCAGTTAGATCCGAAAGCTCCACTTTCTCTGGACGAAAATAATTCTCTGCTCTTTGATCTATATGTCGGATTTTCTTCTGATTTGGGTGTTAAAGCATACACACAAAAAAATTATGAGGTAGCATTCGAAAATTTTAAAAAAGCGGTGGAGGTACACGATTTTATTTATTCAAAAAACCTAGTGGGTGCCAACAAATATAAATTCAATGGCATTGACACTACGTTGATTTTATATACCGCTATTGCTGCTAATGACGCAAAGAAAAAAGAGGATGCAGTAATTTTTTACAAGAAATTAGTGGATGCCAACGTAGCTGATACCCAATACGTGGATGCTTATCAATACCTGGCAGACTATTATAAAACAAAAAAAGATTCAGTTGGGTTTATTGGCATAATAGAAAAAGGCAAAAAATTATATCCCAAAAATATCGATTACTGGACGGCACTTGAAATTGAGCAGGCCACAGAAGGGGTAGAAAAACCTGCAATTTTCGGCAAGTATGATGCGCTGATGGCAAAGTACCCGGACAATTATATTTTACCTTTTAACTACAGCGTTGAATTGTACAGGTATATTTATTCAGATGAAATGAAAACCGCCAATGCAAATCCATATAAAGAGAAGTTGCCGGAAATATTGAAGCAGGCTATTGCAGTAAAATCTACCCCGGAAGCAAATTTTTTAATGGCTAATTTCTTGTATAATAATTCCATCGATATATCAGAGGATGCAAGAAAAATAAAAGGACCTAAACCATCAGATTTAAAAACTAAAAAGGAACTGGAAGCCAATTCAGCCAAACAAATGAATGATGCCATTCCTTATGCTGAAAAAGTAGTTAGTTTATTTGCAGATAACGCAAAACCAAAAGGCAGCGAAAAAGTAAATTACAGGCAGGCACTGGTGATATTAAAGAATATTTACGATGTAAAAAAAGATGCAGTAAAATCTGCAGCGTACGATAAAAAAATAAAAGAAACACAGTAATATATTTTCAATTAATTTGTAAGGGCAGCATATAAAATATGCTGCCCTTTGTTTATAAATTATCTAAATATTTACAAAAGCATGATCAAAATACCCCCTGCGATCCAATTAATAGAATGCCCGAGAGATGCCATGCAGGGCTGGAAAAACTTTATACCCACACAAAAAAAAATACAATATATCAATGCCTTATTAAAAGTGGGCTTCGATACCATTGATTTCGGGAGTTTTGTTTCGCACAAAGCCATCCCACAAATGGCCGA
>NZ_JACMOO010000107.1 GCF_014377975.1 Ferruginibacter sp.
ATCAGAGGGCAAACCAGGATATCCAAAAATTTAATTGGTCATTATCCGTGTGAATTATTTTACCCTATTCACTTACTTTTGCATCTCATTCCCTTCACCTTTTAAATAACCAAATGAAATTAGATATACTTGCTTTTGGAGCTCATCCCGATGATGTTGAACTGAGTTGTGCCGGCACTTTGATGGTTGAAAAAATGCATGGTAAAAAGATAGGGGTGGTAGATCTTACACAGGGTGAACTGGGAACAAGGGGCAGTGCTGAATTAAGAAAACAGGAAGCTACAGCAGCTGCTGAAATTTTACAATTAGATGTAAGAGAAAACCTGGAACTGGCTGATGGCTTTTTTAAAAATGATGAAGTACACCAGCGGCAAATAATAAGGGCCATCCGGAAATATCAACCAGAAATTATTTTATGCAATGCTCCGGATGACCGACATCCCGACCACGGCAGAAGTGCCCAGTTACTGGAAGATGCCGTTTTTTTATCGGGACTACGTAAAATTGAAACTATTGACAATGGGCAATTGCAGACAGTATGGCGTCCTTCGTACGTTTTTAATTATATACAAGACAGGTATCTTCATCCCAATTTCGTGATGGATATTTCGGCAGTAATGGAGCAGAAATTGGCCTCCATCAGGGCCTACGCTACCCAGTTTGAAAACCCCGGTTTGGATGAACCGCAAACTTATATCTCTACTCCGGATTTTTTAGACAGCGTCATTTACCGGGCAAAAATGTATGGTAAAATGATCGGCGTTAAATATGCAGAAGGTTTTATCAGCAGGAAAATGATAGGTTTTAACAGTTTCGACGCATTTATTAAGGAAAATACTTGATTTTGAGATTAAACAATAGTAACTGTAAGCCTGTAAAATTGTAGCTTTGCACACTTAAATATAATCGTATGGCCACTCCAAAATTTATCAACAATTCATCTACTTTTCACCAGGAATTAAAGCAACGGGTGAACCAGTATTTTGCTGATGTAAAAAAACCTTCCACCGGAAATATTAAATTGTTTTTTAAGGCTATCTTTTTCTTTACTGCTTACGTGGCACTATATGTACACCTGGTATATTTTACCCCTGTTGCATGGGTTGCCATTATTGAATGCGTGTTGTTGGGCTGTTTTACTGCTGCCATTGGGTTTAATGTAATGCACGATGGTGGTCATGGCAGTTTTAGCAAAAACAAAAATGTAAATAAATTAGCCGCTGTTTCGGTAAATTTTTTAGGTGCCAGCAGTATTATGTGGAACCAGAAACACAATATCATTCATCATACATACACTAACATTGATGGCGTTGATGATGACATCGAAATTAAGCCTTACCTCCGCATGTGTACTACACAAAAATTATATAAAGTGCATCGCTTTCAACATTATTATGTTTGGTTTTTGTATACATTGCTGCACCTGATCTGGATATTTTTAACTGACTATCAAAAATACTTTAAGAAAAAAATTGGTACGGTTCCAATTAAAAAATTAACGGTAAAAGAACACATTGCTTTTTGGGCAGCCAAAGTTGGATACGCATTCTTTTTCATGGTTTTACCAATTTATATACTTGGATTTACCACATGGGTAGTTGGCTTTTTAATTACCAGCATGGTAACTGGTTTTGTTATTAGTATTGTGTTTCAGCTGGCGCACACGGTAGAAGATACTGAATTTCCAATGCCAGAAGTCAGCAGCAATAAAATTGAAAATGAATGGGCCATACACCAGGTTCAAACTACTGCTAATTTTGCTACTAAAAACAAATTGCTTTCCTGGCTGGTTGGTGGTCTTAACTTTCAGATAGAGCATCACCTGTTTCCCAAGATTAGCCATGTACACTACCCTGCCATCAGTAAAATCATTAAACAAACCTGTTTAGATTTTGATATCAAATATATTGAGTATCCAAAAATGAGGCATGCCATTGCTTCTCATGCCTCTTACCTGCGCAGAATGGGCAGAGCTGTTGCCGTTTAATAAAAATATTTAACCATCAAAAGCCATTGTATATTTATTATGTACGATGGCTTTTTTATTCCCGTTTTTGCAAAAGTTTACAATCGTAAAATAGCAAATTTATTGCGTATCTAAAACATGCAGGTTCTCTAATCTTCAGTCACCTGCTTTTAGATTGTTCAGGTAATTGCTTGCGTTGCTGGAGATTCAGCATTATTAAAACTGTATTTTTAACAGATGTGAATAGGACTAATGTAGCAGGGTATACTTTTCATTGTATTGCATATACCTTTATTTTTTGGAACCTTGTATTCAGCATCAAGGTTACATCTACAGCATTTTTTATTATGTCGCAAAACAGGTACAGTAAGCAGCACAGGACACATACGTCATAAGATTACGGGACTAATATTGATAAAAAAAGAAATAGACACATGGCAACTATTTTTGGGGGCAATTGAAACATAAAAATTATAAAAGATTATTCGCATGCTGGAAGAAATGACACAGGATGCATGGCAGGGTGCTTAGCCGGCACGCTACATCGCACAATTAAATTGCTTTTAAAAAAAATAAGGTTGTAAAAACGAAAATTTCCTCATGCTTTATTTATTATACCCTTTTAATTATTAAGCGAAGCTTATTTTTCACTTTATTCTTTTGCTAAATTAAGATTAGTTGAAATTGCAGGACTAAAAACGATTCTTTCTTATTTTACTTTTTTAGCTATAATCCGTATTTGCTTCTTGTGAATGTGTTGACGATTCCTTCCAGGATATTATCGGTAATTTAAGCATTGAATTTACACTTCTGGTAAGCTCAGTTATTAAATTTGGTCTATCTTTTTTTACCTTGTTAATATAAATTTTCTTGTTTCGTGGCGGTTGATCTAGATTCTCCATATATATTTCCAAGCAAAAGATTCAAATCACCAGGCGCAGGGGTGTATGACAATAAGAAGAAATGTCGATTTATGTTCCCGGCGAAGTGCCCAAGCGCCAGACGCAGCAATAAGAGGCTGGCAGAGTACGTCAGGTTTCCTATGTTAGGCAATTACTCATATTTGGGCAGTGTACTATTCTAATTTCGGATATTTCGATCTGCAAAAATTAGTAACATATAGAGATATTAGTTAAGGGCTGTACATATTGGTTGCTCTGGCCTGGGAAGTTCAATATTTTTTACCGAGCTATTTTAGTGCTTGTACTGTTTTGAAATGATATCCTAAAATAACCATAAAGGTGATTGTTTTTTAATTTTCCTACGAATTAATTGTTATGGGTATTTGCTCCCAATTAGAGAAGATACTGTCAATGATTGACAAAGAAGGAAAGATGTTTGCGTACAACAAACAATAATTTTTTTACCGCTTTTCCAGGTATTATTAACGTGCAGGCAGAACATAAGATGCTGCATAGTATCCTCCGGCCAAAATATGGGGTAACAATTTGGAAAACTCCTAAAAACATATTGTATCATTCAAAAAAATAAAGAACCAATCCGATTATTTACAAAATGAATTTACGTAGGTATTTCTTTCGGTTGCAACTATAATTAGTGACTCCCTGTGTACCCGTCGTTTTAATATCAGTAAAGATTAAATTGAAAATAATTGTATGCTTTTTGTTTTATTACTGATATGTTAACCGATTGCAATAATTTGCTTTCGGTGTTTATTTTATTTACATTAACAATTTAAAATTAACGCCATGCCTGCCAATAAAAACACCACCAAACCTGCTACAGGGAAACCCCTTCGTTTTGCGCATCCTTTTTACACCGATACACCCATTACCCAACGGGCTTCTATACCGGGAACAGGTAATCGCATGCTTGATTTTGTGGCAACAAAATTATTACCATTTCCAGATCCACAGCGGGAACCTTCCATGCTATTGGCCGATATCATCGGGCAGCAGGGCGCATCCGACGTTCAGGCTGAGCAGTTTTTTTGCTTTCATGCTGTGGGCGATACAGGTCATGAAAACGGCCTTGCACAAGAACAGGTATCCACGGCCATGGCGCACGATTATAATCCTGCCCACCCGGCACAATCACCAGCTTTTCTGCTACACCTGGGCGATGTAATTTATTACGACAATACCGACAAAGGGTACCAGGCCCAATTTTATGTGCCTTATAAAAAATATCCAGGTAAAATCATAGCCATACCTGGTAACCACGATGGGGAAATTTTTAAGTTTGACGGAACACCTACCGGGCAAAAAGCAAGCCTGGCGGCGTTTTGGAGAAATTTTTGCCAGTCGAAACCAGGCGTACCGCCCGACGCCGGTACCATTTACCGCGAAATGATCAGCCAGCCTGGCGCATACTGGTGGCTGAATGCACCTTTCATTGACATCATTGGGCTGTACTCCAATATCGGGGAAGGACCGGGCTTTATTAATGTGCCAACCGTAGGGGGACTTAAACAAACAGACTGGCTGAAAAAAACACTCACCGCAATCCAAAAACAACGAACCGGCGGGCAACGTAAAGCCCTGCTGATTGCGGTACATCATCCACCCTTTAGCCAAGGTGGGCATTCAGGCAGTTCGGCAATGCTGCAGGATATAGATAAATGCTGCACCCAAAGTGGCATTATGCCCGACATGGTGCTGGCAGCTCATGCGCACAATTACCAGCGTTTTACCCGATACATGAATTTTGGCGGAAAAAATATGCAGATACCCTTTTATGTTGCGGGTTGCGGCGGAAGAGGTTTGGTTGCTGTTAGCCAGGCAACTGGTAAACGGCAGGGTGATAATAGTTTTGACTCTTCTCTAATGGGCTATGGTTACCTAACCATCACAGCGTCCCCTAAACAGCTTTCTGCCTTATTTACCCAGGTAGATGCTCAGGGCGCCAGAAGTCAGTTTGATAAAAAAATAGTTGTAGACTTAAATACCAGTCAAATATTGTAAGCCATTTTTTTCGAAAAATAAAGTAGTTCCACAAAATTTTAACAAATAAAAAATCTCATAAACGAAGATTTTTTTATTTGAAATTTAAACAGTTATTTAATAATTTTTTTTGAAAAGATTTGCTTATTTTTCGTCAGTCTTAACACATAAGTTCCATATGGAAGATCGCCTGCATTCAGTGTTAGGCTAGTTATACCTTCGGAAACACTACCATGGTGGACAAACCGCATAATTTTTCCATCTATTTAAATAACCTGTATAGCCATAACCTAAACGTTGGCAGGCAACAACTGAGTCCGGCTATTACCAGTAAGCGGATTACCAATAAACGCCCGGTTAAATTTTTAATAGTTAAGCAGGATGGTGAGGGTATAGATAAAGTTACCATACAAGTCTACCTGTTTTAACCGATAATAATTTGTACAGCATAAACCCTAAGCATCAATAAAACCATAGTTGTTTGTGAGGGAGAAAGTGCCATTGCCCGGTACAAACCAATACCGGTAAAAGTTTGTCAATCCATGCTTTCTAATATTATTGGGGTACAAAAACAGCGGGATATGAAATAGAAAATATCACTATTCAGTTTTTTAGAAAAACGAGTATTTATATTAAATCAATAGGTTTAAGTAGAATAAGCACAAAGTCTTTTTAACACTGGGTAAGAATGTGGTATTTCATTCATCAATCGATTTATGATATTATCAAATAGCCATTCTTTCATATTGCGTTTATTAAAACGATAAATGTATTCATCAA
>NZ_JACMOO010000013.1 GCF_014377975.1 Ferruginibacter sp.
GTTAGCTTAAATTTAAATGGTGTGATATATAACGCAGGTATTTTTAAATTCCTTGCGCCGTGAACGTTTATTAAAAAAGCCCGAAGATCATCTTCAGGCTTTTACTGTAATTTAGTTAAACTTATTTTTTTAAATACATCACTTCCTTTACCAGCTTTACCGTTCTTTCAACATTGGGTAAATAGAGGGCTACCAAATTGGGTGCGTAGTGCATGGGTGCATCAGCAGAAGTGATTCTGCGGATGGGAGCATCCAGGTAATCGAACCCCTCTTTCTGTATGCGGTAAGTAATTTCAGACGATACAGAAGCAAAGGGCCATTGCTCTTCTACAATTACTAGCCGGTTGGTTTTTTTTACACTTTCCAAAATAGTAAACCAATCGAGGGGACGAATGGTTGCCAAATCAATCACTTCTGCTTCAATGCCTTCCTTTGCAAGTTCTTCGGCCGCAGCCAATGCCACTTTCATCATTTTATTAAACGATACAATGGTAACATCTTTACCTGCTCTTTTTATAAATGCTTTGCCGATGGGCAATAAATATTCTTCTTCAGGAACATCTCCTTTTTCACCGTACATCACTTCACTTTCCATAAAAATAACCGGGTCATCATCGCGGATGGCACTTTTTAATAACCCTTTTGCATCGTATGGATTGCTTACCGAAATAACTTTTAATCCGGGTATGTTGGCATACAATGATTCAAAAGCGGTACTGTGCTGGGCGCCTAACTGGCCTGCACTACCGTTTGGACCCCTAAAAACAATCGGGCAACCAACCTGTCCGCCACTCATGGCCAGCATTTTAGAAGCTGTATTTAAAATTTGATCCAGCGGCAAAACGGCAAAATTCCAGGTCATATATTCTACAATTGGCCGTAACCCATTTTGAGCTGCACCTACTGCAATACCGGTAAAACCCAACTCAGCAATAGGAGTATCAATGATTCTTTTTTCACCAAATTCATCCAGCATACCCTGGCTTACCTTATAAGCGCCATTGTATTCTGCTACTTCTTCTCCCATTAAAAACACCCTGTCATCCCGCCTCATTTCTTCCTGCATAGCTTCCCTTAGGGCTTCTCTAAAAGCAATTTGTCGCATGTATTTATTTATTTACTGTATGAGAATTCTAAATTGAATAGCAAATTTATCTTATAGTAACCATATCAGCAAATCGTGTTAGGTTTTACTATAAACGATCAGTTATTGAATGGCTAATGCAGGAATTTTCTTTTTACAGAGGAAATAAAACAATCCGTTGATAGTTGTTTTTTTAAAGTCTTTCCTGGCAAATAGTCTGCTACCACCATGCTACACTTTTAAAAAAATACGGCTTATTTGCCGTGACGAATAAAATTGGGTTGGATGAATAATTTGTTCAGATAAAAAACCATCAGAATTTATTATAAAAATAAATTTTCTCCTTACTTCATGTTAACGATTCCCAATTATAATTCCCGATTTAACATCTTGTAAAACACCTTTTTTAACTGCATTTTGTATGTATATATCTTTTTGTTGCTGAGTTGATTTTACATATTTTGAATTACCATTGCCGATGCGCCACCGCCGCCATTACAGATACCCGCAGCTCCGTATTTACCCTTGCGTTGTTTTAATACATTGATGAGCGTAACAATAATTCTTGCACCACTGCAACCCAGGGGATGACCGATAGAAACCGCACCGCCATTAACGTTTACGGTTGCCGGATCTAGTTTCATCCTTCTGCTGTTTTCTATACCAACCACACTGAAAGCTTCATTGAGTTCCCAAAAACTGATGTCTTCCATTTGCAAACCTGCTTTGGCCACCGCTTTCGGTACAGCAATGGACGGACTTGTGGTAAACCATTCCGGAGCCTGCTCTGCATCGGCAAAGCTTATTATTTTAGCAATGGGTTGTAAGCCCAGTTCTGCAGCCTTTTCTTTACTCATTAAAACCAGCGCTGCAGCGCCATCATTGATGGTGGATGCATTGGCGGCAGTTACTGTTCCATCTTTTATAAACGCCCCCTTTAGTTCCGCAATTTTATCAAATTTTACATTAAAGGGTTCTTCATCTTTGGTAAATAAAACAGGTTCGCCTTTTTTTTGAGGAATAAGTACAGGTGTAATTTCATTTTCAAACCGGCCCTCACTAACTGCCTTCTGAGAACGATGGTAACTTTCAATGGCAAACGCATCCTGATCCTGCCGGCTTATACCACAGGTATTGGCACACAGCTCTGCTGCATTGCCCATCGCTTTTCCATCAAACACATCTGTTAAGCCATCTTTGGCAAGGCCATCAATGAATGCAATATTGCCATATTTATTTCCCCAGCGCAGGGCATCTGCATAATAGGGTACGTTGCTCATACTTTCCATACCGCCGGCAACTACAATATCAGCATCCCCCAGCATTATACTCTGTGCCGCCAGCGCAATGGCTTTCATACCGCTGGCACATACTTTATTAATAGTGGTGCAGTTTACTTCGTTGGGTAAGCCGGCAAATTTTGCAGCCTGCCGTGCAGGTGCCTGCCCAAGATTAGCTTGTAATACGGAGCCCATCAATACATCGTTTACCATTGCGGGTGTAATACCTGCCTTTTCAACTGCTGCTTTAATGGCAATAGCGCCTAATTGTGTGGCGGTAAAACTTTTTAATGATCCGCCGAAACTACCTATGGGCGTACGTATTGCCGAAATAATATATACTTCCTTCATGTGGATTGATCGTTTAGTTTGCAAAGATAAACCATTCTGGCTTCGGGCTGTAAGCAGTTAATATATCGTTTCGGTGAAGTTGCTCAATGGCTCCAAACAAGACAGCTTTGGTACTTTCCATCAACCTATTGCTAACCTTCAATAGTGTTTAATAAAACAAAAAATTAAAATCTGGGCAAATCAAAAGCCTTCAAAATACATTCAGACTATTTGTGCAACTTTGCTCCTCAAATCTAAATATGTATTTACACAAATCAAGTTCACTGGTATTTATTTTAGCCGTTGTATTGCTAACTTCCTGTGACCCGTCAAAAAAATCAATGGTATCTCCGAAAGTTGATACAATTACGTCGCTGCATTTTTTAGGAGAGAAAGACGTACCCTATAATTCCTTGTATAACAACACCACCATTGGGGGGTTATCAGGTATTGATTTTGATTCCACTCACAATATTTATTATCTCATCAGCGATGACAGAAGCGCTGTCAACCCTGCCCGGTTTTATCGTGCAGCTATTTCTTTTTCACCATCGGGCATCGATAGTATTCATTTTACCGGTGTACAATTTTTACTGCAGGCCAATGGAAATGTTTATCCCAACAGCAACGCCGATCCTTATCATACGCCAGACCCCGAAGCCATGCGCTACAACCCAACCAACAATCAATTGGTGTGGAGCAGCGAAGGAGAAAGAATTGTAAAAGCCGGAGATACGGTGTTGGAAAATCCTTCAATTATTATGGTTTCGCCCGATGGAAAATACCTCGACAGTTTCCCACTTCCGCCGAACCTGCAGATGCAGTCAATCGAAAAAGGACCCAGGCAAAATGGTGTTTTTGAAGGACTGACATTTGCTGACAATCATACCAGTCTTTTTGTAAGTGTTGAAGAACCATTGTACGAAGATGGGCCCAGGGCAGATGTTACAGACAACAATGCATTTATAAGGATATTAAAATTTGATGTAACTACTAAAAAAAATACAGCCCAGTATGCATATAAATTAGAGCCTGTAGCTTATTCGGCCAACCCTGCTACGGCTTTTAAAATAAATGGTGTTCCGGATATACTTTCTTTGGGTAATAACAAATTTCTGGTGATAGAACGTTCTTTTTCTATGGGCCGTTTACCCTGCACCATTAAAGTTTTTGTTGCAGATTTAAATGGTGCTACGGATGTTATCAAAATGCCACTAAAGAATGCCGGCACAACATTTAAACCAGTGGCTAAAAAGTTGTTGCTGAATATGGACGACCTAGGCATTTACATAGATAATATTGAAGGCGTAACTTTTGGCCCTGCCTTGCCAAATGGCCATAAAAGCCTGCTATTTATTTCGGATAATAACTTTAGCGGCTTTGAAAGAACTCAGTTGCTTTTGTTTGAAGTGCTGTAAATAGATATTGAGATATTTGGACATTGGGATATTGCGATATTGCTTATCATCTCAACTGAATCTGTCATAAATAAGTGTTTGATGTCCGCACACATTAATATCAAATATCCTAATATAGCAACTTAATAAGTGTTTGATAACTTCTCACATTAATATCAAATATCCCAATATCTTTACCTTATAAGTGTTTTGATTCCATACACAATAATAGCAGATATCCTGATATCCCAATATCTTTTCCTTAATAATTCATAACTTAATTAATGGTCTCCTATTTCGACGCAACCCTTTCACAACTTTCTATACATTATACGGGCAATAAATTACAGGACGAACTGTATCGCTTATCTAACAAGCCTTTGGCAATAGCTGATGAAACCTTAAGCGATTTACTGATGCAGTATTTTATAAAGCCATTTGATAAGGTGAATGAAGTGTATCGTCTGTCGCATCCATCGGGTAATCTTGGGCTAAATGAACTGTTTCATTTTTCATCCGGGATATTTACTAACCCCGAAAATTTTCATGAAAATTCAATTCAGATTGCCAAACATTTATACGATGTTTCGGGCCATCCAAAAATAAAACCGGGCGAATTATATGTGGTTTATTTTAACCGCTTACAAATTGAAGGTGAACTGCATGAAGCCATTGGCATCTTTAAATCGGAAACAAAAGAAGCCTATTTAAAAGTGCAAACAGAAGAAGGTGGATTTAATTTAAATTATGAACAGGAAGCCATTAATATAAAAAAACTTGACAAAGGCTGCGTGATTTTTAATACTGAAAAAGAGGAAGGGTATAAAGTTACCATCGTTGACCAAACCAATAACAATGAAGCGGCGTACTGGATTGATGATTTTTTAAAACTGAGTATCCGGAATGATAGTTATACTCAAACCAATAACACCTTAAGCATTTATAAAAAATTTATCACTACACAAGTGGATGAAGAATTCAGCGTCAGCAAAACGGATAAGATAGACCTGCTGAACCGATCCATAAAATATTTTAAAGAGAAGGATCAGTTTAACATGGATGAATTTAGCAATGAAGTAATTGGCTATGCAGAAGGTATTGAATCATTTAAAACCTATAAAAAAAATTACGAGCAGGAATTTGATGCGCCCATCACCGACAACTTTTCCATAAATACTGCAGCCGTAAAAAAACAAGCCCGTGCCTATAAAAGTATTTTAAAGCTGGATAAAAATTTTCACATTTATATTCACGGCAACAAAGACCTGATTGAAAAAGGTTTTGATGAAGAAAAAAATATGAATTTTTATAAGGTATACTTTAGAGATGAGCAGTAAAACTTTGAGAAGGTTTATCCGCCGCCTTGTACACATCGCTTTTTGCTTTGTAATACTATGCTTACTTTAAGCTTATAATTAAACCAAATTCTAATTACACTTCTACTGCTTATTCCAAATATTTAAGCAACTTATTTTTCTGTTCCTAATTTATTTTTTGAATAAACGCATACTTTCATTCGTAACCCTTCTTTTACATCTTTACTACCTCATTTATTCTGAAAAATTTATAAATAATTTTAATAGCAGGACTTAAATTATACTCTTATTAATAATGTCATAACTATTCTTGTATTTTCGGTAACATCAGCAATTACATTTTTTAATATCCTAAAATATTTATTTTCAGATGTTGCGATATCTGGAATGTTTTTTTGAAGTGGTAACTGGTATAACTGTATTGGGGCTACTCACAACATTTACCAAATAAGATGGTCCGGCTTCACTTTTCTTTAATGGATGATTTACTGATTTAGCCGTTGTAAATTCATCACAACCTATATCTTTTTCGGTTTTTTTCTTTTGGCCGGGGCTTCCCTTCAATATCCAGCAGTAAATCTGCACCATTATCTACTACTGCATTTTTTAATATGTCAGGATAATTCGCACCCGCATTATTAATAGCAGGACTTTTGGCACACAGGCTATAATAACCAAAACTGTTTTTAACCAATAGCGAATCAATGTTGAAGAATTCTTTTTTGTCAGATGGTACACCTAAGATTGCTCCACCAAAATACAGGTTGTTCAGAAAAATAATATTATTATTTGGATCGGAGAACACCGTACCGGAATTTTTATAAAAAATATTATTGGCAAATTGTACGTTTTTGGGAGGATTATCACCTGCACCGCCCAATTTTATTTGTCCGGGATTATAAAATGTATTGTGA
>NZ_JACMOO010000108.1 GCF_014377975.1 Ferruginibacter sp.
AAAAAATGGCAGGAAGCCACCTTCCTGCATCCTTTACACGCTACACTTCAACAGCCAGTATCCAGTGTATACCAGCCTGCCGCATTATATTGCCGGCCTTAATCAGGTACAAGGCATCTGCCTCAGCAAATACGCTATGGACAAAAAGTGTATACTAATGGCCGTGAAATTAATGAAGCGCTACCCTGTAAACTGCTTGTGCGGCAGCTAGCTTTTTTGTAAAAATGATCAGGGGGTTAGGAACTACCAGCAGTACTTCAATAAAATAGTTGGAGAAGATAACAGCAAATGATCTCGAAATATGCAACCAGGATTATGTCACGAACCAACCTTGTAGAGGTAGCAAAAGCATTTCAGCCCAAGACTTTTACAGAATCGTACGTGAAATAAAGTTAGGCGCATTAGTGAGGGAAAGGCAGGAAGCCACAGGCTTTCTATATCGAAAATTATTAAAAAAAAGTTGTATTTTACCGGAGTTATTTTTACAACGACAGCACCCGCAAAGCTGCATTAATACGGTTAAAAGTTTCGTCATCACTCAATATTTCCGGAACAAATTTTTCGCCAATCACTTTTTCATACAGCTCAATGTAACGGTTGCTGATAACGCTGATCCATTCGTCTGTCATTTCCGGAACTACCTGGCCTTGCTTGCCCATAAAATTATTTTCAATCAGCCACTCTCTTACAAATTCTTTGCTCAGTTGTTTTTGGCGTTCGCCTTTGGCTTGTCTTTCTTCATATCCATCCGCATAAAAATAACGGCTGCTATCGGGGGTATGTATTTCATCCATTAAATAAATAGTATCATCAATTTTTCCAAACTCGTATTTGGTATCTACCAATATTAATTCTTGTTTGGCAGCCAGTTGTTTACCTCTTTCAAAAAGTTCCTGCGTATATTTTTCCAGTACCGCATAGTCGGCTTCTGTGGCAATGCCTTTTTTAATGATATCTTCTTTGCTGATATCTTCATCGTGGCCCACAGTTGCTTTGGTAGAGGGTGTAATGATGGGCTCCGGAAAAAAATCATTTTCCTTCATGCCATCTGGCATGGTGATGCCACACAATGTGGTATTGCCACCGTGATAAGTACGCCAGGCATGGCCTGTAAGGTTTCCGCGGATAACCATTTCTACTTTATACGGAATACATTTTTTTCCAATGGCCGTGTTAGGCGCAGGTGCACTCAGTAGCCAGTTAGGGCAAATATCTTCTGTTGCCTTTAACATGTAAGCAGCTATTTGGTTTAATACCTGTCCTTTGTAAGGAATTGCTTTTGGAAGTATTACATCAAATGCAGAAATCCGGTTGCTTGCTATCATCACCAGCCATTGATCCGCAATGGTGTAAACGTCCCTTACTTTTCCGCTATAAAAATTTGTTTGTCCGGTAAAATTAAATGTTGCCATAAGGCTAAATTACAGGCAACTGGCTTAATCACCCAATTTACCCCTAAATAAGATTTCAACATTGCGTGATAAATAAAATTTCTAACCACCATAGCAATACTTATTTTCCCGATATTTACTAACTAAACATTGCTGTATGAAAAAACTTGTAACCTATCTATCCACGTTGGTATTAACTTCTTTTATTACGATGGATGCCCTCGCCCAAATCAATACCATTACCGGACTTGTTGTTAACCACATAAATAATGAAAGTCTTTCTGCAGTTTCCGTTACTGTAAAAGGGTCAGAGGCCGGCACGTTTACAGATGACAGGGGTAATTTTAAAATTTCTGTAAATCAAAAATTGCCGGTTACGTTAATCATATCTTCTGTAGGATTTGCTTTGCAGGAAATTGAAGTTGCCAATGCTGCACAAACGGTTACTGTTAACCTGGAGCCAACGAATTCATTGGGTCAGGAAGTAGTAGTATCTGCGTCCAGGGTTCCTCAAAAAATACTGGAATCTCCGGTGTCTATCGAAAGATTAAGTGCAGCCAATATCCGCAATGCACCTGCGGCAAATTTTTACGATGTGATCAGCACTTTAAAAGGGGTGGATGTTACCACGTCTTCTCTTACATTTAAAACCCCTACTACCCGTGGTTTTGGCGGTAGTGGTAATACAAGGTTTAACCAACTGGTAGACGGAATGGACAACCAGGCACCCGGTCTTAACTTTTCTGTTGGTGCCATCATTGGTTTAAATGAACTGGATGTGGATAATATTGAATTATTGCCCGGCGCCTCTTCGGCTTTATATGGCTCGGGCGGTATGAATGGTACGTTACTGATGACCAGTAAAAATCCATTTAAATACCAGGGCTTGTCTTTTACGGTGAAAGAAGGAATTATGCATACGGATGGAAGTGAGCGGTCGCCATCTCCTTATCACAACTGGGCTTTAAGATGGGGTGTAAAAGTATCTGATAAATTTGCTTTTAAAATAACTACTGAATTAATACAGGCTAAAGACTGGATAGGAACCGATTACCGTGACTACGACCGGTCGAACGGAAAACTGAAGGCTGGCACAAGGGCTACAGATCCAAACTATGATGGTGTAAATGTTTTTGGTGATGAAACTACCGCAGATATCCGACAGGTATTAAATGGTGTGGCTGGGCAGGCTCCTTTTTTAGCTCCCTTTATCAGTACTTTAACCAGGCAACCAATTAATGTATCCCGTACCGGTTATACAGAGCAGCAAATTATAGATCCCAATACAGTCAACTTTAAATTGGGTGCTTCTTTTCATTATAAAATAACGCCTGGTACAGAAGCCATTCTTGCTGCGTACTGGGGTACCGGAAACACCATCTACACAGGTGCTTCCAGGTATTCTATCAAGGATTTTAAAATGGGTCAGTACAAGCTGGAACTCAATAATAAAAACTGGATGGTAAGGGCATATACCACCCAGGAAAATGCAGGCGAATCTTATAACCTCGCTGCTACCACTCAAAATTTTAATGAAACATGGAAACCCAGTGGCGGTTCAACAGGTTGGTATGCGCAATACGGACAGGCTTTTTTGGCGGCTAAATTAGGTGGCGCAACGGATGTAGATGCGCACACGGCTGCAAGGGCAACTGCGGATGTTGGAAGGCCTGTTGTGGGAACTCCTGAATTTAATGATATCTATAACAGGGTTCGAAAAATACCTGTACCAAAGGGCGGTGCTTTGTTAGACCGGACTAATTTGTATGCCGCAGAAGGCAGTTACGATTTATCGTCCGTAACCAAATCTGTTGCTGATATTGTTGTTGGTGGCAATTATAAAAGATATGTGTTGAATTCTCAGGGTACTTTATTTGCCGATACGGCAGGTACAATAGGCATTAACGAAATGGGCGCTTTTATACAGGCATCCAGGGCAATTACAAACAGTGTTAAAATAACGGCTTCTGCCAGGTACGATAAAAATCAAAATTTTAAAGGCCGTTTTACACCCAGGATTACTGCAGTATTTAAAGTAGCTGAAAACAGTAATATCAGGTTATCTTACCAAACCGCTTACCGTTTTCCTTCTACCCAAATGCAATGGATCAATCTTGACCTGGTATCTTATAAACTGATCGGTGGCAACGAAGCGTTTCGAAATATTTATCATTTTGATACCAATCCTGCTTACGACAGAGATTCTTTAAAGGCAGGTAAAACTGTTCTGCAAAATTTTACCACGCTTAAACCTGAAGCCATTTCTTCTTTTGAAGCAGGCTACAAAAGTTTAATAATGGATTCAAAACTATTGCTTGATATTTATGGATATTATGGACAGTACACTAATTTCCTTGCAAGAAAGGTAGTGGTTCAATCACGCACCGGATCGCCTGTATCGCCGGCGGATGCTGATACGGGGCAAATTTATTCTGTGCCTGTCAACTCCACTTCAAAAGTAAAAACCTATGGTTTTGGTATAGGGCTGGATTATAAATTAAGCCGCAATTATTCAGTTAGTGTAAACGCGGCTTCAGATAATTTAACGGATGTACCCACTAATTTTATTGCGTCCTTTAACTCTCCCAAATATAAAGTAAACGCCACTTTTGCCAACTCAGGTTTTGGTAAAAATAATCGGGTGGGTTTTGCCGTGGCTTATCGCTGGCAGGATGCATTTTATTTTCAGGGAGATTTAGCCAATGGTAATTTACCTGCTGTACAAACAGTGGATGCACAGGTAAGTTATAAACTTCCAAAAACAAAATCTATCATTAAATTGGGTGCCAACAATTTACTGAATCAATATTATTATAATGCAGTTGGTAACAGCCGTATTGGTGGCTTATACTATCTCAGTTTTGGTTATAATGTTTATTAATAATTAGCCCCGCAATTAATGCTTACTAAAAAATAAAACTTTTTGTATGAAATATATAAACAGAATATTAAAAATTAATTTGTTGCTAATTGTAGCAGCAACGCTGATTATAGCTTCCTGTAATAAAGGCCTGGAGCAGTTTACAGAAACGCCGGTGGTGCCACCTAATGGCAATGCCCTGGGCGAAACCATTGCTGCCACTTCAACAGACAGTTTGTATTACCGTTTAATTACTAAAGCGGGTTTGGTTGCCACCATCAATAATAAGGCTGCCACTTATACGATGTTTGTGCCGGATAATAATGCGATGAAGGTTTTCATCAATGCCATCTCCGGCGGAAAGATTCCTTTGCAGGCTCCCGATGCAGTTTTTTCCGGGTTCATTTCTGCCTACATCCCGGCTTCAACTGCAGTAGGAATAGTTAGCTATAATATAGCGTCACAGTCTTTACTTTCAGCAAATATTCCTGGTACATTTCCAAATTTACAATATCCCACTATTTTAAATCCGGCACCTTCTGTAAGTGCATTATTGAGGCTTACTACCTTTCCTTCCACACGCAATGGTGCCTGGTTAAATAATGTTCCTTTAACAGCGGTAGACATGGCTGCAGCCAACGGTGTGATACACCATACCGCCCTTGTTGTTACGCCACCCCAAAGATTTTTGTGGAACAGAATAAGCACTGATACTGGCTTAACGTATTTAAAAGCCGCCATCAACCGTGCAGACAGCGGAACAGCATCGCCCGGCACTTTATATGGTGCTTTATTAAATATCGGGGCCAATCTTACCGTGTTTGCTCCAACGGATGCGGCATTCCGGGCAACGCTTACCGGTGCTATTTACAAGGCGTTGGTAGCAGCAGGATATCCTGCCGGAGGAGATACTTTTAATACAGCAAGTGCATTGGCGTCTTCCCCAACGGTATTTAGTAATCCCGCATTGTTTGGTGTTTTAACTGCACAAACTGTTAAGGGAATTGTAGTGTACCATCTTTTTGGAAACAAGGCTTATACCAATAATTTCCCTACTACTACAACGTATTATCCAACACTTTTAAACGGAGCAATACCCACACATCCGGGCGTTGGTTTAACGGCTGTATTTGGTGTTCCTTTTGTAAGTGCTGCTACTGTTAAAGGAGTTGGAAATGCAACTGCGGCCAATATCATCATCAATGCTTCCCCATTGCTTCCTGACCCTGTGGGAACCAGTGATCAGAATTATTTAAACGGGATATTGCACAAAATTGACCAGGTGCTGCTACCTCAATAATAAATTGCAAAACAATAAAAAAGGGCTCATTTCATGAAGCCCTTTTTTAATTATTTTATTTGAAGTAAGTAAGGCTTTATACGTTAAACCTAAAATGCATCACATCTCCATCATGAACAATGTATTCTTTTCCTTCTATTCTTAACCGGCCATTTTCCCGGCAGGCTGCTTCCGATTTATAGGTAATAAAATCCAGGTAAGCTATCACTTCTGCTTTAATAAATCCTTTCTCAAAATCAGTGTGGATAACACTTGCAGCCTGTGGTGCTTTCCAGCCATGGTGTATCGTCCAGGCCCTTACTTCCTGTACGCCCGCGGTAAAATAAGTAGAAAGATTTAGTAATTTATAAGTAGAATGAATAAGCCTGTCCAATGCGGGTTCCTTCATTTTATATTCGTCCATAAACATTGCTTTATCGTCCGGATCTTCCAGCTCGGCAATTTGAGATTCTATTGCGTTTGTCATCACAATCACTTCAGAATTTTCTGCTTTAGCCGCAGCCACCAGCGCATCAGAAAATTTATTACCGGTATGCATGCTTGCTTCATCTACATTGGCAACATATAAAACAGGTTTATCACTCAGGAAAAAATTTTCCGCAATGGCTTCTTTTTCATCTTTTGATAAACCCATGGAGATGATACTTTTGCCCTGGTTCAGGTGATCTTTACACCGCAGCAAAACATCGTATTCCAGCTTTAGTTTGGCATCGCCTGTTTTCAACATTTTTTCTGTACGGGATATTTTTCTTTCAACACTGTCTAAGTCTTTCAACTGCAATTCAGTTTCAATAATTTCTTTATCGCTCAGCGGATTGATGGGTCCTTCATCCCTTAAAATATTTTCATCTTCAAAACAACGGATCACATGAATGATGGCATCCACTTCGCGGATATTGGCCAAAAATTTATTGCCCAAACCTTCACCCTTACTGGCACCCCGAACCAGTCCGGCGATGTCAACAATTTCAATTTGTGTAGGTACAGTACGGATGGGCTGTACCAGCTCTGCCAGTTTATCTATTCTCGGGTCAGGTACGTTTACCAGCCCTGTATTGGGTTCAATGGTACAAAAGCGGTAGTTGCTCGCCTGTGCTTTGGCACTATTGCTTACTGCATTAAATAAAGTTGATTTTCCTACATTGGGTAA
The DNA here is from genome assembly GCF_014377975.1 of Ferruginibacter sp. Taxonomy (GTDB): domain Bacteria; phylum Bacteroidota; class Bacteroidia; order Chitinophagales; family Chitinophagaceae; genus Ferruginibacter. The sequence goes on from NZ_JACMOO010000108.1 coordinate 6,702, forward strand.
TCCCACGATGCCTGCCTTTAAAGCCATGTTATTGAAAGTTGAAAGTTGTTAGATGATAGTTGTGAGATGATAGATAATAATTGTTATTGTTGTTTGCGGTGATGAAGCGGAATGTTGAAAGTTTTTTTTGCGCTGCAAAGGTAAGGTTTGCATTCAAATATCGGGTTTCAGGATAAAACGCTATTTTGTGACTGCGTAAATTTTGAAATACTCAAATACTATGGGTTAAAAACCCATAGGTTGAAGAAGGACTGAAAGTCCATATGGAGGCTTCGCCATTCTTCTTATTTTGTTATCAAAGCGATTGTTAGAAGTTTGTAGAAGCTAAAGCCTTGGACTAAAGTCCATAGCTTGAACTAACGTGTTGTGACCAGTCAATAGTGAAAACGGAAAAGTGAAAATTAATACGAACGGCAACTACCAATAATTAATAATGAATTATTAATTATTTATCAACTAATTATTAAATACTAATTACCAATTATCCTCATGGCATTAAGTAGAATTTGGTCAGCATTTATTATTATCGCAATCACTGTTGCAGGTATCAAATGTTTTTTTTTAGGAGATTCGCAGATATTTATGTGGATGGTAAGCGGCAAAGCGGCGGATGCTGCCAATCCACTCAAATTAGACGGCATTATTGAAACCTGCTGGATAGCAGTGGATATTTGTTTAAAGCTGATTGGTATTCTCGCACTGTTTATCGGGTTCATGAACATTGCAGAAAAAGCAGGCGGGATAAGGCTTTTGTCAAAAATTGCCAGCCCCTTCTTTTCCAAACTTTTCCCCGATATTCCCAAAGGACATCCATCAATGGGCCACATGATCATGAATTTTTCGGCCAACCTGCTCGGATTAGACAATGCTGCTACACCATTTGGATTAAAAGCGATGGAGAGTTTACAGGAATTAAATCCAGACAAAGCATCCGCTTCCAATTCGCAGATCATGTTTCTATGTTTACATGCCGCAGGATTAAATTTAATTCCTGTTAGTGTTATTGCGATAAGATCGGCTCAAAAAGCATCTGATCCTACAGATGTTTTTTTGCCTTGTATGATTGTAACCTTTGTGGGTACCATGGTTGCCATGATCATCGTTTCTTTTAAGCAGAAAATTAATTTATTTCAGCCCGTAATTTTAGCCTGGGTGTTTGGTATTTCTGCCATCATTGCCTTCCTGGTATATTATGTAACCAGGCTTGATGCTGCCGGTATACAATTGTTTTCGGGTAAATTAAGCAACGGTTTGATCTTACTTGTTTTTTTATTGATAGTGCTGGGCGGGATGTACAAAAAGATAGATTTGTTTGCTGCTTTTGTAGAAGGTGCTAAAGATGGCTTTAATACGGCCATTCGTATTATACCTTACATATTGGGGATACTGGTGGCAGTAAGTATGCTCAGGACAAGCGGTACGTTTGATGCAGTTATCAGCGGCATGAAACATTTTTTTGCGATGTTTGGCACTGACACCCGTTTTGTAGATGGATTGCCCACTGCATTAATAAGGCCTTTAAGTGGCGGTGCGGCCAGGGGAATGATGGTGAGTACCATGATTACTTTTGGGCCCGATTCTTTTGCAAGCAGGTTATCCGGAATTTTCCAGGGAGCATCAGACACTACCTTTTATGTGGTGGCTGTATATTTTGGATCTGTAAATATAAAAAACACCCGGTACGCTATCGGCACCATGTTGCTGGCCGATCTTGCGGGTATTATTACTTCTGTTATTTTATGTTATTTATTTTTTGGAAACAGTTTATAAAAAAATCCGGTTGCTTTTTAACCTGTCCGCAATGCCACTTTAATTTTACCGGTGCTTTTACTTTTACCTCTACCCTTTTATTTTTGATGAACCCTGACACTTTATTTATGAACAGCAGGTTGTTTTGCCTGAGTGCTGCCAGCACCAGCCGGCAATAATATTTCTTTTACTTTACTATTTTCAGTTTCATCTTCTTCGCCACCCTGGCCATTGTAATCGCCAAATAAATTTGCCAGTTCCTTGGCATGATAAATATTGCGGTTGTACTTATTTCCTATAATAATGATGGTAACAGAATCGGGTAAAAGGCGCAGGAAAGCGGCATTGCTGCCATGCCACCAGCCATTGTGATAAATAGTTTTTTTACCGTTGGGAAAAATGTTCATCCGCCAGCCAAGCCCATAATTTTTAACTCCTTTCTTCTCATTGCTGTAAGGAGCATAGGCCTGCTCTAAAGTTTGCGGTGTAAATATTTTGCCACCCGTTAATGCCCTGTCCCATCTTAATAAATCCCTTGGTGTGGTATAAATATTTTTATCTCCATACACACCATCTAAAAAACCTAACGGAATAATCCTGCCCCGCCAATCGTAACTGGGATTCACCTTCGATGTGTCCAGGCTGTTAAAAATAAAAGTATGCTTCATCTGTAGTGGTATAAAAAAAGTTTGCTGTAAATAATTGGGAAAATTAGTACCGCTTATTTTTTCAACCAGCAGTGCCAGTAAAGCATAGTTAGTGTTACAATAAGTAAAATGAGTGTTAGGCGATGAGATATTGGTCAGTTCTGCTTTACGGTTAATTAAATAGTCCAGTACATCCTGGTTTTTTATCAGCGTTTTTTTATCCCAACCCAATGTTTCCATAAAATATAAATAATTGGGTAAGCCGCTTCTGTGGCTCAGTAAACTGCGGATAGTTACTCCCGGATAATTAAAGGAAGGAAAGTATTTGCTGTACAAATCATCAATATTCAGTTTACCATCCTGTTGCAATTTTAAAACAGACATTGCGGTAAAAGTTTTTGAAACAGACGCAATGTGAAAAGAAGTGAGTGAATCAATTGCATCATGACGGTTTAAATGCGCATTGCCATTGTAAGCTTCAAAAACTACATTGCCGTTTTTTGCTACCAAAATACCACCATTAAAGCCACTTGATTTTAAGGCATGGTCGTACCACTCCCTGCAACCATTGTATAACCGCAACGTCTCTGCATCCGTTAGTGGTATTGGTTTGTCTGGAAGCAGAGAAAGCACGCTGTCTTTAACAAGAGGCATATTTTTATGGGCGGCAGAATTACAGGAACCAATCAGCAAAGCGATGGATAAAACTGCAAAGCATCTGCTGCTGCAAATAACGGTTGTAACAATGTTTAAAACGTATCTTTTTGACGGCATCATAAAATATTAAGAAATAGATAGAATATCTTTGTGCAAAATAAGAAGTAAAATTCATGGCAGATAAAAAATTAACAAGTTATCCAAAAGAGAAAATTAATATTCTTTTTTTAGAGAATATAAGCGATGTAGCTGTAAAATATTTTAATGACAAGGGTTACCCCAATGTACGCAAGCTTAATGGCGCACTCAGCGAAGAGCAATTAATAAAAGAAATAAAGAATGTACACATGGTGGGCATTCGGAGCAAAACAAAATTAACGGCCAAAGTAATTGAAGCAGCAGAAAAATTACAGGCCATCGGATGTTTTTGTATTGGCATTAACCAGGTAGATCTTGCTTCGGCAACTGCGCACGGCATGCCCGTTTTTAATGCTCCCTACAGCAATACAAGAAGCGTGGCGGAATTGGTAATAGGTTCTTCTATTATGCTGATCAGAAAAATTATTGATAAAAACAAGGCGGCACATGAAGGCATCTGGAAAAAGGATGCGGCAGGCAGTTACGAGTTGCGTGGCAAAACCCTGGGTATTATTGGTTACGGAAATATCGGCAGCCAGTTAAGCGTACTTGCGGAAGGTTTAGGTATGAAAGTGATTTTTTACGATTCCGAAACAAAACTGCCACTGGGCAATGCGGACGCTAAAAAAACTTTAAAAGACCTTGTATCGGTGTCAGATATAGTGTCCCTGCACGTGCCCGAAACAGCCAGTACAAAAAACCTGATAAATAAAAACATCCTTAAATTTTTTAAAAAAGGTGGGATATTGATTAATTATGCCCGTGGCGAAGTGGTTGACCTGGATGCATTGGCAAAAGCGCTGTCAGAAGGGCAATTAGGTGGTGCTGCTATTGATGTTTTTCCATTAGAACCAGAAAAGAATGGCGATAAATTTACAAGTCCTTTACAAGGACTAAGCAATGTAATACTTACACCACATATTGGTGGAAGTACGCAGGAAGCACAACAAAATATTGGGGATGATGTTAGTGCCAAATTATTTAATTACCTGGAGAAAGGCATCAGTTTTGGATCTCACACAATCCCTGCGCTAAGTTTGCCACCGCAGGAAGGAACGCATCGTATATTACACATTCACAGAAATGTACCCGGTGTACTTTCTGAAATAAATACACAATTATCCAAACATAAAATAAACATCCTGGGGCAATATTTAAAAACCAATGACGCTATTGGATATGCGGTACTGGATGTAGACAAAAGCTTCAGTAATAATGCACTGGAATTGTTGAGAAACGTAAAAGATACTATTAAGGTAAGAATGTTGTACTAAGAATTTAATTGTTAATTAATAACTAATTATCAGCACAGCCTTTTTCTGTTTTACTTTTAACATAACTTCTACGTATGACGAATGAAATTATAAAAAATTTACTGGAAGCTTTGGAGGTATCCCCCGAAAATTTGCCCTTGCGTTTACAGGTAGCAGGTATGCTGATGGCAGAAAATAAATATGAAGAAGCTACAAAGCAGTACCAGGAAGTGTTACAACGGAGCTATGGTAATACCAAGGCCCAGGCTGGCCTGGCGGCTGGTTATTACTACCAGCAAAAATATACTGCGGCTATTATTGTGTACGAGCAAATGCAAAATGATATCGCTACAGCCGATCAGTTGCTATACATTAAATGTTTGATAAAAGAACATTCAATGGAACAGGCTCAAAGCAATTACCAGCAGGTGCTGGCATTAAACCCCGGTTTTGCAGATGAAGAAATCGACAGTCATTTACGCACGTCTTCTGCAAATGATATACCCGGTGATGATTTCGATTTTTTAGATGATGAGGAATATCTGATGGAGAAACCATTGCTAAAATTTAATGATGTGGGTGGTATGGAAAAAGTAAAGGAAGAAATTTCCATGAAGATCATTCAGCCACTAAAAAATCCTGAACTCTATAAAGCTTTTGGTAAAAAAAGTGGTGGCGGTATTTTATTGTATGGTCCGCCCGGTTGTGGTAAAACTTTTATTGCCAAAGCCACTGCCGGTGAAATTGATGCCAAATTTATTAATATCGGTTTACATGATATCCTGGATATGTGGATTGGCAACAGTGAGAAAAATCTACATGAAATTTTTGAACTGGCCAGACGCAATACACCTTGCGTATTATTTTTTGATGAGGTGGATGCAATGGGTGCAAGCAGAAGCGACTTAAAACAGTCAGCCATGCGGCATGTCATCAACCAGTTTTTAGCAGAACTGGATGGCGTTGCCAGCAACAATGAAGGAGTGCTGGTATTAGCGGCTACCAATGCTCCGTGGAGTGTGGATGCGGCTTTCAGAAGACCAGGCAGATTTGACCGTATTATATTTGTAGCCCCGCCGGATGAAGCTGCAAGGATAAATATATTACAGACTATGTTACTGACAAAACCTGTTGGTGAGGTGGATGTTAAAAAAATTGCTTCCGCTACAGCAGATTATTCGGGGGCCGATTTAAATGCAGTGATTGATATTGCGGTAGAGGAAAAGCTAAGAGAATCTATGAGTAAAGGAAGCATACAGGTATTAACTACCAAGGATTTACTGGCTGCAGTAAAGCAACATAAACCCACTACAACAGAATGGTTTTCGTCTGCAAGAAATTATGCTTTGTACTCCAATGAATCGGGTTTGTATGATGATATTTTGAAGTACCTGAAAATCAGGAAGTAAGTTAGCAGGTATGAATTATAAGTTATAAGTTATGAGTTATAAGATTCTCTGGCATGGACACCTGAAATAATTTACTAAAATTTATACACCATAATTACTGTCGCTATTTACCACAATAGTTATTTATAATTCTCATTCATTACAACTCATCAATCACAATCAACAATTCACCGGTCACAACTCATAACTTATAACTCATAACTCATAACTTAATAATGGATCCTTACATTGAAAGAGCCGGGTTACTTTTAACACAAGGTCGTGCAAATGATGCCATCAGCCAGTTAAAAAATGCTTTACAGCAAAACCCGGATAATGATGAGGCACTGGCAATGTATGCCCGTTGTTTTTTTGATAAAAAAGAATTTGATGAAGGCATCAAAACAACCCTTCGTGCTATTGCAATTAGCCCTGACAACCATTATTATTTTTATTTGCTGGCTTTTGGCTATTACCGAAAAAACGAAAATATACTGGCTGCCGCACACCTGCAAAAATCAATGCAACTGAACCCCTGGTTTTGCGAAACTTATGGTTTGCTTGCCCTTGTGTATGTTGAAGAAAAGCAGTTTGAAAAGGCACTTCAAAAAGCCAATGAGGGACTTAAAATTGACCCGGAAAATATTACCTGTTTAAATGCCCGCAGCGTTGCCCTCAATAAACTAAAACGTACAGATGAAGCCATTGCTACGATGCAATATGCTTTGGAGCAGGAGCCGGATAATGAATTTACCCATTCAACAGTTGGGTGGAATTATCTGGAAAAAGGAAAAAACAAAATTGCCGCCAGCCACTTTCGGGAGGCATTAAGGATTAACCCGAATAATAATAATCCACGCCGTGGTTTAAAGGAAGCGTTGAAATCTTCCATTCCGCCTTACAGATGGCTGCTGCAGTATAGTTTCTGGATAAACAATAAGGGTAAAAAAGCCAGGTGGGCCATTCCGCTGGGACTATATTTTACCGTTCGGATTTTTACCTCAGTTTTACAATCCAATGATGCCACACAAACTATTGGCTCTATCCTGTTAGGGCTTTACCTGTTATTTGTTTTAATCACCTGGCTGATCCATCCGCTGGCTAATTTTTTTCTTTTATTTCATAAAGATGGAAAACATGCAATTGATACTACTGAACGATGGACAGCAATACTGGTTGTGGGTTCATTGTTAATTGGACTTGCCGCATTTTGCATTGCCTATGTACTTATTCCCGGAAAAATATATCCACCCCTAATGCTTGCTGCCATTGCATTTTGGGCTATCGCTTTACCTTTGGGTAATATTCAATACCCGCTTTCTTTTACGGCTTATTCCGGCAAAAATAAAATAGCAATGATATTGGTTGCATTGGGATTACTGACAGTTATTTTTTCATTTATAAACCTCAATGTCGCCATTGTTATCGGCGCAATATTTATTGTTTTGTTCGTCATTAATAGTTGGGTGGGTATTTTCAGATAAGGGTGGAATATTAATATTTCTAAACAGTAAAAAAAGTGCACAGGTCTTTTTTGTCCCGCTTTTAAAACGGAGCGTTGCTCACCGTTTTCACCCATAAGGACAAACCTTTTAAGAATGTTCGTTCGATAATTGAAGATAAAAAAGGCAATATCTGGCTGGGTGCAGCTGATGGCTGTTGGCGTTATGACGGCAGTACATTTACCAATTTTACGCAAAATTTTATAGGTTATATCTACGAAGCCAGAAAAGGAAACATTTGGACTAGTTCACAAAGAGCTAATGAAGGGAGGTGTTTACTTTCCCGCTGTGATGAAAAGTCATTGACCGGTAAAAAGCCCAGAGTAACCGCAATAATGTCAAAATATGAAGGTAATAAACCAAGGATATTTGGGATTTTAGAAGCTAATGATGAAAGTATTTGGTTTGGCACTATGGTATATGGGTTGAACCGTTATGAAGCAAATACCATCACGGACTTTAAAAGTAAAGCGGATCAGAAATAATGCGTATAGCCGGGAATTTTAAGATGGAATTGTGCTTCAGGCGGTACATTTTTCGGCATCGGCAAGTGGTCGACATTTTTACCTGGTGGGCTTGTTATCTTAGATGTTAAAAGTAAAAAAATATCAAACAGATTAACAATAACTGAGCGCTGACAAAATAAAAACAGCGGCGTAGAGTAGCGTAAGCAAAGGAACTATCACTCCAAGACCCTCAAGGAACCGCACTTGAAAGGCTCGATTTATACGGCGCTTCAAGATGCCCCGGCCACTAAGGATAAAGAAACTGATTTTTCAGAGTAATCCCTCCCAAAATTAAAATCACGAAAATAATTTCATCTCTGCTTTACCCAATCCATCAGGTGTTGTATAAAACGGTCTTTTTTCTACAACATAATGTGCATCTTCGGCTATACCT
>NZ_JACMOO010000109.1 GCF_014377975.1 Ferruginibacter sp.
ATAATAATTTAACTTTTTGAAAGAAATATAAGGATAAAGAAATGAGCAATCTGAATTCAGAAATCCGACATTTGAATACTGTAAATAATTAAACAACAAACATGAAACTACTATCAATTACATTCATTTTTTTATGTACTTTTTATTATAGTAATGCACAACCTGTAAAATTACATGGTCAGTTAAAAGTTGTGGGAACACAATTAACAGATCAAAACAATCTGCCGGTAATGCTAAATGGAATGAGCTTTGGATGGAGTTGTTTTCATCCACGCTTTTACACCGCCTCCACGGTAAGATGGCTTTACAAAGACTGGAAGTGCAGCGTAGTAAGGGCTGCGCTTGGTGTAGAGCCAGACAAGGGATATCTGAAAGATTCAGCCGTTCAAAAAAAGCTGATTAAAACCGTAATTGATCAGGCTATCATTGATGGTATTTATGTCATCATCGACTGGCACAGTCATAATATAAAACTACCCGAGGCCAACGAATTTTTTAAAGAGATGGCCACACAGTATGGTAAGTATCCCAATATTATTTATGAATTATTCAATGAACCCGATAATGAAACCTGGCCTGAAATAAAAAAATATTCTACAGAATTAATTTCCACCATACGCGCCATTGACAGCAATAATATTATTTTAGTAGGAAGTCCCCACTGGGACCAGGATGTTAATTTGCCAGCCGAAGATCCCATTACAGGCTATAAAAATTTGATGTATACAATGCATTTTTATGCAGGCACACACAAGCAAATTTTGCGTGACAGAACAGATGCTGCCATCGCTAAAGGATTACCCATATTTGTATCTGAATCAGCAGGGATGAAGGCTACCGGCGACGGACCCATTGATTATGCAGAATGGAATAAATGGATTAAATGGATGGAAATAAATAAAATAAGCTGGGTCACCTGGTCTGTATCCGATAAAGATGAAACCTGTTCTGTGCTAAACAAAAGTGCCTCTGATTTTGGTGGCTGGAAAACAGATGACCTGAAAGAATCAGGTATTAAAACAAGGGAGTTATTAAGAAGTAAGGCTGCGAAAAAGTAAATAGATGCTTACAAATATTTTTTAAAGCAGGAAGGATGAGCAAAAGAAAGTTCATACAACTATAAGTGTTTTTATGCCAGGCCTGGCTTAAAGGTATCTGCCTTAACAAACGCTGCCATAAATATCTGTTGCACGTAAATGATGAAATACAGGACAGTTACACATTTACAATCAACACCGGTATTTTTAATTCATGCCTTACTGTGTTCACTGTTTCGCCATAAATAAAATCGTTTAAACCGGTGTGGCCATGAGCACCCAATACCAGCATATCTGCGTCTACGTCTTTTACAATACGGGCAATTTCCCTGGCTCTGTTTCTAAAACCAAGGTAACCCTGCGTTGTATGACCTTTCTCTCTTAAAAAATTCACATAAAAATCCATCCGTTCTTTATCTTTCCTGGTTTCATAATCGTCACTTTCTTTGCCATGTAATTTTGCCGAGGCGCTCTCAACAATATGAACCAGTACATACGCAGTTTCCTGTTTACCCTGACCCAATGCAAAGGCTAATAATTTTTCATCATTTTCACTAAAATCAAGCGCTATTGCAATGCGTTTAAATTGAGGAATTGCCAGTTCTTTAATAATATGTAAATCTGCATGCATTTGTATAGAAACCGATTTTTTTCTGAGGCCAAAAAAAGGAAACACAATGATGTACAGAAGCAATAAAATAAACAATGCACCTACAATTAGCAGACCTGCTTTTGAAATAAAACTACCGGTTAAAAAAACATCCGCTGCCTGGTTAATGATCATTTTCATATTTAAAAAAATGAGCACCGCGGCAATGGCCCAGGCACTAATTTTTGTAATGGTATTAATTGAAAAATTACCCATCGTTTTTTTATCGCTCACAAAATGAATGAGTGGAATAATGGCAAAGCCCAATTGAATACTTAAAATAACCTGGCTAAAAATAAGGAGTGCATTTACATTGTTTTCGCCGTAAATGATTATCACCAGCAATGCAGGTATAATGGCTAGCAGCCTGGTTATTAGGCGTCTTATCCAGGGATTTACCCGTAAACTTAAATAGCCCTCCATAATTATCTGTCCAGCCAGCGTACCGGTAATAGTGCTGCTTTGTCCTGCGGCAATCAGTGCAATGGCAAATATTTTTGGTGCCAGGTTACCTAAAAAGCCAGGCAGTAATCTATGCGCTTCTTTTATTTCTGCCACCTGCGAGTTACCGGTTTTAAAAAATACCGTTGCTGCCAGAACGAGTATGGCGGCATTTACAAAAAAAGCAAGGTTTAGTGCAATGGAAGTATCGATGCGGTTAAATTTTAAAGCCTGTTTTATTCCTGCATCTGTACGGTCAATTTTTCGGGTTTGTACCAGTGCCGAATGGAGATATAAATTATGCGGCATTACCGTTGCACCAATTATACCAATACCAATGTACAGGGCTTCATCCGACATTGCATGCGGTATAAATCCCATTGCTACTTCTTTAAGGTTGGGTTGTGCAAAAATAATTTCTATTAAAAAAGAAATGGCCACCACCGCCACCAGGCTAATAATAAAAACCTCCATTTTACGCATCCCAAGGCGTTGTAAAAACAATAATAAAAAAGTATCCAGTACGGTAATAGAAACGCCCCAAACTAGCGGAAGCCCGGTAAGCAATTGTATACCGATGGCCATTCCCAGCACTTCTGCAAGGTCACAGGCAGCAATGGCAATTTCGGCTAAAATGTATAACGTAAAATTAATTGGTCGCGGATAGGCTTCCCTGTTGGCTTGTGCAAGGTCGCGGCCCCTTACTATGCCCAGTCTTGCCGACAATCCCTGTAGTAACAAAGCCATCAGGTTACTCATCATTAATACCCATATCAAAGCATAACCAAATTTGCTGCCTCCGGCAAGGTCTGTTGCCCAGTTGCCTGGGTCCATATAGCCAACACTAATAAGATAGGCAGGCCCCAGAAAAGATAAAATTTTTCTAAAGCCGGTTTTTTTACCTGCCGTGGTATCAATACTTTGGTGTACTTCGCTTAAGGAAGTGTTGGTAGGCGGATAGTTAGTCATGATGCACAAAAATATTTTTAGCTACCTGCTCGCTGATGATGCAGGGGGCTTGTTGAGCTACTTTAATTTCTATTGAACCATCAAAGGCAAACTGCTTGTTTACTTTTAAGCTGGTACCAATGCCAATATGATAATGTTTCAGCATCTCAAGCATTGCAGGCGAATGATTGCTTACAGAACTTATCACCACATTTTTTTTTGCTGTAATTTCTGCCAGGCTCAATTGTTTTATCACAACAATTTTTCCGTTGGTATCTGGTATAGGATCGCCATGCGGATCCGTTTGCGGAAAGTTTAAAAAAATATCTAATTTTTTTATCAGTTCAGGGCTGCTAACATGCTCCAGCTCTTCGGCTATGTCATGCACCTTGTCCCACTCAAAACCCAATTTATTTACCAAAAAAAATTCCCAGAGCCTGTGCCTGCGTACAATACACAGGGCTATTTTATTACCGGTGGCATTTAGTTTAAACCCGCGGTATTTTTCGTATTCCACCAGTTCTTTTGTTTGCAGTTTCTTCAGCATATCCGTAACCGACGCCGGTTTGGTGCGCAGTTCGTTGGCCAGCGAATTGGTAGTTACGGTGGCTGTTTGCTGCTGCAGGTGATAAATGCTTTTGATATAATTCTCTTCAGAAACAGTATAATTCATACTACCTAAATTTAAATTTAGACAAATCTAAAAAAAATAAATGGTATTTTAAACAATTCAAATAGTGTGCTGTGTTAAAGCAGTTTTTGTAACTTGTTCACTTAAATGAAATAAATGCGGCAACAAATTGGTTCAGGCTCATCCTGGGAAGAGACAGTTGGGTATTCAAGGGCGGTAAGGGTTGGCAATATTATAGAAGTGGCAGGCACCACTGCAATGGATGGGGACACACTTATTGGTAAAGATGATTTGTATACGCAGACAAAATTTATTTTTCAAAAAATAGATAAGGCACTTCAGCAACTGGGTAGTTCACTCAATGATGTGGTGCGCACAAGAATGTTTGTAACCAATATCAGCAACTGGGAAATGGCAGGTAAAGCCCACGGAGAGTTTTTTGCCGGCATAAAACCCGTAACCACCCTGTTGGAAGTTAAATGCCTGATAAATGAGGATTTGCTGATAGAGATTGAAGCAACGGCAATTATTCCGTAATAAGTGCAGGCATCATGCAATGAGGGATGCTGGCAGGGTTGGTTTTTATTCAATCTTTCTTTTCCTTTATTTCATCATAATACTCATCATCATCTTCCTCATTAAATTCCGTATCAAACTCATCGTGATCATTTTCAATGGTTAGGTCATCATTTAAAATAACCAGTAGTACTACCTGTCCGTCTGTTTCTCCTTCTTTTAAAAAATCCCATTCCTCTATCTGCCAGCCCAGTTCCAGTATTTCGTTAATTTCTTCCAGTTCGTTTACAGCAAATGGTGTTAAACTTCCTTTGATTAATTGCGTAGTATCTACCGCTATTGTTAAAATCTTTTGCATAATTAAATATTTAATTCTTCAAGTTCCGTATTTAAAAGTATATTTCAAAATCGCCTTGATTAATATTTTGTAAACAAATAGGAGGTTTAAATTTTGTGGTGATAGCAATTTACCTGCTTCTAAACGTTTAATGAATGACCAGATTTAATCTGATATAACGCACAAGGGTATGGTAAAAGCAGTGGGGCTGTGGGTTGCAGACAATTATACCAGTGCCATAAAATAATGTAATAAGTTTTTTAAGCGGCTGTAGTTTTATTTTTACGTATTCACGTGAGTCTGTCAACTGCACAATATTTGTTAAACAACCGGCGTTTTTTCCGAAAATATCCATTTATATTGCATTCCTAAAAATTTTTCGAGTTATATGAGTTTTAATAATTTCAACGTCCCTTATTCTGTTAACGAAAATTACAGCAAAAGAATCGCTTACTTCTCTATGGAGTTTGCAGTACACCAACCATTAAAAATTTATAGCGGAGGTCTTGGTTTTTTATCAGGCTCACACATGCGCAGTGCCTATGAACTAAAACAGAATTTAGTGGGTATTGGTATTTTATGGAAGTATGGATATTACGACCAGGCCCGTAATGCCGACCAGACCCTGCAGGTTCAGTGGAACGAAAAAATTTATAATTTTTTAGAAGATACCGGCATTAAATTTCAGATCAACATTCACGATCATCCTGTTTGGGTAAAAGTATGGTACCTGAACCCGGAAACATTTAAGAGTGCCCCCATGTTTTTATTGAGCACAGATTTGCCGGAGAATGATTACGTTAGTCAAACCATTACCCATCGTTTATATGATGGCAATGTGGCTACAAAGGTAGCGCAGTTTATTTTGCTTGGCGTAGGTGGTGCCAAGCTGATGGATGAAATAAATTTTAATCCTGAACTGTATCATTTAAATGAAGCACACGCTATCAGCGCTGCATTTTATCTGTACAGGAAATTTGGTAATATAGAGGAAGTTAGAAAACGGCTGGTATTTACCACGCACACACCTGAAGAAGCGGGTAATGAAAAGCATGATATTTTTCTTTGTCAGAAAATGAGTTATTTCTGTGGCATGCATCTGGACGAGGTTCGCAGATTAACAGGTATTAAAGATGACCAGTTTAATCATTCCCTGGCCGCATTACGTTTTGCTAAATTAGCCAATGGTGTATCACAATTACATGGAGAAGTGAGCCGTAAAATGTGGGGCAAGTACAAAGGTATTTGCGAAATTAAGGCCATTACCAATGCACAAAGCTGGACCTATTGGGCAGATAAACAATTATACAAAGCCAAGGCAGAAGGAAATGATGTTTGGATGGATGACCGCAAAAGATTTTTGAAGAAAAGGGCATTGGATATAGTGGCAGATCAAACCGGCAAGCTGTTGGACCCGGATGTTTTAACCATTGTTTGGGCCCGCCGTTTTGCAGGCTACAAAAGAGCCGAGTTACTAACCCGGGACCATAAACGCTTTGAAGCTTTATTACACAATACCAAATATCCGGTGCAGATTATCTGGGCTGGCAAACCTTATCCGCTGGATTATCCCGCTATCAACGACTTTAATCACCTGGTACATTTAAGCAAGCAATATAAAAATGTTGCGGTGTGTGTTGGTTACGAATTGTCTTTAAGTAAAAGGCTTAAACAGGCAGCGGATGTATGGTTAAATAATCCAAGGGTGCCCAGGGAAGCAAGTGGAACAAGTGGTATGACTGCTGCTATGAATGGTGCAGTAAATTTTAGTACCAACGATGGATGGATATGCGAATTTATTCATAACGGAAACAATGGCTTTGTGGTACCGCCAATTGATTATGAAAATATTCATGTGCAGGAGCAGGATGAATATGATATGAACCAGTTGTACGAAATATTGGAAAATCAGATTCTTCCATTGTATTACGATCAGAAAGATACCTGGAGAGATATTGTAAAAAATGGTATGAATGACGTGCAGGTTCAGTTTGACAGCAACCGTATGGCAGATGAATACTACAAAATTTTATATAAATAATTTCAAGACCAAATTTTAAAAAGCCTCTTTTCAAAGAGGCTTTTTTGTACTATAGAACCATTGTTAAATTCAATTCGTTTATTGAATTATGCACAGAAAATCCATCATAGCATTTTCAATAACGTGCCTGTTTCTGTCATGTAAAAAAGATCATCAGATGGTAAATAGTAATACCTACACAAATGTGTTGCCTGCAGCAAATGTAGTTAGTGATACCACACAACGGTTTTTGCTGGCATTGGGAGATTCTTATACCATTGGGCAGTCTGTGCCGGAGGCCAACCAATTTCCGGTACAGACAGTAAAATATTTAAATGCGCAGGGAATGAATTTTTTTGCCCCGGAAATAATTGCACATACCGGCTGGACAACAGGAAATTTATTAAACAGCCTTGCTGATGCCGCTCCTGTAAAACAAACATACGATATTGTTACTTTATTAATTGGCGTTAATAACCAATATGAGCATGGATCGCAGCAGCAATATGCTGACGAGTTTTTAACCTTGTTAAATAAGGCCATTCAATTTGCAGGCAACAATAAAAAAAGAGTAATTGTATTATCCATTCCTGATTATAGTGTTACCCCTTTTGCAAACGGAAGCAATAAAGATTTGATTGCAAAAGAAATTAATGCCTTCAATGCCATCAACAAAAAAATTGCTGAGCAGGCAGGTGTAAATTATATAGATATTACAGGTTTTACAAGACTGGCCGCATCAGATGCTTCGTTAATTGCATCCGATGGCTTGCATCCTTCCGGTATTGAATACCAAATTTGGGCCTATCAACTGTTACCGGTTATAAAGACAGCATTAAAATAAATAATTTATTTATTTAACCTGCAGGTTTTCATGCTTAACTCTTATTTTTTTTAGAGCGTTTCCCAAGCTGCGCAAGGGGCCGGGCTTTACGCTGCAATCTTTTTTTTCGTGCCTCAAAAAAAGCACTTCCGCTGCAATCCCTAACGCATTAATTTACCGCGTTTTATTTTATCCGGACAGTTGTATGTAATCTGTTTTTCAATCGACATTTCCTCCTCTTTTAAAATAAATCTTATTATACGCAGTGATAAAAGGGTGGTGGCTAAAAGTGAAAAACTGATATACGTTTGCAGCGTTAAATTTTTAGCGACTAATAAAAAACAGGTATTTATTTATCAAATTATAGTGAATAAAAATCAAAAATAAGTTACCGATATTTTAATAAAAGAACAACATCCTTTATCTAAAAACAAAGAAATAGAAGTTGACTGGCTGCAAAGTGACATAGTTGCTATCTATAACGAAAAAGGCTGGTGCATTATAAGTTACAAATTAAGCATCAAATGAAAGTAAAAAATTACTCAGTTGTTAAAGCACTAAATATCCGAAAGACAAAGTACTGAATTTATAAACGCCTGCCTGCCCTCCAAAGCAGGGTTCAGGATTTTACAAATAGGGAAAGTTTGTCAAATTTTAATGCTTCAAAGAATCCTCCTTTTAAGGGCAGGGAGGCCGTTTTTATTT
This sequence comes from Ferruginibacter sp., assembly GCF_014377975.1. GTDB lineage: Bacteria > Bacteroidota > Bacteroidia > Chitinophagales > Chitinophagaceae > Ferruginibacter. Next base: position 8,108 of record NZ_JACMOO010000109.1, read on the forward strand.
ATATTTGTAATTCAATGAAAAAGCATGACTGATTATTTTAAGCAACTCGAAATACGCTGGAGCGATCTTGATCCCAATTTCCATCTCCGGCATTCAGCCTATTATGACTTTGGAGCCTACAGCCGGATTTCTTTTATGAATGAACATGGCATTTCTGCGGAAGTATTACGGAACGCTAATATTGGTCCTGTTATTTTAAGGGAAGAGTGCATGTTTCGAAAAGAAATAAAATTTGGCGACCAGGTAAAAATTAATCTCAGAATAGAAAAGACAAACGATGATTTTTCAAAGTGGACAATGGTGCATGAAATCTGGAAAAACGGGGATGCCTTATCAGCAATAATAACCGTTGATGGTGCATGGATGGATACAGTGCATCGCAAATTAAGAGTACCACCGAAAACATTTAAAGAAATATTCAGTATTATCTCAAATAACACCGGGGAGTAATTTTAAAAAGGAATACTACACCTTTTTTGTTTTATAATTAATCTGCCAACATCTTCCAGTCTCCATATTGCAGTGTACTTGACTATAAGCCTGCAATGGAGGAACGCAATTTTAGCAAGGCGTAAATAAATATCTTTGCCTTCCAGGCTATGCTGAATACAACCATCAACCTATATAAAAATGCCTACGCAGGTCTGCCCCGAAAAATGTGGTTACTGTCCTTAGTGATGCTCATTAATCGCAGTGGTACCATGGTATTGGCTTTTATGACATTATATTGCCATCACATTGGTTATTCCATGCAGCAGGGTGGATGGGTGGTTGCAATTTACGGCATTGGCTCTTTGGCCGGGGCTTTTGCGGGCGGTAAAATCAGTGACCGTTTTGGATTTTACCATACCCAGTTTTTATCATTATTGTGTGGGGGTATTTTATTTATGATACTTGGTCAAATGCAGAGCTATACCGCCATTTGTATTTGTACCTTTTTTTTAAGTATGGTCAATGAAGCTTTCAGGCCAGCCAATGCTACTGCCATTGCATACTACAGCACATCACAAAACAGAACGCAGTCTTTTTCACTGGTTAGGCTGGCCATCAACCTTGGATGGGGTATTGGCAGCGGACTAGGTGGTTTACTAGCATCCATCAACTATCATTTATTATTTTGGGTAGATGGTTGTACAAATATTCTGGCGGCATTTTTATTACTGGCGATATTACCAAAAATTACATTGGTACAACAAAAACAATTACAAGAATCCAAACAAAAAAAGAGCAGTACTCTTGACATATCTTCGGCTTACAAGGACAAACCTTTTTTAGTTTTTCTTGGCTTGCAGGTTTTATTTGCAACTTGTTTTTTTCAACTGTTTACTACGGTGCCATTGTATTTTAAAGAAAGCCTGCAGTTGAACGAATTTTTAATTGGAACAGTCATGGGTATGAATGGCTTTTTAATAGCCTTGGTGGAAATGGTGATTGTGTTTAAGCTCGAAGGCAGAAGGCCTTATCTGATACTGATGTCTTACGGTACTTTAATTATGGCCTTTTCTTTTTTATTGCTGAATATTCCGTTTGCACATGGATTTATAATTGCGCTGGTATTTATGTTTTTTATTACCATATCAGAGATGACTGCTATGCCTTTTATGAACAGCTATTATATAGCTAGAAGTACTGCCGGCAACCGCGGCCAATACGCAGCGTTGTACACTATGGCATGGAGCCTTGCGCAGGTAATAGGCAGCAGCAGCGGAACACAGATAGTACAGGCCGCTGGCTTTTTTAATTTATGGTGTTTGGTTGCTGCAATAAGTTTTATTGGGGCAGCGGGTTACAGGTACCTTTATAAACAAAATGTTAAGAGGCATTTCTCTGCAACCTGATGTTTTAATATTTCGTAACTTATAGTTATGAGTATGAAAAAATTATCATCTGTATTAATATTTATTTTTGTAACGGCCGGTATTGTAATCTGCCTCACATCTTCCATCTTTAAAGATTCCATAGTAAAAGCGAGTTCAGCGCAGGCAGCACAAGGGTTTGTTGTGATGGAATTATTTACCTCGCAGGGTTGCAGCAGTTGTCCGCCTGCAGATGAGTTGCTTGGTAAATATGCCGCGCAAAACAACCCGAATATCATCCCGCTTTCTTTTCATGTAGATTATTGGAACCGGCTTGGCTGGAAAGATTCTTTCAGCAATGCAGGCTTTTCGCAACGGCAGCGGCTATATGCAAGTTCCATCGCAAACAGTTCGGTATATACGCCGCAACTGATTATAAATGGCAATGAAGAAATGGTGGGCAGTGAAGAAAGTAAAATAGCTTCGGCTGTTACAAAAGCATTGGCGCTACAGCCGGTTGTTACCATCGCCATCGGCAGCCAGCAAATTAAAGAGGGTGAGCTTATTATTCAATATAGCACAACGGGTAATATCGCCCACAATAATATCCTGGCTTTGCTGGTTCAAACCAGGGCTATCACAAAAATTAAAGCAGGCGAAAATAATGGTGCAACACTTGCAAGTTACAATGTTGTAGGAAGCATGGTATCAGTACCTGCAAAAGTAGCAGGTAGCTGCACCCTAACAATTCCAGCTGGTTTTATCTCTAACAATTACAGCATTGTTTTGCTTGCGCAAAATACAGGCAGTTTAAAAATAACTGGCGCGGTAAAAAAAAGCATATAAAAAAACCGCTGGTTTAGACAGCGGTTTTTAAAAAAAATCAATAAATATTATTTACAACATTTTTACCGAAGTAACCGAAGTTGCTTTTGCAGTAATTGGTACAGACTGTCCCATTACATCGATTGTTCCCGTAACATCCATGGTACTTTTATTTTCTTTTTGAATGTTGCTTAACACATCTACCAAAACCGCAGAAACAATTTTACTTGTCATCACCGCATTCATATCCATACCCTGCAGCTGCATAGTTTTATTAACGTCTAGCATACTGTTAACAGTAACAGCTGCCTGCTTATTGGCAATCGAATTCAGCGTGTACATTCTTTTTAATTTAACACCTTCACTTATGGAGCTGTCTTGCCAGGTATCACCAACTTTTTTACCCATGGGAATAACCAAAAATAAAACACCGGCAACATTGTCCTGTCCTCCGCCTATCATTTCCATAATGGCCGACATAGGGTTATCGCCACCTGTACTGTCGCGTTTGGTGGTATCAGCCACTACCAGGCTTTTTCCTTCATTGGTTATTTCAACATCTTTCGGAACATTCAGTTTGTCTTTGTACATAGCTCCTGCTTCTCCAGCCATATCCTCTTTTTTATCACTGTCAAAAGATTTCTCCTGGCCCATACCACTAAAAGTAGATTTCATGGAAGTAAGCGTTTGGGTAATGGTGTAATTATTATTTTTACTGTCTTTTATATCGGCGCTCAATTTAGTGGCGCTGCCTATTTTCATTTCCATGTTCTGGCCCATCATTTCCTGGGTTACATTTCCCTCAGAGTTTGATACTATAACAAAATGCTGGCCTTTTTTAACCACAATTTTACCAGTGGGCGTTTGGGCAAATGTTGTAAAAGAAATTACAGATAAAAGAAGTACAAAATTTTTTTTCATATTTATATATTTTTTGGTGGGCAAATTTAATTACAATTAAGGGAACTACATTTTGTTTAACAGTGATTTTACAAATTTAGATTTTCAAACCCTTTCCAAAATAGCTGTGGTAGGGGATATGCGCAAATATTACCAAACAGTCAAATACTTTCATTGTTTGGTAAACCTTTAATCAGCTGGAAGCTGTTTAAAAAATGTTTCCAGAATTTCTTATAACCCTAAACGTGCATGATGCAACACCAGCTTTCAATGAGAAACGGGAATTCTATTTTTAAACGGCTATCTGAAAGATACCTTCTCTTATAAAAAAATGGTAACAAAAATATTGCACAGTACCTTTACAGGATAAAGTGCAAAAACAGTATTATGGAATTTGTAGATTATTACAACATATTGGGCGTTGATAAAAAAGCCACCGAAGATGATATCAAAAAAGCCTATCGAAAATTAGCCAGGAAACTTCACCCAGACCTTAACCCCAACGACAAGGATGCCCATAAAAAATTTCAGCAGGTAAACGAAGCCAATGAAGTATTGAGTGATGCTGAAAAAAGGAAAAAATACGATCAGTATGGAAAAGACTGGAAGCATGCGGACCAGTTTGAACAACAACGCCATTCGCAGGGGCAATCACCATTTTCTTCGGGCAATCAGCAGTTTGGTGGCGGTGACGACGGAGATTTTTCAAATTTTTTTGAATCTATGTTTGGAGGATCAGGCCGCAGCAGGCAAACAAAATTCAGGGGGCAGGATTATAATGCCGAACTGAACCTTGGCTTAACCGATGCGATGGAGACGCATCAGCAAACCCTTAGTGTAAATGGAAAAAATATCCGGATTACCATACCGGCCGGGGTTGAAAACGGACAGATTATAAAATTAAAAGGTCATGGCGCACCGGGTGTAAATGGCGGCCCTGCAGGCGATTTGTTTATTACTTTTATTATTGCAACCCATCCAGGTTTTAAAAGAATGGGTAATGATTTGTATACCCATGCAGTGATTGATTTATACACGGCCGTGCTGGGCGGTGAAACTACCATTGATACAATGAAAGGAAAAGTGAAATTAAAAGTAAATCCCGAAACGCAGTATGGAACTAAGATAAGGTTAAAAGGAAAGGGATTTCCGGTATATAAAAAGGAGGGAGAGTTTGGTGATTTATATGTAACCTATGATATTAAACTCCCTACGCAATTAACGGAAAAACAAAAGGAATTATTCACAGAATTATCGAAGCTTAAATAATAATCGTATGCCTACAACGCAATTGATAGCAGCCAATGATTTTTGTATTTACCATAATATAGATTTGTCGTTTATTCAGTCTTTAAATCAGTCTGGTTTAATAACAGTAATTGTAGTGGAAGAAAAATTGTTTATAGAAGAAAATGAGCTGCCGCAACTGGAAAAAATGGTAAGATTGTATCATGAAATGGACATCAACATAGAAGGCATAGAAACCATCACTTATTTATTGCAACGCATGAACGATATGCAGCACCAGATTGCAGAACTTAACAGGCGGTTGGGTTTGTATGAAGGTTGAGGAAAATGTATTTTATATGAAAAATCCCTTCTGTAAATGAAGGGATTTTTTTTATACGTTCATAAAATTCTTTCTAAGGAAATATTCCCAGTTCAACATAAGTACTGGCTACTTTATTGATGGCACTAACGTAGGCGGCTGTACGCATGTCTGGTATATCCGGATTACTATGCCATATATGCATTATTTCTCTGGTGGCACTAATCATGGTTTCTTCCAGACCGCTATGTACCAGGTCAATTTCTTCCGCTCCGTGCATGATGTGCTGTCTTTCTTTCTCCACAACTTTTTTGCCGCTCAACTCTTCTATCTGTACCAGGATACGGGTATTCAGGTTTTCTGAAAAGCGCTTTTCCAGGCGGCCATACCGCACATGGCTCAGGTTTTTTAACCATTCAAAATAGCTCACTGTAACACCACCCGCATTCAAGTACATATCCGGTACACATAAAATTCCTCTTTGAATAAATATTTCATCTGCTTCCGGAGTGCAGGGACCGTTGGCTGCTTCGCCGATAATTTTTGCTTTTATCCTGGGTGCATTATTTCCATCAATTACATTCTCCAACGCCGCCGGAATTAAAATGTCACACTCAAGTTCCAGTGCATCCAACGTGTTAGTAAGGGTGGTTGCGCCGGGAAAATTAATAATAGAACCTGTTTTATTTCTAAACTGTATCAGCTCTTCTTCATTCAACCCACCGGCATTGTACACAGCGCCATCATGCTCAGCAATGGCAATCACTATAGCACCATTTTCCCTAAAAAATTTGGCAGAGTGATAACCCACGTTTCCAATGCCCTGTACCACTACTTTTTTGCCTTCAATACCAACAGGGAGCCCCAGTTTATCCATTACTGACTGCATATTACAAACCTCTCTTACACCATAAAAAACACCCAGCCCGGTAGCTTCTTTACGGCCACGAACCCCACCCAGTGAAATGGGTTTTCCGGTTACACAACCGGCGCCATCAATTTCCCCGGGCTTTAAAGATTGATAGGTATCAACAATCCATGACATTTCTCTTTCTCCCGTACCGTAGTCTGGCGCCGGCACATCTATACCAGGCCCGATAAAATTTTTCTTTACCAGCTCTGATGTATACCGGCGGGTAATTTTTTCCAGCTCGTATACACTGTAGTTTTTAGGATTGATTTTTATACCACCTTTTGCACCGCCGAAGGGTACATTTACAATAGCACATTTATAGGTCATTAACGCGGCAAGGGCCATTACCTCATCCTGGTTTACCGCTTCACTAAAACGGATGCCACCTTTGCAGGGCGATTTATGCTGACTGTGCTGTACACGATAGCCTTCAATTACTTCAATGGTTCCATTATCTCTTTTAATGGGGAAGTTCATTCTGTACACACTGTTACAGGCTTTAATCTGTTCTAAAATACCGCTATCCCACTTGGTGAACAGGGCGGCTTTATCGAAGCTTTTTTCTACACTTTCGAAAAAACTGTAAGGTTGTTGTGCTGACATAAGTTTTGTTTAAATGAAGCAATCGTGCATATTTTATAGTAACTGGCAAGTGACTACAGAAGGTTTACTGGTGAGGTATTTGGGTTGATTGTTATAATAAAGTTATTGTTTATCGTGATTTCTTACTGATGGTGCTATATAAGCTATGTAAAGATTTATCCGCCACAACCTCTTACTGTCAATAATTCTGTTGTAAAAAATTTATTACAGCAAATGCAGGCTGCTTTCTTGTATAACCGTTATTTATATCCGCAGTTATAACAACTATCACTGCTATAGATTTTCTTTTTCAATTCTACCTATTTTCCGGTCGATACTTGCCACGTATAAAAACAGGCCGGTAAGTATGGTAATACAAATAGCGACTACCACATATATTTTTCCATTACTGCGCATAAATGTTTCGGAGGGTTCATTTACCTGCGCAAAAATAGAAGCGCTTAGTAAAAGCGCTGGCAACATCAATAACAAACCGTAAATTTTATTCCGCATTGAGTAGATTTTTATCTCTGACTAATTCTATTCTGATACTTAAAGTACTAATCCAGGTGCCTAACAACGTCCAGCCAATTACTGCCGGCCAAAACACCAGCCGCATGGTAGCATCCAGGTCTGCGCCATTTAAACCAGGGTTACCTTGCACACCTTTTCCGCCGGGATGTAACGATTCGACCAGCCTTGGTAGTATCATTATCAGTGGTAAATAAATGAAATACGCAAAGATGTTATATACTGCACTCACCTTGGCTCTTTTGTCAAGATCCGGTACTGCATTTCTTAAAACCAGGTAAGCAAAATAAATTAACAACGCAATGGCTACACCTATTTGTTTGGGATCATTGCTCCATGGTTCGCCCCAGGTAAAAGTAGCCCAGATTGCACCCGTAATCAGTCCGAGTACACCCATTACAATGCCTGTTTTGGCAAAGGCCGCTGCATATATATCATGCTTTAAATCTGGAGTACGCAGATATAAAATAGAATAAATTAATGAAATGGTGAGTAGAACGATCTGTCCAAACCACATCGGTACATGAAAAAACAAGTTGCGTATTGTTTCTTTCAAATTACCAATATGGGGCACTTTAATTAAAAATCCTGCTGTAAATGTATACATCAATAGACCCGCAGCCAATATTTTCCACCATCTTTTACGCATTTTATACTTATTAATATCGCAAAATTAGGGAAAGACCCTGTTATTAATTGATAATTTTTTATAGCTAATGGATAATTATCAAAGTGGATTAAACATTAATCTTTCCATAAAAATGGAAACAAAATAACCGACAGAACTACTATCATTATATCAAAACCAATAATCAGTAAGGTAAGATTTAGCACAGCCCCATCCCGGAAAATTTCTCCAAAGGCAACTTTCGACAGGCGGATTACGAGTAACAATTGCGGTACAATTAAGGGAAAACCTAATATGGCCATCAGCGCTGCATTCTGTTGTGCCTTGGCAGCAATGGCTGCCAGCAAAGTAAAAACCAGGCTTAAACTTAAACTGCCCAAACATACAATGCCTGCAAATTGCAGTGGGTTACTTAACGGATTTTTTAGGAGTAAAAAGAAGAGGCCAAGACTCATCAAACTCATCAATAACATTAAAATTATATTATAAATTAATTTGGCAATAATAAACTCCCGGGCTCCGGAAATAGAATAAAAATACAGCATACGGCCGCGGCTTTCCTGCAAAAAACTTTTAGCCACCGCATTTACACAAACAAATAATTGTATAATCCAGAACAACGCATTCCAAACATCTGCTTCAGCATTATTGATGGCCAGTTTAAGCACGAATATAGTAGAAGCCACGTACAATAATATGCCATAAAAGCTATGCTGCTGCCTTACTTCAAGCAACAGATCTTTTTTTAATAAAGCAAAAATTATTTTCATTATTAGATAATAAGTTTTAAAACGCTACCTGGCAGTAAAGGCTGAAAACGATTAATCTTTTAAAAGTGCACAGATCCGGCATCTTGGTTCGTAAATATCTTTTTCGCCCAAAACAACCTGCGCTTCAGCGGATGAGTGGCGGTAACTCACATTGGCAATATTGCCGCACTTTACACAAATTGCATGCAGCTTGGTAATATAGTCGGCGATGGCCAGCAGGTTTGGCATCTGGCCAAATGGTTTGCCGGTATAATCCATATCGAGCCCGGCAACAATAACCCTGATACCACGCAAGGCAAGTTGTTCACACACATTGCCAATTTCTGCATCAAAAAACTGGGCTTCATCAATACCTACCACATCAACATCACCTGCAAGCAACAAAATTGTCTGCGAACTTTCTACCGGTGTGCTTTGAATAAAGTTGGTATCGTGACTTACAATATTTACCTGGTCAAACCGCACATCAATGGCGGGTTTAAAAATTTCATAACTAAGATTGGCTATTTTTACCCTTTTTAATCTGCGAATCAATTCTTCAGTTTTACCACTAAACATACTGCCACAAATTATTTCAATACTGCCCCGGCCGCCTTTAAAATTTGGCTCAATAAACATTTATATATTTTTTAAAGATTGAGTTTGTAACTTTATTTGAATGTTTGCAAAGGTTATAGTTTTAGGGCATTAGTCAAAACTATATTTTGTTTGCAATTGCTTATTAATAAATAAAACAATGGTACTTATGGAAAGAGTGGAAACACTTTTGCAAAAGCTGCAGCAACAATTAAATGAAAAACTTTCCGCCGAGAAATTATTACTGACTGTTGAAATGATGCAGCACGAATTGATTCATCTAAAAGGAACGCAGCCAACTGAAATCAATAAATCTGTTACAATATCAATGCCTTTGCAAACGCCCGGGCATATTCAATTTGCGGAGGTACCTGCTGTAGAAAATGAAAAAACAGTAGAAGTTTTACAGGTTGATGAAGCAGCAGTAGAAGCCGAGTTGGAAGAAATAAAACGCAATGCCACGGTTATTCAAAACTTCAGTGCAAACAGCAAACCAGCCATGTTATATGAATCTGTTGATGATATCCCTACTTTAATTCATCAGCCATCTGTGGTACAAAAAAGAGAAATCAATGAATCGGTCCGCAATGAAAATTTATCGCTGAACGACTCGTTAAAAGGAGTTGCCAATGAACTGAGTTTTAAACTTGGTGACGGACCGGTAAAGGATCTCAAAAAAGCCATTGGTTTAAATGATCGTTTTTTGTTTATCAGTGAACTATTTCGTGGAGATGAAGCGATGTACGAACGCAGCATTAAAACCATCAATAGTTTTAGCATTTGGCCCGAAGCGGAATACTGGATAAAAAGGGAGTTAAAAATAAAAATAGGCTGGCATGATAATCACCCTGTTGTTCAACAATTTGATCAACTGATAAGAAGACGTTTTTCCTGAATAAAAGCTGTTATTTTTTTTGAAGCTCCGGCATTGTTGTGTACATAATTTTTTGCCGCTTCACCTGTAATTTGTAAAAGTGTTTCATCATCCCATAAACGGGTAAGCACTTCTTCCAAATCAAGTGCGCTATCAATGGAGATGCCCCCGCCGCATTTCGTAAGCTCAATGGCTTCAACGAATTTTTCAAATTCCGGTCCATACAAAACAGGTTTTCCATATACCGCAGCCTCCAGTACATTGTGAACACCGTCATCGCCAAACCCGCCCCCAACATAGGTTATATCGGCATAGCAGTACAAACGGGATAGCATTCCTACATTATCAATGATTAATACATTTGCGGTTGATTGAGTAGTGGTCAACAGCTCAGAATAAAATACAGAACCTACGAATTCTTTTTTAACATCCTTTAAATTTTCAGCCTCAATTTCATGCGGAGCAATTATAAATTTAATGGCAGGATTGGCTTTTACATAATGAATCAACTCAGCTTCATCATCTTCCCAGGTGCTGCCTGCTACAATAATTTTACTGTCGCCGCAAAATTCCTGTATCAGCGGAATGTGTTCAAATTGTTCGGCAATTTCAATCACCCTGTCAAATCTTGTATCGCCGCTTACGGTTATATTTTCATCAATACCAATGCCGGCCAGTAATATTTCCGATGCTTTATCCTGTACAAAAAAATGAGTGAAGAAGGGCAGCATTCTTTTCCAGGATGCACCATACCATTTAAAAAAAGGCTGGCTGTTTCTAAATATACCTGACACCAGTAATACAGGAATATTTTGTTGTTTAAAAGCCTGTAAATAATAAAACCAATATTCATATTTTACCCATAAAACCAAAGACGGATTGATGGCCGCAATCATTTTATCAGCATTGGCTTTACTGTCAATGGGCAAATAAAAAACGGCATCGGCTCCGGTATAATTTTTTTGAACCTCGTACCCGCTGGGCGAAAAAAAAGTGAGCACAATTTTTACAGCAGGATATAATTTTTTTAGATGTTCAATAACTGGTCTTCCCTGTTCAAACTCACCCAAACTGGCGCAATGCATCCAGATTATTTTTGTGTCTAATTCTTTGCTGAATGTAACCGCTGGAAAGGTTTTTCTGCCTTTTATCCATAAGTCTGCCTTCGCATTCCAGCAGGATAAAAGCTTAATGCCAGCAACATACAGGCTAATAAAAATTGTATAAAGAAAAGTACCCACGTAGTTTTTTATACAAAAATAACAGCAAAAATTTAATTACAACGGGGAGGGATTACTAAAGCTTCAAATTTGAAACAGCGTATTGAATCGCTATCTTTGCCATCGAAAAAAATAAGATATGAGGCCTTTGCAAATGGTTGATACAAGAACGCAGTATTTAAAAATTAAACCAGCCGTAGATGCGGCTGTTTTAAAGGTGATGGAAAGCAGCCAGTTTATTGGCGGTAAAGTGGTGAATGACTTTGCAGCAAATCTGGCTGCATACAATCAGGTTAAGCATGTAATTCCCTGTGCCAATGGTACAGATGCGCTGCAAATTTCTATGATGGCACTGGATCTTAAGCCAGGCGACGAAGTAATTACTCCCTCCTTTACTTATATTGCAACTGTTGAAGCAGCGGCATTGCTGCATTTACAACCTGTTTTTACAGAAGTGGATAAACATACTTTTTGTATGGATGCAGATGCAATGGAAAAAGCCATTACTCCAAAAACAAAAGCCATTATTCCGGTTCACTTATATGGTCATGCTGCAGAGATGGAAAAGATAATGGCCATTGCAAAAAAATATGGACTATTTGTTATTGAAGACAATGCACAGGCTATTGGATGTGAGTATACTTTTAGGGATGGATCGGTTAAAAAAACCGGAAGCATTGGCCACATTGGTTGCACCTCGTTTTATCCGTCAAAAAATTTAGGAGCTTTCGGCGACGGAGGAGCAATATTTACCAATGATGATGCGTTAGCTGAGAAGTTAAAAAAAATCGCATCACACGGGCAAAGTAAAAAATATTATCATGACATGGTAGGCTGCAATTCAAGGTTAGATGCTTTGCAGGCGGCCATCCTGGATGTTAAATTAACACATCTTGATGAATATACTGACGCAAGAAGAAAGGCGGCTGATTTTTATGACAAAGCTTTTGCCAGTAATCAAAAAATAACCACACCTTTTAGAGCAGCGTACAGCAAACATGTGTTTCATCAATACACTTTAATTTTAAATGAAGTTGACCGGGATGGATTGAACAACTACCTGGCTGAAAAAGGAATTCCATCGATGATTTATTACCCGGTGCCTTGTCACAAACAAAAAATGTTTGATACTTTTGGTGGAAGTAGTTATCAGCTGCCGGTAACAGACTGGTTAACGGAGAGGGTAATATCATTGCCCATGCATACCGAATTGGATGAAGAACAACAAGCATCTATTGTATCTAATATCTTAAGTTATATAAACCGTTAAGTATGAAAATTGCAGTAATTGGAACAGGCTATGTAGGATTGGTAACAGGAACTTGTTTTGCAGAAACGGGTAACCAGGTAATTTGTGTTGATATTGACAAAGCCAAAGTTGATAAACTGTCTTCGGGAAAAATAACCATTTACGAACCGGGACTTGAAAAATTATTTTTAAGAAACCAAAAGGAAAACAGGCTTCAGTTTACTACTTCACTGGCTGAAGGAATTAAAGATGCACAGGTAATTTTTCTTGCCCTGCCAACACCTCCGGGTGAAGATGGAAGCGCTGATTTAAAGTATATTTTAGGCGTAGCAAAAGATCTGGGAGCCCTTATAAAAGAAGGCGACTATAAAATAATTATTGATAAAAGCACCGTACCTGTGGGCACTGCCGCAAAAGTAGAAAAGGCCTTGCTGGGCAATGGTGGTATTGCGGGAACTTTTGATATTGTAAGCAATCCGGAGTTTTTAAGAGAAGGGGTTGCAGTAGATGATTTTATGAAGCCGGACAGGGTGGTAATTGGTACCTCATCTGAAAAAGCAAAAAAAGTTTTAAGTGATTTATATGGTCCGTTTGTACGCCAGGGTAATCCGGTAATTTTTATGGACGAAAAAAGTGCGGAGTTAACAAAATATGCTGCCAACTCTTTTTTAGCAACTAAAATTACTTTTATGAATGAAATTGCCCAGTTGTGTGAACTCCTGGGGGCAGATGTGGATATGGTTCGCAAAGGAATTGGAAGTGATGAACGTATTGGGCGGCGCTTCTTATTTCCAGGTATTGGTTATGGGGGAAGTTGCTTTCCAAAAGATGTGCAGGCTTTAGCCAAATCATCTAACGAAGTAGACTATAGTTTTAAAATACTGGAAGCGGTAATGGACGTAAACGAAAAGCAAAAACTTCACCTGGTGCCTAAAATAAAAGCGTATTTTAAGGGCGATTTAAAAGGTAAAAAAATTGCTGTATGGGGATTGGCGTTTAAGCCAAATACAGACGATATCAGAGAAGCGCCGGCATTATATTTAATTGAAGCGTTTCTTGCAGCAGGCGCTGCTGTAGCCACTTTCGATCCGGAAGCTATGAGCAATGTAAAACAGGTATTGGGCGATACTATTACATTTGTAGAAAGCCAGTACGATGCTTTGAAAGATGCAGATGCCTTGGTAATTGCAACTGAATGGAGTGAGTTTAGAACGCCTGACTTTAATAAAATATCTTCCTTGTTAAAAAACAAAGCCATTTTTGACGGACGCAATTTGTTTGATTTGAAACAAATGGAAGATTTGGGCTATCACTATGTAAGTATTGGAAGAAGGGCTATTTTGCAGAGCTGAATACAAATGGATAATTAATAATTCAGGAGTTTTCAAATATCAAAGTTCAGATAGTAAAAGATCAGACATTATATTTTAAACAGGAATTTTATGGCAAACAAAAGGGTATTAATAACAGGGGCTGCCGGATTTTTAGGCTCACATCTTTGTGACCGTTTTATAAAAGAAGGCTACGATGTTATTGGAATGGATAACCTGATTACAGGTGATATTAAAAACATAGAGCATCTTTTTAAATTAAAGGAATTTGAATTTTATCACCACGATGTATCTAAGTTCATTCATGTGTCAGGACCGTTGGATTATATCCTGCACTTCGCTTCGCCGGCTAGTCCGATAGATTATTTAAAAATTCCTATTCAAACTTTAAAAGTTAGTTCGCTGGGTACGCATAATTGCCTGGGACTGGCCCTTTCAAAAAAAGCAAGGATGCTTGTTGCAAGCACCAGTGAAGTGTACGGCGATCCGCTGGTACATCCTCAAACGGAAGAATACTGGGGCAATGTAAATCCCATAGGTCCAAGAGGTGTATATGACGAAGCCAAACGTTTTCAGGAAGCCATCACTATGGCGTATCATACCTTCCATCATCTTGAAACAAGGATTGTAAGAATATTCAATACTTATGGTCCACGGATGCGGTTAAATGATGGCCGTGCATTGCCTGCATTTATCGGACAGGCATTACGGGGAGAAGATTTAACGGTTTTTGGCGATGGCAGCCAGACAAGAAGTTTTTGTTATGTAGCCGACCTGGTAGAAGGTATTTACCGCCTGTTGATGAGCGACCATGAACAACCCGTAAATATTGGTAATCCTGATGAAATTTCATTAAAGGATTTTGCAGAAGAAATTATAAAACTAACCGGCACTTCACAAAAAATAATTTATAAGTCTTTGCCAACAGATGATCCCAAACAGCGTCAGCCGGATATTACGAAAGCAGCTGAAATACTAGGCTGGCAGCCAACAGTGAACAGGGCAGAAGGACTAAAAATTACGTACGATTATTTTAAATCTTTACCACCCGAAGAATTGTATAAACTTCCTAAAAAATTTATAAAAGCAACCTAGCAATCAGTAATTAACTGAAAGCAAAAACAGGTCCTTTATTTGTATAAATCACTTGGTTTTTTTATAAATCGGGTAATAAATTAATTAATAGAAATTATAGAACTTCGATTAAAAGTGAAGCCTGAAACGTATTCCCCACACGGGTTACGGGCGTATAAAATATTATAGAATGAAATACCAGGATCTGATAGACAAGAAAGAAACACTGGCAGTAATTGGTTTGGGGTATGTTGGCTTACCAATAGCATTGGAGTTTGCAAAAAAAATTAAGGTAATCGGCTTTGATATCAATGCAAAAAGGGTAGAAATGATGCGTAACAAGATTGATCCAAGCCAGGAAATGGATGCAGACGCATTTGAAAATTGTGACATTGAATTTACAAACAATCTGGACGATTTAAAACAGGCTGCTTTTTATATTGTGGCGGTACCAACTCCGGTTGACGAACACAATGTGCCTGATCTTGTGCCGGTAAAAAGAGCCAGTGAAACTATTGGCAAAGTAATTAAAAAAGGAGATTATGTAGTTTTTGAAAGTACAGTATATCCGGGTTGTACAGAAGAAGATTGTTTGCCCATCATTGAAAAATTAAGCGGCTTAAAAAATATCATAGATTTTAAATCAGGTTATTCGCCGGAAAGGATTAACCCGGGTGATAAAGACCATACCCTGGCAAAAATTATTAAAGTAGTAAGCGGCTGCGATGCGGAAAGCCTTGACCTTGTTGCAAAAGTATATGAGCTGGTAGTAATGGCAGGCGTGCACAAAGCATCCAGCATAAAAGTAGCCGAGGCCGCAAAGATTATTGAAAATACACAACGTGATCTCAACATTGCTTTAATGAATGAACTGTCAATAATTTTTGACAGAATGGGCATCAATACTTTTGAGGTGCTGGAAGCCGCGGGAACGAAATGGAATTTTTTAAAATTTCAACCAGGCCTGGTAGGTGGGCACTGCATTGGCGTTGATCCTTACTATCTGACCTATAAATCCAGTGAACTGGGCTACGATAGCCAGGTAATTTTAGCCGGACGTGTTATCAACGATGGTATGTCGGGTTACATTGCTAAAAAAGTTTTACAACACATCATACAAAATAACAGTAATATAAAAAGTGCGAAAGTGCTGGTGATGGGCGCTACATTTAAAGAAAATTTAAGCGATATCCGCAACAGTAAAGTGGCAGATGTTGTAAAGGAATTACAATCATATTCTTTAAATGTGGATGTTACTGATCCACATGCATCGGGTGAAGAATTACTGCACGAGTATGGCTTTGACCTTACAACTGAAGTTGCAAAAAACTATGATGCAGTAATTATTGCAGTGCCGCACAATGAATATAAAACACTGGACGATGCGTATTTTGCAGGCATTACAAAACCGGAAGCTATGATTGCAGATTTGAAAGGTATTTACAGAAAGACTGTTAAAAGCAGGCTGTACTGGAGTTTGTAGAGGTATTATTAAAGGCATAAAGTAAAAGGCAAGATGAATGCAGCTGAAAGTTAAAAACTTAAATTTATCAACCTTTACCTTCCTCTTCTTTTAAAAAATTTTTTCAAAATACTGAATGAGTAATAATTTTGATACAACTGATTTAAGCAACAGTAATTTTTTAGTAACAGGTGGAGCAGGTTTTATAGGTAGCCACATCGCCGGATATTTACTAAAAAACGGTGCACAAAAAGTAAGGGTGCTCGATAATATGGTGAACGGGTTTGATACAAACCTTGCCCTGCTTCGCCAATACCCTGCATTTGAATTTGTGCAAGGCGATATCAGGAATGCAGATACCTGTCAGCAGGCTTGCGCCGGAATAAATTACGTTAGTCACCAGGCCGCATTGGGTTCTGTTCCCAGATCTATTAAAGAACCTGTTTATTTTAATGAAGTAAATGTAGGCGGCTTTGTAAATATGCTAAAAGCAGCAGTGGACAATAAAGTAGCACAATTTGTATATGCATCTTCTTCTTCTGTATATGGCGATGAACCCACTTTACCGAAGGTGGAAAACCGGGTGGGTAAATGCCTGTCGCCTTATGCAGCCACAAAAAAAACAAACGAATTATATGCGCAGATTTTTGCCGATGTGTATGGTATTAAATTAATAGGATTCAGGTATTTTAATATTTTTGGCCAACGCCAGGATCCTGATGGAGCCTATGCTGCGGTAATTCCATTGTTTGTAAAAGGGATTATGAAACAATTGCCCGTTTATATCAACGGCGATGGTGAGCAAACCCGGGATTTTACTTTTGTTGACAACGCTGTGCAAATTAATATTAAAGGAATGTTAACCCATAATGCCGATGCCATTAACCAGGTATATAACGTGGCAACAGGCGAAAACTTTTCTGTGAATTATTTATTTAATGCATGTAAAGAAAATTTAGACAGTAATTTTGAAGCAACTTACCGGGAACCAAGAGCAGGAGATATCAGGAATTCTTTGGCCGATATTTCATTGGCAAAAAAATTACTGGGGTACGAACCTACAAAAAATTTCAAGGATGGATTGACAGAAACAATCAATTTTTTTAAACAGTTATATTCTTAAAAATTTTATTATTTTATGCCGTTTACCACAACCGACTTTCCCGGATTATTAATTTATGAACCACGGGTGTTCAATGATGACCGTGGTTATTTTTTTGAAAGCTACAATGAAAATACTTTTTCCGAAGGTGGAGCTACCATGAAATTTGTTCAGGATAACCAGGCACGGTCTGTTTTTGGCGTAATCCGCGGTTTACATTTTCAACAAAATCCAAATGCACAAACAAAACTGATACGTGCTTTAAGTGGTACTATTTTAGATGTGGTGGTAGATCTAAGAGCAGGCTCTCCCACCTTCCACCGGTATTTCAGTATAGAATTATCGGCAGAAAATAAGAAACAATTGCTTGTACCCAGGGGCTTTGCACATGGGTATTCGGTATTGACAGAAACCGCGGAAGTGATTTACAAATGCGATGAATTTTATCATAAAGAAAGCGAAGGCGGGTTAATGTACAATGATTCAACATTGGGTATTGACTGGCGTATACCTGCCGGTAAAGAAATGGTGGCAGCCAAAGACCTTGTTCTTCCGAACCTGGAAGATTGTAAAACCAATTTCATTTTTTAACTTTTATCGTGGCAGAAAAAAAGACAATTTTAGTTACCGGCGCTAATGGACAATTAGGCAACGAAATGCAGGTAATCAGTGCTGCGTATCCCGCATACCACTTTTTATTTGTTACAAAAGAAGTACTACCCATTGACAACGCAGAAACAATGAAAAATTATTTTGCTGCCCATCCAATTGATTACTGTGTTAACTGCGCGGCTTATACGGCGGTAGATAAAGCAGAAACAGAACCAGAAAAAGCAATGAACGTCAATGGCACTGCGGTAGGTATTTTAGCAGCAGTTTGCAAATCATACAACGCCGGGTTTATCCATGTTTCTACCGATTATGTTTTTGATGGCAGCGCAACAACTCCCTACACAGAAGATTTTCGGGTAGCACCGGTTAATACTTATGGCGCAACCAAACTAAAAGGAGAGGAGCTGGCACAACAGCAAAATCCTGGCAGTATTATCATCCGTACTTCCTGGGTGTACAGCAGCTTTGGAAATAATTTTGTAAAAACAATGATGGGCCTAATGAAAGAAAAGGAGCAGCTGAATGTAGTAAGCGACCAGGTAGGATGCCCCACTTATGCAGCCGACCTGGCAGCAGCAATTATGCAGATCATCCATTCAGGCAAAGCTGAGGCGCAGCCCGGCATTTATAACTATTCCAACACCGGTGTTATCAGCTGGTTTCAGTTTGCTGAAGCCATTAAAGAATTATCCGGCAGCAAATGCATGGTGAATGCTATTCCATCTTCTAATTATCCAACCCCCGCAAAGCGGCCTTCATATTCTGTGATGGATACAATCAAAATTCAGCAAACTTTTGATATCAGTATTCCTGCATGGAAAGACAGTTTAAAAAAGTGTTTGCAGTTATTATAGAATTTGTTAGAAAATATTGTGAAATGGATCACCATTTTAAATTTTACTCAAATTCGTTTAGTATTAGCCCAGCAATATATAACAACAAATTTTGCGCTGCGTTATCTAAGTTCTGCTCTTAATATTTTCATATAATCCTTACTCTTGATTAAAAAATCTGCTGCGTCTTTTTGTTTTGATTTATTACGGTTTTCGTTTTTGATGATGCTGTAAAATAATTTTTCATTGTCAAAATAATACCGTCCTGTAAAAGTCAAATCTAATTTTGTGTAGTCCAGTGTTTGCGAATGATTGTTGTAGTGATAATTTTTTTCAACTGCGTATACAAACACAAGTGTATCATTTTTAAAATAAAATTCATTTTGAATAATCCTGTTTGAGAGCCCTACCCATTCTACAATTTTTTTTAAACTGTCCCCC
>NZ_JACMOO010000110.1 GCF_014377975.1 Ferruginibacter sp.
ATTTCTGGCAACCGCTTCTAAGCCATTTTTAAAATATTGTGTCAATAATGGATTGCTGCCTTTATTTTTCCTGATCTTTTACCTGATAAAATCCATACAGTTCAATACAAATAAAGAGTTATTAAGTACCGGGGAAGAAATCGCGCTGATACTTGGTTTTTTAGGTGGTTTTATATCACTGATCGCTTTTTCTTTTGCATTCTTTTTTGGGGTTGACAGAACAATTTTGCGCACCATTACTCCGGTAATTGCCAATCCTGAATTTTTTAAAAGTAATTATGATCCGGCAAAAAATCCTCATGTGGACGGCTTTGGTATGAAGGTGAGTTATTTTTTAAGTGGACGATTTAAATTTCGCAAAGTCAGGCCGGTAAAGCATTACAACCAGGATTTTTTAGACACTATTTTTAAACGGCATCACTTTGCTGCGATAGTGGGCATTATACTGGCTTTTATCTTTTTAGTTGCAGGTGGATTTTTTTTAGATATAAAATTTTTTCAGGCACCGGCTGCAGCAAGCATTCTTGTATTTTTTGCACTGATGGTAGCCGTAATTGGCGCACTTACTTATTTTTTGCAAAGCTGGAGCTTGTTATTCGTAATTGGCCTAACAGCAATACTGAATATTTTATACGAGAAAGAAATTATTGACCCCCGTAATAAAGCATATGGCATTAATTACAATAATAAAGATCAGCGGCCAAAGTATAACAGGCAATCACTGCAACAATTGTGTTCGCCGGCCCACATAACAGCCGATAAAAATAACATGCTGCAGGTTTTAAACAACTGGAAAAAAAGACAGATTGCAGAAAAGCCAGTAATGATATTTATGAATGTTAGTGGCGGCGGTTTGCGGAGCGCTACTTTTGTAATGAATACCATGCAGCAATTAGATAGCATAACCGGTGGCAGGCTGATGCAACAAACATTTTTAATAAGTGGCGCCAGCGGCGGTATGTTGGCTGCTGCATATTACAGGGAATTGTATCACAATAAATTAAAAGGGCAGCCCATTAACCTGCATCAGTCTGTTTATACAGATAATATTGCGCAGGATCTGTTAAACCCTATTTTTTCTTCCATGATCAGCAGGGATATTTTTTCGCCTGCTCAAAGATTTCTGGTTGGGCCTTACAGTTATATAAAAGACAGGGGCTATGCTTTTGAAGAAAAACTAAACGAAAATTCCGGAAAAATTTTGAACCGGCAACTAAAAGAATATGCCGCGGATGAAAAAGCTGCCGTTATTCCGATGATGATATTTAATTCCGTAGTTACTGCCGATGGACGCAAAATGATGATTGGCACACAGCCCCTGAGCTTTATGATGAAGCCGTCGGCTTTCGAAAATGACAGCAGTATTGGCCCCGATGCGATTGATTTTGCTGCACTGTTTTACAAACAGGATCCTATGAATTTGCGGATGCTGACTGCCATGCGGATGAATGCTACTTTTCCGTATATATTGCCCAGTGTTTGGTTACCCAGCAACCCGGTGGTAGATGTAATGGATGCGGGGCTGCGGGATAATTTTGGTCAGGAAACTACCCTGCGTTTTATTGATAATTTTAAAGACTGGCTGGCTCAAAATACCAGCCGCATTATTATTGTGCAAATACGCGACCGCGAAAAAGATAACTGGCACCATCCGCTGGAAACAGGTACAATTACGGATATATTGGTAAAACCTGCTACCATGCTGCAACATAATTGGTTTAGATTACAGGATTATTCACAAAATCAGGATCTTAGTTATTTGCCGGAAGTAAGTAAAACAAATGTGCGCCGCCTGGAGTTTATATATATTCCAAAATTAGTAGACCAGGGAGCAGCCTTAAATTTTCATTTAACCGCTGCAGAAAAAGCGGATGTGATTGCTTCGTTTAGTGCTGAAAATAATCAACAGGTGCTGAAGGAATTCACTGGATTGCTTAAATAAAAATGAACCTGTTGTAGCAACAGATTCATTTAAAATGATTGATACGTTCCATTAATAAATCTTATCCTCCCATTCAATAGCCTGGTTAAGCGCTAACTCATCAAATACCATTTCCTTGCTTTCAAGCGCCTCCCTAAGTACATCATTGATGGTAACAACACCTTTTAGCTGGTTATCTTCAAAAGCAATCAGGTAACGCGTTTTATGGGTATTTAATAATTCCATGCAATGCTCAACGGTATCCTGCAGGGCAATTACCGGAAGCGATGTACTCATTACATCTTTTACGGCGCAACTATCGCTATGCAACCCTTTTAAAATAACATTGCGGCTGTAATCCCTTTCAGAAAAAATACCGTAAAAAGTGTCATCCTTGTTTACTACCAGGTAGCTAAGGTTTACCGAATTCATAAGCTGTAGCGCTTCAATCACTTTTGCGTCTGGATCTATAAAATTAAACACAGGTGGTTTATTCATTAATACATTTGCAACTGTACGCATTGATTTTGGTTTTAACTGTTTAAAATCTGTAATTGAAGTTAGTTATTTTACGGTAGTTATTTTAACAGCGGGCTGTATTAATTTAAAGGCATCCGGTATTATTTTTATTACCAGTTTTTTTGCGGTAACTGCTGGATCGCCATCAATATGTAAGGGTGCCTGTGCCAGGTTATGTACAATTAGTTGTGTGGTTTGAAAATAGAGAACATCTTTCTGATGAAATGTTTTTTCATCATGCTCATTTATTTTACCGGCCATTACTTGTTTGGCAATCGCCAAAATCATCCTCATTTTACTCATTTTTTTTACCACCACAATATCCAGCAAACCATCATTTAAACTGGCCTTGGGTGCAATGGTAAACTGATTACCAAACTGGTTGCTGTTGGCAATACTTATAAAAAAGGCCTCTGTGGCAAATAATTTTCCTTTATTGACAATTTCAAATGAATACGGCCTGGCAGTAACAAAATTTTCGATTGATTTTTTAATATAAGTGGCTAATCCCCGGGAAGGCTGACTGGCAAAATCATGTGCTACCTGCGCATCAAACCCAAGCCCGCAAAGCATACAGCTAAAAGTTTCATTGATAAAAAAAGAATCTATATATCTTCCCTTACCGGTAAAAATTATATCCAGGGCTTTATTTATATCTCTGGGAATTTTTGCAGCCAACGCAAGGCCGTTACCCGAACCCATGGGTATGATACCAATATTAATATCTTCATCTATGAGCAGAGCCGCCACCTGGCTAACAGTGCCATCGCCACCACAGATAACAATATCGGTTACACCTTCCTGTTCAATTTTTTCTTTTAAAAAATGATAATTACCCTGTGCGTTGGTATGTAAAATTTCAAAGGGAATGTTTTGTTGGCGGGTTCTTTCTGCAATTATTTTTAGCGCCGGTGCTTTATCTTTTGTGCCTGAAATGGGATTAATGAAATAAATTATTTTACGCTGCATGAATGAAGGGCTTTATTAAAAACATAAAATTAAAGCAATGGAGCAACAGTTAGGATTTAAAAAAAGACGGCTGAATTGAATATACAACCATAGAAAAAACCATTAATTTTCTCCGATGTAGAAACGGCAATAAAAAATACCGGTGATCTGCTACAGTATCATAAAATTAATGCAGTACATGTAACTGCGGAGTGCAGTTTTATTAAAACTCAGCAGGTTGATTAATAAAATTGCCGGGTATAATTATTACCAGCGCAACAACGCACTGCCCCATGTAAAACCACTGCCAAATGCAGCCAGACAAACAAGATCACCTTCTTTTACTTTACCTTCTTCCCATGCCTGACATAAAGCAATAGGGATGGAAGCTGCCGTTGTATTGCCGTAATGCTGAATATTATTAAACACCTGATCATCCCGCAATCCAAGCTTTTGCTGTACAAACTGGCTGATGCGCAGGTTAGCCTGATGCGGAATCAACAGGTCAATATCTGAGGTGGCTAAACCATTTTTTGTAAGCGCTTCCTGTATAACTTCGGGAAATTTTACGATGGCTTTTTTAAATACCGCCGGGCCATCCATAAAAGGAAAATTTTCTGCCTTATCAATCATCTCCTTGCTCATAAACATATCACCTGCAGGTGCTTCATTATAGCTCGCTACGGGGTTAGTTACCCAATGGTTGGCATGCGTACCCGGATTGTACATTGCCAGTAACTCTGCACTCTGTCCATCGCTGTGCAGGTGCGTACTTAAAATTCCCTGGCCGGCTTTTTCCGTGGCTTGTAATACCACAGCCCCGGCACCATCACCAAATATTACTGAAACATTCCTGCCCCGGGTACTAAAATCCAAACCAAAAGAATGTTTTTCACTACCAATTACCAGGATGTTTTTATACATACCGGTTTTAATAAACTGGTCGGCTACCGATAATGCATACACAAATCCGCTGCACTGGTTGCGGATGTCGAGTGCGCCAATCTCCTTCATTTGTAGTGCACGCTGTACCAGTACGCCGCAGCCTGGAAAATAGTAATCAGGACTTAAAGTGGCAAAAATAATAAAGTCAATTTCCTGTGCAGTAATGCCTGCCCGTTCTATTGCAATTTTTGCTGCTTCCACGGCCATGGTGGTAGTTGTTTCGTTGGTACGATGTGCATACCGGCGTTCTTTAATACCGGTTCGTTCCTGTATCCATTCATCCGAAGTATCCATAAATTGTTTAAGGTCGTTGTTGGTTACCTTATTTTCCGGAACGTACGATCCAATACCGCCGATTTTACTGGTTGGCATGAGCAATGATTAATTGAACAGGCAAATTACAACATTGTAAAGAATTTTTAATTATTGATCTATTTAAGATGTCTATAAAAAGCAGCAGCGGTATTAGTTTACTTTTTGTAAATTTTTGGCTACAAAAAAATCATCATAGCGGGGTGTTGCAGCCACCTTGTAGTAAAACTCAATTTCTTTGCGCAGCTCCTTGCTGTTTTTTATAAACTTAACGGTAAAACTTTCTGCCAGGCAAAGGATTGATATATTGTTCTTATCTCTTTTTATCTCTGCTATATACATTCGGCCTTTAATAAAACTATTTAAAAACTGTGTACCTGAAACTGTGGAGATATACGCAGTCCCTTTTATTGTATCGTTGGTGATAACATGGTAAGGCTTCAATTCATCAATGTATCCGGTAATGGCGATATTATATTCAAGGTCGGTATTTTTTGAAAAAATTATTTTTACCGGATCTTCAACATGCTGCTGATCATAAGTTGGTTTGGAAACAAAAGTTGCCCAGCTGCCTAATAAATTTTCATCAATATTTTCCAGTGCAGTTTCGTCTATACCATAAGCTGAATCGTATGGGCAACCCCATAGAACAATTGAAATAACAGGCAATAAAAAAAGAATTATAATTTTTCTCATCGCAGATTTTACAGTATGTGTAGTATTTTATAAAAATAACCAGCTTATATGTTAATGTTCGATACCATTAATTTTTTTGTTCAGGCTAAACTGAACCGTAATATAAGGTTTTCACTGCGTACAACTTCTTGTACTTTTTATATTCAGGATTGTTCCTTTACTACGCACTGGTATTTAATGAGCGACGTAGCAACGGAGAAAACGAAAAATGTAAATTTTTAGTGTAAGAAAGACTTAAGAAGAATACTATTGCATTTTTTGCACGGGACTTTTATTTTACTTTGCTAAAAATTATGCCAAGCCACCCAACACCTTCCATCATCCATGCAATACCCAAATGAACAATTAAACCACCCCAGATGCTGCCTGTATTGTAAGCAATAATGCCTAATAAAGTGCCGCCGAAAAAGCTGCTGACGGCTTCACCCATGGGTTTACCTAAATGAATGGCGCAGTAAAAACATGCCACGGGAATAATACAATGCATACCACAAATACGCATTAAGGACAATATTAAAAATCCCCGAAAGAAAAACTCTATACTTACAAAATCAAAGCCATAACACAATTCAAAAATAATGTACCGTCCTTTATCAACCCAACTATGCATGGGTATTTTATTAATCAGTTTCGCTTTTGGATACACTTGTAAAAAATCACTTTGCGTACCCGCTAATGCAAGTAATGGAATCATCACCAGTAACATCAGCAGGTAAGGGCGTAAACTGTTCAACGGTTTTGTACCGTAAAAAGGTTGAATATCTTTATCTTTTATAAGCCATATAAAAAATACCGGTAACAGTAAAATAAAAACCCGTACCACCCAATTAATACAATGCAGGTAAAAAGTTCTGCTGGCGCCATGCCAAATATTTTTTATCCATTCTTCCTGCCAGTTAAAGATTACCCGAAAGGAAAATAATGCCGGCGCTAAAAAAAGGATGATCCAGAACCAGCTATTTTTAAAATAAGTACAATCTTTAAAACAAAGTAATTGTAAAAAAAATGCTGTGGCAAAAGGAATAAAATATAGCAGGTAATAACCGACAAATTTACCCAGGCGGCTTTCGGGCGACGCTGCATATTTCTTTTCGAGGCCATGCCAGTAATTGAGATAGATGAGGCCGCCAAGCATCACCAGAATCAGCAGCACATACCAGCAGTTAAATTCTTTGTTATAAAAACCTTTCAGGTATTTTAGTACGCTATTCAGTGGAGGTTATTTTTGTACCTGCTGATTCATCACTGACCAAAGCAGGTCTTTAAGTTCGGGTAATCCCTGACCTGTTACAGATGAAATAAAAATATGTGGAATTTTTTGTGGTAATTCCTTTACGATAGCTGTCTTTAATTCAGCATCCAGCATATCACTTTTACTGATGGCAATTACAAAATCTTTCTGCAGCATTTCCGGGTTATATTGCTCCAATTCGTTCACCAGTATTTCAAATTCTTTTTTATGATCGGCACAATCTGCAGGTATTAAAAACAGCAGGATAGAGTTGCGTTCAATATGACGTAAAAAACGGTGGCCTAAACCTTTTCCTTCTGCCGCGCCTTCAATAATACCCGGTAAATCGGCAATGCAAAAACTTTTGCCATCCCTGTATTCCACCATACCTAATTGTGGTATCAGTGTAGTAAAAGCATAGTCAGCTATCTTGGGTTTGGCTGCGGTAATTACACTCAATAAAGTTGATTTTCCGGCATTGGGAAAACCTACCAAACCGACATCAGCTAATACTTTGAGTTCCAGTAATTTCCATCCTTCAGTTCCATCTTCACCTGGTTGTGCATATTCCGGGGCCTGGTTGGTGGAAGTTTTAAAATTGGCGTTGCCCAATCCGCCACGGCCCCCTTTTACCCAAATTACTTCTTGTCCGTCTTCTAATATTTCTATTTCTTTTTTTCCGGTTAACTCGTCCTTGGCAATGGTACCCAGCGGCACTTCAATGATTATATCTTTACCAAAACTACCGGTACTGTTATTTTTACTGCCACTTTCTCCATCTTCTGCCAGCACATTTTTATAGTATCGAAGATGCAACAGGGTCCACAATTGTGAGCTGCCCCTTAAAATAATATGTGCACCTCTGCCACCATCGCCGCCATCCGGCCCCGCCATAGCATTGTATTTAGTACGCATAAAGTGCCTGCTTCCAGCGCCTCCGTGGCCACTGCGGCAAAAAATCCTGATGTAATCTATAAAATTTGACTTTTCCATTATTATGGTAAAGGTCGGTTTTTTTTGTTGCCGGAATATAAAGTAAGTAAGGTGGATGAAGTAAAAGAAATTATAAATGGATCAATCGATTGTTAATGTGAAAATTTATTCCTTTAAAAAGGGCCACAATATGCTGGTGCTAATTTGATAATTACCTGCAAAAAACCGGGTTTTTCCGTTGTGCGCTTTAATTGCTCCAATTCTTAGTACATCTGCCACTTAAAGGGATTTTATAAAATTGGTTGAAATATTTAGTGCAACAAATAAAACACCGGGGGTATTGCAGGCTACAATACAGCAGGTATGTGCCAGTAAAAAGGTAATACGGCCATGAAGATTACCGAACCGGTTGGTCATTTTATTGCTAACCGTGCTTTAATTTTACTATATCTTTCCATTCTAAAACACCAAACTACAGGCTAAACAGACTGTTATCCTTTTAGACGTGCAACTGCATCCTATTGACAATATATTTTTATCGGTATTAATAATACTATTTGTAGTTTTTTATCTTATTTTACCGAAGATGCCACTTGGTAAATGCGCTGCCTTTCTGTTGTATAATATTTCAGGCCAGGTTTTTTGTACGCGCCTTCCATAATTTTCCGGTGGGCGAAATGCTGTTACACAGTAAAAGGGGGAAGTTTATAAAAATTTAAAAAATGAATTAACAAAGGTGGCGTATCAAAATAAAAAAAATATAATTATCCAAAAAATATATTAGTTTTACATTCTGCTCTAAATTATACATTTCCTCCTATCT
This sequence comes from Ferruginibacter sp., assembly GCF_014377975.1. GTDB lineage: Bacteria > Bacteroidota > Bacteroidia > Chitinophagales > Chitinophagaceae > Ferruginibacter. The sequence continues at coordinate 8,329 of NZ_JACMOO010000110.1, forward strand.
TAATGAAAACCCTTCCACTAAGGCCTTTTCGCCAAGTGTGCTGTTTAAAAAAATACAATTAAAATATATCCTTATAAAAATATTATCTTAAGATTTTTCTTGTGGTTTCAGAGGTAAGCAAGGCCGGTGATTTTTATCACTGGCCACTACTTTTTTAGGGATTTTCTTAAATTACTTCTTTAGTTTTTTTTACGCTAAAATGAATGAGCTCAATTAGATCTATTGATACTTTTGCATTTATTTACAGATCAGGCAATACCTTATTTCAACGCATTTTTATTTTATTGCATCAGAAACACAACTGGATTTCTGTATAGTTTATTTTAAAACTGTTGTAATAAACCAGTAAATAAAAATGGTCCAACCTTCCAAACAATTTATATTTATATATTGCAGCATACAAATTTTTAAAATAATTTAAGAGGTTTATCCGCCGCTGCACTGTTTATTGACTTCTGTAAAAAAATAGATGTTGTAACATTGTAAAAAATGCTTTTTAAGTGCAATATCCGTTCAAATGAAAAACTATTTACTGATCGTTTTGCACAAAATTTTTTACTAATCTTAAATTAAACAACCTATC
>NZ_JACMOO010000111.1 GCF_014377975.1 Ferruginibacter sp.
GGTTGATAATAAACTGAAACTGCTTTTAATAATAGCTTTTACATTTCTAGTTATGATCCCTACATTTTCAAGAATATTCAGGGCGTTTTTAAGACTTGTACTAAAAAAGCCTGCAATCCGGTTAACCAAATTTCGTTTTTATGATCACATTCATAATGTAGATTTTAGATGGGCAGATGTAAAACAATTACCTACAAATAAACTTAGCTGGTGGTCTTATTTAAGTGTTGAAAATTTGGCTATTCCAATTATACATCACCAAATAAAGAATCCATTAAAATATATTTATTTGGTGGTTGAGCGGTTTATAAACAGAAGAAAAATCAGAAAAATAAATTTATTTATACTGCAGGGAAAAAATTCTGAAATTCTTTCTGACATTATAATGTACAGTTACGCAAAATAAACAACCAGATACATTGCATTTAAAAAAGTACCGAAAGTACAAACAATGAAAACCCTGCTTTAAAAATTAAGAACTTACGCAAATAAAACTTCGGCTTTTATATAATTCTTTGAAGCCCGTTATTTTATTTATCCCATTTTAATTGCTTAATTTTCATTGATCTTTTTTTGTAAAAAATAGTATAATTGTTTATACATGCGCCGTAATAAATATTACATTCAAAAACTTGTTTCTCCTTTTACCATCAGTCGTACCAAAGAAATTGTAAAGGTTAATCCAACAAAAGTACCACAGCGGGCAGAAGCCAAAGAGATCAATATTTATGTGTACGATTTTGATACTTTAGTTATAGAAGAAAGAAAACTCATCAGCATTGCCGAATGCTATCCTTATCTGAACAATAATAAAATTACCTGGATAAATATAGAGGGCATACGCAAAGCTGATGTGGAAGCATTGTGTAATTATTACAATGTACATCCGCTGATACAGGAAGATATACAAAGCGTTGGCCAGCGGCCAAAAATGGATGAGATTGAAAATATTTTATTCTGTATTTGCAATATGCTTTTTTACAATGACGAGCTATACAAGGTAGAACAGGAACAGATAAGCATTGTGTTGGGTAAAAATTTTGTACTAACTTTTCAGGAAGAAGCAAATAAGGATGTGTTTAATCCTATACGGGATAAATTAAAAATTGCCGCCAGTAAGTTAAGGCAAAGCCGCCCCGATTATTTATGTTATGCCATGCTGGATATGATAGTAGATAACTATTTTGTTGTAATGGAAAAACTGGGTGAACGCATTGAAAATATAGAAGAAGAAATTCAAAACGGTGCAGGCAGTATTGCATTGGCAAACATAAATTTATTGCGTAAGGAAATGATCATTCTTAAAAGAAGTATTGCGCCGGTGAGGGAAGTTATTAATGGTTTTATAAGAACTGAGAGTGATTTGATTGAAGAGAAAACGTTGAAGTATTTTAAAGATGTGTACGATCATATCATCCAGGCAAATGATCTTTCTGAAAACTATCGCGATATTACGATGAACCTGCAGGATCTTTACCTGAACAATGTAAACCTGCGTATGAACGAGGTAATGAAGGTAATGGCCGTAGTAACCTGTTTACTGGCACCCGCCACTGTTATAGGTGGTATATTCGGAATGAACTTTGAAAAAATACCCTGGTTGAACAACGACCGGGGATTTTATGCAGCAGTGGGTTCCATGCTGATCATCCCTATCTGGATGATTGTAATGTTTAGAAAAAAGGGTTGGTTTTAATTATGTTAATTCATTTACTGCATCAATTGCCTTTTGTAACCGTTCTTCATAATTACCACAGATATCTATCCAAGGCACTTGTTGGTTTAGCAAGATGTCTTTGTAATGATGGTATAATTTTTCTCTTGTTACCAGGTCCGGATATTCTCTTAACTCATCTTTTACCCAGGGCAGATCAATATTGCAAAGCAGGTACAGGTCATACTTTCTTTCAACAATTGTATTCAAAATCCAGTGATGACATTTCTCGAAAACAAATTCGCACCATACTTTCATCACATACATATTGGTATCAATAAACAGTAATCCGGTATCGCTTTGCAGCATATTTTCAATGGCTGTTTCCTCCAGTTCAATTTGCCCTTTGGCCACTTCCAGCAAATTTTCAAACGTGTACGCAGTGCCGTTTTCCAGTAAATATTCCCGGGCATATTCTTTAACCCAATCAGTTTTATAATAGGAAGCTAATTGTGTGCACAAAGAACTTTTACCTGTACTTTCCGGACCAATTATCACAATCTTTTTTAGCATATTTATTTTTTATTCCACAAAGGTTTTGCCTTGATTACTTTTTTATACACCGTGCATGATGCATCGTGTGCTCCTGGCAAATAACCAGTGCTCACCAAAAATTCATTCACAATTTCGCCTCCTGTAAAACGAAAAGTTTTTTTAAAAAGCTGTGTCCATTCTTCCCTGGATTTCGGGTGCTGCTTATCCAGCCATTTTTTAAATGATCCAAATTCTTTTTGCAGGGTAACAATTGTTTTGGCATTTTCAATAGCCGCGTTCACCTTAAGCCGGTTTCGGATAATACCTGCATCATTCAACAATCGCTGCACATCTGCATCTTTAAAAGCAGCCACTTTTTTGATATCAAAATTGTGATAGGCTTTCCGGAATATTTCCTGTTTTTTTAAAATGGTTGTCCAGTTCAAACCGGCCTGGTTAATTTCCAGTATCAACCGGCAAAATAATTCGTTGTCATCTTCAATGGGAAATCCATATTGGTTGTCATGGTATTTTTTATGCAGCTTTTGTACATCCGTTTTCATGAGATGGATAACCTGGCAGTAGGTAGCGGGTTTAATCATACTTGTAAATTTAGCGGAGTATTTTTTCTTTTCAACCATTCAAATAAACCGGCAAATGCCATTATTAAAAGCACGATATAATATACGCTTGTAAAAACATAATGTTTTACAAAATACAAAGGTATCGACGAAATATTAGTTGCTATCCACCAGTACCAGCTTTCTACTTTCTTTTTTGTCATTAGCCACATGCCGGTAAATGCAGTAGCCGAAGCAAATGCATCCGCCCAGGGAATTGCACCTGGCGCAAAATCTTTTTTTAAATAGGTAAGTGCAAAAAAAATGGCTGTATAAAACACGGCAAAAAAACCAAGATGTCGCATCCATTCTTTTAGAGAGGCGGTGGTTATTTTCAAAACCAGGTGTTGTTGCTGATCTTTTTTTGTCCATAAAAACCAGCCATAGCAACTCATGATGGTGTAGTAAATATTTACACCCGCTTCACCCAGTAAGCCACCTTTAAAACTTAGATAAACATAAATAACGGTGTTGATTAGCCCTGTGGGATACACCAGGATATTTTCTTTGCGGCTGTACCAAACACTGGCAATACCTGTAAATACAGCAACATATTCGTACCAGGTGGTACGGCTGATATCCTGTATAAATTGCTGGTATATTTGTGTTGCAGTCATGGTAGCTGTTAGAGCATCAATTTATACCTTTATCTTTAAAAGAAAAGACATTCCTTAAAATTGCACGATGATAAAAAAAATTAGTTTGATAATAATGGCGGTATTTTACCTGGTGTCAGGTATCAATCATTTTTTACACCCGCAAAATTATTATCCATTGATTCCTCCCTATTTACCTTTTCATGAGTTTATAAATATGGCCAGCGGAACAGGTGAAATTTTCTTTGGCAGTTTATTACTATTTCCATTTACCAGAAAAGCTGGAGCTTATGGCATCATTGCCTTATTGATTCTTTTTATTCCTGCGCATATTTACATGATACAAAAAGGAGGTTGTATGAGCATTCAACTTTGTGTACCGGCATGGGTTGCATGGGTGCGTTTATTCCCCCTGCAATTTATATTGATAGCATGGGCCAGATGGTATGGTAAATAAAAAGCACCTCAGTTGAGATGCTTTCAATTATTTATTTCAGATCCAAAAAAATTATTCTGCTTCGGCCACCACTTCCTTTACTTCAGGAATCATTCTTTTCATCATCCCTTCAATACCTGCTTTTAATGTAATCATAGAAGATGGGCATCCACTGCAACTTCCCTGCAACATCAGGTTTACGCGTCCGTCTTCATAACTTTTAAATTGTATAGCGCCTCCATCCATTTCAACGGCAGGTTTTACATAATTTTCCAGCAATTCTTTAATCCGCTTTACTACGTCGTCATCATCTGCACTTACCTCATTACTGCTTTCACTTTTCATGTTAGCAACCGCTTCTTCATTAACAACCATTTTGCCCTCCTCCAGATATTCTTTTAAAAAAAGTTTGATGGTAGGGATTACATCCTGCCAGTCATCGGTATCAATAGTTTTTGTAAGTGTTACAAAATTACTGGCTATAAAAACAGATTTAATAAACGGGAATGTAAAAAGCTCCTGTGCCAGCGGAGATGGCGCTGCTGTTAACTCATCCTGAAAATCAATGCTCTTTCCCGGATACAGTAATTTGTTGGCAACAAATTTCATTGTCTCAGGGTTGGGAGTCATTTCTGTATATATACTTATTACCGGATTGCCTGTCTTAATCATAAAATGTATTTAAAAATTTCAATGTAAAGTTAACAAAATCCTGTCACAAAGGTTTGTTACGGCACTTTGTTGACTATTTGAAAGGGCAATAATTTCCTATTTCGAAACTTATCTTTTAAAATAAGCTTTTTTATACCGGGTATTGCTCTATTCCAGTATCCGCAATTTGGCGTAATTCAACATAATTTTTTTTTCACCGTTTATTTCAAAGTGTACTGTTGCAATAGGATTATGTGCCGCACCTTCCATTTTTATTACATCCCCAAAACCAAATTTCTGGTGTTCTACTTTTTGACCTGGTTGCAGGTTACTGGTATCACTTGCTACAAAATCTGCGGTAGGCGTATGTTCCTTATTTTGCGGCCTGGTGGGCACCAAATAAGCAGGTCTGCTTTTTTCTTCTTTTTTAAAAGGACTTTCAGCTGCCTTGTAACTGTTGCCACCCGCTCCCGTTTTATCAAATGAACTTCCGCCCCAGTTATTGCTGTGGCCGCTGCCACCCTGGTTTCTGATACCGCCGCCGGCAAAACTTTTATCAATAAAATCTCCGGGCATTTCGTCAATAAACCGGCTTGGTTCATTTTGCTGTAGTTGTCCAAAACGATACCGTGCATTGGCATAGGTAAGCCAAAGTTTTTTCTTGGCCCTTGTAATGGCTACATAAAATAACCTGCGTTCCTCTTCCAGCTCTTCCCTGGTATTAATGCTCATGGCATTGGGAAATAAGGTTTCTTCCAAACCTCCTACAAATACACAACTAAACTCCAAACCTTTGGCTGCGTGAATCGTCATCAGTTTTACGCTATCTGCATCTTCTTTATCATTATCTGTGTCCGTTAGTAAGGTAATTTGTTGTAAATAACTGCCCAGACTTTTATCTCCCACTTCACCATCTTCTTCATTCATGGGTGTTTCGGTAAATTCTTTAATAGAATTCAATAATTCCTGTGTGTTCTCATACCTCGCCAACCCTTCGGTGGTTTTATCATTAAACAACTCTTTTACAATGCCGGTACTTTTACCCACAATGATGGCCAGATCGTATGCATTTTTTTTCAGCAATTCGCTCTGGAACATTCTTATCATCAACACAAAATTATTGATGGCTTCCAATGTACCAGCTTTATATCCAAATCCGGAAGCTTTGGTCAATACTTCCCACAGCGTAATATTATTTTCGTTGGCAGACAACACAGCTCTGTCCATGCTGGTTTTACCAATGCCCCTGGTGGGATAATTTACAATTCTTTTCAATGCCTCTTCATCCTGTGGATTAACCACCAGCCGCAGGTACGCAATAAAATCTTTTACTTCTTTTCGTTGGTAAAAAGACAAGCCCCCATAAATGCGGTAAGTAATATTCATGCGTCGCAGGCTTTCTTCATAAGCCCGGCTTTGCGCATTGGTACGGTATAAAATAGCAAACTCTTTATTAAAATAATGATTGCGCAATTTTTCTTCCTGAATCGTATCAGCTACATATTTTCCCTCTTCGTTATCAGTGGCGGTACGCACTAGTTTTATTTTATCGCCCGGTGTATTGTCGGTCCACAGTTTTTTGGGTATCTGGTTTTTATTGTTTCCGATAATTTCGTTGGCAACGCTCAATATACTTTTTGTACTGCGGTAATTCTGCTCCAGCTTTACCACTTTTACATCATCGTAATCTTTTTCAAACTGTAAAATATTTTCAATGGTAGCTCCGCGAAAACTGTAAATACTTTGTGCATCATCTCCCACTACACAAATATTTTCATGCATGGCACCCAGTAATTTCATTATCTCGTACTGTGAGGTATTGGTATCCTGGTATTCATCTACCATAATATATTTAAACTTGCGCTGGTATTTACTCAATGCATCCGGATGATTTTTTAAAAGGATGTACATTTTAAACAACAGGTCGTCAAAATCCATAGCACCATTTTTAAAACAACGGTTGGCGTAAGCGGCATAGATCTGGCCAATCATGGGCCGGTTTGACCTTGCATCTTCCTGTTGAATGGTTGGATCGTTGATATATTCTGCCGGTCCAATCAAACTATTTTTAGCACTTGAAATTCTGTTGTACACTGTATTGGGTTTGTAGTACGCCGGATCAAGTTCCAGTTCTGCCAGCACGGTTTTAATTACGCTTTTGGCATCATCCGTATCGTAAATGGTAAAATTATTGGGATAACCAATCTTGTTCGCTTCTGCCCTCAAAATTCTTGCAAACACACTGTGGAAGGTGCCAATGTATAAATTGCGGGCCTCCGAATTGCCCAATACTTTTTCCACCCTTTCTTTCATCTCTTTGGCAGCTTTATTGGTAAATGTGAGTGCCAGAATATTAAAAGCATCTACGCCATGAGCCCCCATGAGGTGGGCAATCCGGGTGGTGAGAACTTTTGTTTTACCACTGCCGGCACCGGCAATAATAATAATTGGCCCGTCTTTATGTAGCACAGCCTCCCGTTGAGGCGCATTCAATTCATCTAAATAGTTCCGCATACGGCGAAGTTACGAATAGCGTTTTGGGCATACAGCGCTGTGGGGAAATATTTATATGCCATCGAAATTATACTTCTAAAGCTATTGTCATTTTAAAACTGTTTGCAGGTTATATGTTCAAAAAATATCACAAAAACGCAATTGCAGGCAAAAAACTAACAGTTTCGGGTATAGGTAATGTAAAATAACTATCGTCACTTTACATTGTTCAGGTATGAGTAGTAACTTTTGAATTCCATAGAATAAATTTTTTGCCCGTTTTTCCATCCGTTTTTAATACCCTTGATTTTAACTCTACTAATTTTCAGTGCCTGACGCACCCTGTTTCTGTTAACCAGAGCAGGTTTTTTTATGCCCTCCAAAAAGCGTTTAGTTAAGCAAAACATTGTTTTATTTAGTAAAACTAATTTTTTTACTAAATATACTAAATTTATTAGTGTTAATAAAAGAAAGCTATTATCTTTGAAGTCCTATATATTTTTACAAACGCGAAACAAGATACATCACTTAAAAAACATCACAATGAGCAACACTAACGTAGAAAAATTAAAGGCCCTTAAATTAACAATGGACAAAATCGATAAAGATTTTGGCAAAGGGTCGGTTATGATTATGGGAGATAAGCCCCATGTTCAGCAGGAAGTAATATCCACGGGATCGTTGGGCCTGGATGTGGCATTGGGTATTGGCGGGTTGCCAAAAGGAAGAGTAATAGAAATTTATGGGCCGGAAAGTAGCGGTAAAACCACTATTGCCACACATGTAATTGCAGAATCACAGAAAAAAGGCGGCATGTGTGCTTTTATTGATGCGGAACATGCTTTTGATAGTGCGTATGCACAAAAATTAGGTGTGGATATTGATAACTTACTGATCTCTCAACCCGATTATGGTGAACAGGCTTTAGAAATTGCAGATCGTTTAATTTTATCCGGTGCGGTAGATGTGGTAGTAATAGATTCAGTAGCAGCCCTGGTACCAAAAAGTGAGCTGGAAGGTGAAATGGGAGACAGTAAAATGGGTTTACATGCAAGGTTAATGAGTCAGGCATTGCGTAAACTAACCGCCACTATTTCTAAAACAAACTGCTGCTGTATTTTCATTAACCAGTTACGGGAAAAAATTGGTGTTATGTTTGGCAACCCCGAGGTTACTACTGGTGGTAATGCCCTAAAATTTTACGCTTCTGTACGGTTGGACATTCGCCGTATGGCACAGATAAAAGATGGTGACGAAGCCATTGGCAACCGTGTAAAGGTGAAAGTGGTAAAAAATAAAGTAGCTCCTCCTTTTAGAACAGCGGAGTTTGATATTGTTTTTGGAGAAGGTATTTCCAAAACAGGAGAAATTATAGATATGGGTGTAGAGTTGGGTATTGTACAAAAAAGTGGAAGCTGGTTTAGTTATGATACCAATAAATTAGGACAAGGCAGGGATTCGGTAAAACAATTACTGAACGACAATCCTGAAATGGCGAAAGAAATTGAAGCAAAGATCAGGGCTAAAATTGCTGAAATGCAAGCCACTTAAAAAAGGTTTTTCCGGGTTAGTAAATATGGGCCATTTCGTAAGGAATGGCTTTTTTTATCCCGTTACTGAAACAATAATTGCACTACCATCTTTTAAAATTAACCGGGCTTAACAGAGTGCAACCCAATTTTCCGCCTTATTGATTTTAGTGCTACCCACAATAAAGCACGATCCAGTGCTGTAAAACTGGTAATTAACCTTCGGATGTATACATTGAATGATATTAATTATTTTTTTTATCGAAAAATCATTCACACAAAAAATTATTGTTTCAATGCAATGTTTATTGATTAATTCCTGCACTTGTGGCAGTGTATCCTTTGTATTGTTAACAGGCGTATTGGTATCAACTATTGCTATTATTTGTAATTTTGCAGTTGTATTTTTTAATAAAATGACCAGCGATTCACATGTCTCCTTACCTCCAACAAGCAGAGCAGGCAAGTGTTTACCTGTTTTGTTATTCCCGATGTCTGATTTTGGAAAAAATACGCCGGCAAACAGTGTGTTCACAGTTTTTATTCCTAACACTGAATAAATAAAAAAGCTATACAATGCTGCCTTAACGCCACTATAATGTTTTCTAACAAAAAGATTCATTGCTCCGTAAAACACTTTTGCGTGTTGCAGGTTATCTTTATTTGTACTCTCACCTTTAAAATGAATAATCGTGCTTTCTGAAAAATAATAATTTTTGTACCCTGCTTTTTGAATCCGGTAACTAAGGTCAATATCTTCCCCATACATAAAAAAATCTTCATCGAAACTTCCAATTTCATCCAATACTTTTTTATTAACCAGCATAAATGCACCCGCTAAAACATCTACCTCCTGATTTTTATTTTCGGATAAATGCCCTGCATAATAACGGGCAAAAAATTTGGAATATGGAAACAATGCTGCAAAGCCATTGAGCTTAAAAAAGGAAGTTATTAATGTTGGGAACCCACGCTTACTTTCTTTTAAATATTTGCCAGTGCCATCAATCATCCTGATTCCTAAAGCACCAATATTTGCAGCAGATTCAAAGAACACAAGGCATTTTTCAAAACAATCTTCTGCAACAATTGTGTCAGGGTTTAAAAACAAAATATATCGGCCAGTTGCCTGCCGCAGCCCGATATTATTGGCTTTGGAGAAACCAATATTTTCTTTATTCCAGATAAAATGTACGTTGGCAAACTTATTGCTGAAAAAGGTATAACTGTCGTCGGTTGAATTATTGTCCACTACAATAATTTCGGCTTCCAGGTTTTTACAGGCTTTTACAACGCTGTACAAAGATTGCTCTGTAAAATATTTAACATTATAATTGACTATGATAACAGAGAGTTGCAAAAGATTTTGTTTAAATGTACGAAATACGATTTTTTATGGCACTATTCAAAATTCAACATTGTGCGGCGGTTAACGCACATTATTACTGATGCATTTTTAACTTTACAAAAAACAACTTTATGCAAATTAAAAAATTAGGCTTGCAAGGGCTAACTGCTTCGCAACTGGGTATCGGTTGTATGGGTATGAGTGAGTTTTATGGTGCAAGAGATGATGAAGCATCACTTAAAACGCTGCACCGGGCTTTTGAACTTGGTGTAACTTTTTGGGATACGGCAGATATGTATGGCCCATATATTAATGAAGAATTGGTAGGCAAAGCTTTAAAGGGTATCCGCAAAGAAATTACACTGGCTACAAAATTTGGCATTTTAAGAGACCCTTCAAATCCCACCCGTAGGGGTATTAACGGCAAACCCGACTATGTTAAATCAAGCTGCGAAGGAAGTTTAAAAAGATTGAACACAGAAGTAATAGACCTATATTATTTACACCGGGTAGATGCCGACACGCCCATTGAGGAAACAGTAGGTGCAATGGGGCAGCTGGTAACGGCTGGCAAAATAAAGGGGATTGGTTTATCCGAAGTATCTGCAGCCACGTTGCGCAGGGCGCATGCTACTTTCCCGGTATCCGCAATACAAAGCGAATACTCCTTATTTACCCGTGATCCTGAAGAAGAAATTTTACCGTTGTGTAAAGAACTGGGCATTGCATTTGTTCCTTACAGTCCGCTGGGTAGGGGCTTTTTAACGGGGCAGATAAAATCTTTTGAAGATTTTGACGCTACTGATTACCGGCGGTTTTCACCCAGGTTTCAGGGAGACAATTTTAAAAAAAATCTAGCGTTGGTAAAAAAAGTTGAAGACATTGCCCAACAAAAAGGCTGCACTCCATCTCAACTGGCATTAGCCTGGGTAATGACACAGGGAGATTTTTTATTTCCCATTCCCGGCACTAAACACATCAAATATTTAGAAGAAAATGTGGGTGCATTAAATGTTGAATTTAGCAAAGATGAATTACAAATACTGGATGCAATTTTTCCAAAAGATGCTGTACAGGGTTTAAGATACGCGGAGCAAATGATGGGTAGTTTGAATGGGTAAGGCAGCCGCCTATATCCTCCAAAGGCGGACTTTTTAAGCGTGTAACAATTACAGGGTATTTCCAAAAAGGGTTTGCATGAAATGCCGACCCTTTTTTTACCACTACAATTTGCTACTGTAGCTTTTAGAAAAATAAATTCTTCCCTGCAGTATTAGCACTTCAAACTACCACAGAGATTTAGGGAACTTTTCTCTTCCTATCTTTGCAACATGATAAAAAATACCTTAATAAAGGCTACGGAAGCGGGGGCAAAGGAACTGGTACGTTTTTTTAATGGCGATTTTAAAATTACCAACAAGGAAGGTATCAACAATCCGGTAACGGAAGCCGATCATGCATCTGAAAAAGCTATTTTTGAAATCATCAAAAATGATTTTCCCGTTCATTATATTTTAAGTGAAGAAGCGGGTGAGATTGTCATGGACAGCAGCTATAAATGGATCATTGATCCCATTGACGGCACCATTAATTTTGCCAACGGCATCCCTATTTGCTGCATCAGCATTGGTTTGGAACACAATGGACAAATAATAATGGGAGCCGTTTACAACCCTTTAATGAATGAGTTTTATTTTGCTGAAAAAGGCATGGGAGCAACCTTAAATGATAAGAAAATAACGGTAAGTAATAAAACAGCCGTAGTAAATAGTTGTCTGGTTACCGGCTTTCCGTACACGTACCTCGACACGCCCAACGGACCATTGCAGGTTTTTGAAAAATTGATCCGCAAAGGAGTTCCGGTGAGGCGTTTGGGCAGTGCCGCTATTGATTTGTGCTGGGTAGCCTGCGGAAGATTTGATGGTTTTTACGAACACAAATTACAAGCCTGGGATAGTGCTGCGGGCTTTTTAATGGTAGAAGAAGCAGGTGGAAAAATAACTGATTTTGCAGGTGATTATTATTCTGTTTATCAGCCACACTTATTGGCTACCAATGGAAAAATACATGATGAAATGTTGGGGATAATAAATGGAAACGGGTTGTAGGATATTGAATTGAAAAGGAGCTTGCAATTCTTTTAAAAAAATTAATTCCCAAACAACATGGTACTATTAAAAACTGCAATGTCAAGAGGATTTGTTCCTATAATTTTCTTAATCAGTTTCATAGTAATTTTTACACCTGTTCTGACTTGTTTATTGATGAAATTGTTTTGGAGGATTTTAAAAAAGAAGCATACATTAATTTAAAAAAGCCTTATTATAAAGATCCATTACCATTCATCGCAAGTATAATTTTATCTATTTCATTTTTGATATTTGTATTTTATTTGCTCATCCTTTGGTTTGATAAAGCTTTTCAGAATTATGGATATTACAATTATAAAACAGTGTCCCCTCAATTTTCGGAGGGATAGCAGCGTGAGGGATAGAAGCGGAAATACTTTTTTGAGGCACGAAAAAAAGATTGCAGCGGATAGCCCGGCCCTTGCGTAGCCAGGGACACGCTCAAATAATAATTTAATAACGATTGTTTACAAAAGCAAAAAAATAGTATCATAATATGAGCAGCGAAAGAACAGAAATAACTTCTTTGGGAGAGTTTGGTTTAATAGATCATCTTACTCAAAACAACGAAACAAAAAATGCCAGTACCGTTTTAAGTGTGGGCGATGATGCCGCTGTGCTGGATCATTTTGGAAAACAAATAGTGATAAGTACGGATATGCTGGTAGAAGGTATACATTTTGATTTGATGTATACGCCTTTAAAACATTTAGGCTATAAAAGTGTGGTGGTAAATATCAGCGACATCTATGCAATGAACGCCACGCCCACACAAATAACGCTGAGCATTGCCTTTAGCAACCGTTTTAGTCTGGAAGCAATGGATGAATTTTATGAAGGCGTGTATGCTGCCTGCGAAAGATATGGCGTAGACCTGGTGGGAGGAGATACCACTTCTTCTCAAAAAGGATTTGTAATTTCTGTAACGGCTATCGGGGAAATTACACCAGATACTTTTGTAAAAAGAAGTACCGCAAAAAAAAGCGACCTGCTTTGTGTGAGCGGGTTTTTAGGTGGGGCATTTTTGGGTCTCACAATTTTAGAAAGGGAAAAAAGAATTTTTGCGGAAACCGGTGCCCAGCCCGACCTGGAAAACCAGGCATATATTGTTGGCCGTTTATTAAAACCCGAAGCAAGAAAAGATATTGTTGAGTTTTTTGCAGAGAATAAAATTATGCCCACTTCTATGATTGATGTAAGCGATGGCCTGAGCAGCGAAGCATTGCATATTTGCAAAGAAAGTAATTTGGGCTGTGTTATTTACGAGGATAAAATTCCTATTCATGAAGACGCCCGCCAATTTGCATATTCTTTGGAACTGGACCCTACAGCCTGTGCCTTAAGCGGTGGTGAAGATTATGAATTACTATTTACATTGTCGCAAACGGATCATGATAAAATTGTGTTGAACGAACAGATCAGTGTAATTGGGTACATGACGGAAGCCGAAGAAGGAACCCATATCATAACCAGGGGGGGCAATAAACACAAACTGGTAGCACAGGGATGGAACCACATGAATCCCCCATCCCAATAAAATGATACATACTGCTGTTATTTAAAATCGCAGTTCGCATTCAACAGCACACATGATAAAAAAGTTTTTATTACCTCTTTTTGCCCTACTGGTTATTGGTGCTGGCTGCGCTGTGAGCAATAAAAATTACATGCCCAACAAAAAGTATTCCCGGCAGGAACTGCAGGCAGATTATTCGTTGTTAAGAAACATTCTGGAAAAAAAACATCCGGCGCTTTATTGGTACACACCTAAGGACAGCATGAATTTTTATTTTGACAGTTTGTACAATGCCATTGCGGATTCTATGACGGAACTTCAGTTTGGCTGGCAGGTGCTGGCACCGCTTACCCACAACATTCGCTGCGGACATACCAGTTTTAACATGAGCAAACACTGGAACAAATATATCAGCGATAAAATAACACCGTCCTTTCCATTATTTTTAAAAGTAATGGGTGATACCATGGTGGTTACCGGCAACCTAAACCGGAAAGATTCTATCATAAAAAAAGGCACACTCATCAATTCTATCAACGGTATCCGCAATCATGAATTGATTCAGCAACTATTTCAATATCTGCCGCTTGACGGCTACGCAGACAATGTAAATTATATCCGTATCAGCAGCAATTTTCCCTATTACCACCGCAATATTTTTGGTATTTATAAAAATTACCGGGTTGGATATACTGACAGTACAGGCGCAGAAAAAACTACCTTACTGCCCATGTTTAACCCTGTGATTGATTCTTCTTTTAAAAGAAAAAAGCATTTGCTTGAACCAAGGCCTCCCCGCCGGCTGCTTAATAAGGAACGGCGGGAAAGTTATCGTTCCCTCAGCATTGACAGTAGTATCAATACCGCAATCATTACCTTAAATACTTTTAGTAATGGCGGTGGCAGGCGGCTGCGTTCGTTTATAAAACAGTCTTTTAAAACCATCAGGCAGCAGCAGGTAAAAAGCCTGGTTGTAGATTTGCGGGGCAATGGGGGCGGGGATGTTAACATGTCTGCACTGCTCACCAAATATTTGCGCAACACACCTTTTAAAATCGCTGACACCTCCTACGCCAAAGCCAAATCATTTGGCCCTTATACAAAATATATCAGCCAGGGTTGGCTGAGTAATATCGGTTTACTATTTGTTACTAAAAAGAAAAAAGATGGTTATTTCCATTTTGGTTATTGGGAAAGGCATTGGTATCATCCAAAGAAAAATAATCATTTTGATGGAAAAATATATGTGCTTATCAACGGCCCCAGTTTTTCTGCCACCACTATATTTTGCAATGCCGTTAAGGGGCAAAAAAATATAACCCTTGCGGGAGAAGAAACCGGCGGAGGCTGGTATGGCAACAGTGGCTTACTGATTCCCGATATTACCTTAACCAATACAAGGCTAAGGGTGAGGCTTCCTTTTTTTAAAATTGTTCAGTTTAATCATATAACAAAAACCGGTCGGGGTGTATCGCCGGATCTTTTTATTCCACCTACCGTGGAGGGTGTGCGGAATGCCATCGACAGGAAAATGGAAATTGTAAAAGGGCTGATCAAAGCGTCGCAATAGTTATCTCAAAGCCTGAGTAGAGTAAAAAGTTTAGTTGGCTTTACTATATTATCTCACTCAAATTAAAATTAATTATTCAGGTTAATATCAGGCAGGGTAAATAATATTACTAAAAACGTTCGGACTGATTATTTTTCCAGGTCTTTTCGCTTTTTATTTTATCCATCACATTTTTTCTCCCAATCTTTATCTTCTTCATCCTTCAAAGTAATTCTCTGCACCTTTAATTCCCATTTCAACATTTACTCTCTTTTTCCTGTTTTGAAAAATTGGTCAGGATATGTATTTATAAAGCATGCATCAATATTTTATTAACTTGTTAACGGCTGTTTGCTCCTTACCCATACTATAAAGTGGATGGGTATTGTTGATTTTTTATTGAGTTAGCATTATCCCTTCATAGATCTTAATTGTTTTCTTTTCCATTTATCATCCTTGATATAATGCCATTATATTTAGTAAGATCGGCCCGTATAACACCCGCTATATGGAGTATAAAAAAAGTATATAATCCCCACTGTACTACACTGTGCGTTTCTTCTGCTATATGATGTACCGGCTTTAACCATTCCACATCTTCAAAAGCAAGTATCAACCCTGTTGAAGCCATTGTAATAAAAAGTATATAAAATACCACGTAGCTGTATTGTACAAAAAGAAAATGCTTTTTTTCTGCAGTGCCTGCGGGATAACCAAGCGCTGAACGAATCTTTGTTGCCAATTTTTTTTCCTTTGACATTATTACTTCAATGATGATACGGCTGAAGATCAGGAAACTAAGGCCAAAGCCAATGTACTTGTGAAGCATCCACAATTTATCACTGTATTCATGAGCCACATTCCGGGCCTGTTCTTTGGTAACAATACCCCCTTTTTCATGCACCTGCTGCTGCACCATACTGATATTGGTACTTGTTTTAAATAATGTTGAGGCAAATATTACAGTAGCGATAGTAGCAGTGAAGAATAAAAATGTAAGCCAATGCCATAACCTTATGATTGCTGGTTTGGCTGTACGGAAAAAAATATGCTCGTTGTTTGCAGTAGCTGTTGACATGTTATAGTTTATTTTATTTTTTATGTATTTGACGGGTAAAGTTATATGGCAAAACTGTGCCAGGCAACCAAAACTTCTGCAGGAAGCTCCAGCCTGGTTCAAAAAATATACTAGCTGTTACATAAAATATTTTTTAAATGAGGCGACCGCAATTCATAGAATCTTCGTTGCGCACTTTATTTTGACAAATTGTTATCTCCCGTTCAAAGGAAATAACAATCAATCCTTTCATCTGTTGTAATGCTGCTGAATGAACATAACCTTTACCGATTAATGTCATCACAAGTAAAATTTCCATTATCTTTTTCATGCAGTTTTTTAGTGTACGATACAAACTTATTACACCCGTAGCTATATAAAGTTGCCATGATGTGAACCACCAAAGTTTGCTATAAACTTTAAAATTTGTCTGCTCTTCAATGATATACCAAAAGTAATACGGCGCAATAAGCATTTGGGCACACTGAAAAAAGACCGATCGTACTACATTTTTCCAAAAACCCGGCTGACAATTGTATTTTTACTATGTGTCATTTTCAGCGCTCCTTATCTGCTTCGCATTGTCTTTTAATTTTATTCTGCAGTTTTTCAATCACCATCGGCTTGGGGCAGCCGGATAATTCCAAGCTACCAGCAATGCGTGTACCTGGTGTATAACTGCTGCTAAATAGTAAAATCATTTACCAATTTTAAAAACAGATACTTCCATAAACACCTTAAATATCTTAGCCAGTTATGCCGGTTATGATAATTGGGAAGCCTTCAGGCAAGATATTCCATCCATAGGTTTTCAGGCACTTGATTTAGAACAAGAATCTGAACTATACCTTGATTTTTATAA
>NZ_JACMOO010000112.1 GCF_014377975.1 Ferruginibacter sp.
ACTGGCAATTCTGGCAGCAACACAATAAACCAATTGTAATATTAAACCGGCAAATGTTTGCAGAGATTGTATTTTACATGCACCAGAATCCTGTTGCAAGCGGGTCTGTGTATGCATCGGAACAATGGGTATACAGTAGTGCAAAACATTTTGCAAAAAATGATGGCATCATTAAATTGGCGGAGTTTTGTTAAGGAAGAATTACTTTACGGCAATCGGCCAGGCACAAGGATAGCCGACGCACTTATCCAACACTACACCCTTGCGCCAATACAAAAGTTTGCCAGTTTGAAGAGGTGCTTGCGCCAACATGGGGGGAAAATCCTATTTCTTAAATACTGCAACTGTAAACAACACTAATTCCACTGTACTTGATATTGGTACCTTAATGGCTAACATGATACTGGCACCTGCTAATGGAGCTGCAGGAAAAGGATTATCCTCAGCAAACCTTACGACAATTAATAGCCCGGTATTCCCAGGAAGCTTTTTCCGGGGAACCAATGGAGAGACAACAACAATCCCTAAAGCTTATATCAATTATGTATTTTTTGACGAACAGTTTAAATATGCAGGTGGTGGAGCCAGCAGGGTTGGATCTAGTGGTATAGTAACAGATCACTGGCAATCAGATCCGACACTCCGAAATATATCAGTTCCAAAAAATGGTTATCTCTTTGTTTATGTGAGCAATGAAACGAATTTGCCAGTTTATTTTGATAATTTGCAGGTAATTCATAAGCCCGGGCCAATATTGGAGGAAACACATTATTATCCATTCGGGTTGACAATGGATGGGATATCTTCTAAGGCAGCAGGCTCACTAACTAATAAATATAAGTTTGGCGGAAAGGAATTAAATAGTAATGAGTTCAGCGATGGTGTAGGATTAGAGAGTTATGATTTTGGGGCAAGGAATTATGACCAGCAAATAGGAAGGTGGCACACGATAGACCCACTTAGCGATAAGATGCGTCGCTTCTCACCTTATAATTATGCCTTTGATAATCCAATAAGATTTGTAGATCCTGATGGAATGGCGCCTACTGATTGGTATAAGAATAAAAAAACCGGAGATTACGAATGGTTTAATGGCAGCGGGCCAGTAGCAGGTTATGATCACAGGGGAAGTAGTACTCAGATTAACTCCTATACAGAGTATAATGGCAAAAAAGATGTTGTACAAAGCTACTCTCTTAATTCTGATGGTTCTGTAAGTTCAAACGGTCAAAAGTATGGGAATGGTGAAAGTTTAAACACAAAAGGTGGTACAACTATAACTACAGGAGTTGGAACATTTGAAACAAAATACGGCGATGTTGGTGGAACAGAGGTAACTGCGCTGGTAAGTGTGGGTGCATCTGCAAATCAGCCTGTAGGAAATGGCTCTGCTGGAGGTGGTTTAGAAATGGATTTGATTGGTGTGAAGGACTTTAGCCGTGATAACAAAAATTTCAGAATGTTCGGGATGGATACGGATGGGAATACCAATATTATGCGTGGTTACGCAGGTGCCGAATATATTGTAGGTGTTGGAACTGAAACGGAAGAAATGCGTGATGCTAATGGTAACCTTCAATCAACTACAGAAAATAAGGTGTCCGTAGGAGCTCGGGGATTTAGTTTGGCGATGAAAGGTGAAACAAATAATGTCACCAAAGCTAGCACAACCACTCTCGGTTTGTCATTTGGTTTTGATAAAGGTTACATACTCAATTTCCACTTTGAAATTTTTGTTCCTTTGATTACCGAGAAGTATACTCCAAATAAATGATGAAATTATGGAATACCTTTTTGTCCTAAGTCTATTGTCGTTTATTGTAATTTTTATTGCCAAATTCATTATTCATATCATACTAGACAGAAGAAACGGGTATCCAATTGAGTTTGGGAGTGCTTGGGGACATGTAAGTTTTTTGCCGTATGATAAAGACGTATCAGAAGAGGATGAAAGGTTAAAAAAGGTATGCAACAAATTGCAGAAGCTAACTATTTTATTTTTAATAGTTTTTTTGGTTGTGTTTTTTGCTCGGAATTTATCGCTGAAGAAATAATTACTCTTCAAAATCTATCGGCCTGTCATACCTTGGCAAGGAAATTTTTTTTGAAAATTGGGTGAGGAAGTCTATAAGAGTAGTTGCTTCCTTAGGTGGTGTCATTGATTTAAATCGTTTGTATTTTCCATTATACGAAATGAGTATGGTTTTTATTGATGAATCGCAGCATAGTACATCAGGGAACTGTAAAGAATCAAAATCATACCTTTTTAATTGACTGATAAGCTTGTCATAATCTTTATCTTTTAAAGTTCCTTTGAATGTTCCTGACTGCAAGCTATCATACAGACCAGATGAGGTGTAAATGACTCTGATGAGTTTAATGGTTTTATCGCTATTGATATTAACTGATATATCTGGACAGGATTTATTGCAGCCAGTAGAGTGAAAAGTTAACTCACTGAATTGAAATTTTTCTTGTGCGTCACAATTAAGAAACAAGAATATGGATAGCAGTATAGATATTATTTTTTTCACTTGAAAATTGATTTTTGAGTTTTTTATTGAGCAAGTCTTGCCTGAGTATCTTTTTGAAAAACGTAAGCCTTGAGCAAAGACTTAACAGCGTTCAAATCCTGCTTATCCAGCAACTGCACTTTAGTAAAGAGGTTAAGCAAGTCGGCATCCTTCAAACTATTTTTAGCTTTCTCATCCTGAGTGCCGTAAATCAATGTATCGGTGCTAACGTCTAAAGCTTCAGCAATTTTTTTTACTACATCAATAGAAGGAGCAGCCAAGTTGCGTTCATAGCGGCTTATGTGTGTGCTGTGTGTACTTATCATATCAGCAAGCTCTTGCTGCGATACATTTTTCTCAACTCTTATCTTTTTAAGATTATCCCCGAATTTGTTAGCCATAAAAAGCATTTTAAGTAAAGTAAACAACGAATGCAGCAATAAAATTAGTTCTAATGTAGGGCGATTGTATTACCTGTGGATAAAAAGTAAACTTATGTGTTCTGTTGTAAAGAACAAATACTATAAGTTTGTGAACAAATCTGTTCAGTAAAATTTTTTCCACATGCAACAAAATCAAATCAACACCAGCAACCCCGAAGCCATCACCTACCAAACCGAAGAATTAGGCTATACCATTTGCTTCCGTGGTTGGTGTATTTTCTATAATTGAAAACCTTTTCCCCGTGGTCCGGTGTCGTCACCGACCACGTCTTCCATTAAAATACCTCACCAAAATGTGTAAGCATCTCAAACTCATCTATGTTTTGTTCGTAAAATTTAGCCGATGAAAACCTGTAATCGGCAGGC
>NZ_JACMOO010000113.1 GCF_014377975.1 Ferruginibacter sp.
AAAATACCTATGATGTAATCATTGTAGGCTCTGGAATTAGCGGCGGATGGGCCGCCAAAGAGCTATGTGAAAAGGGGTTAAAAGTGCTGATGCTGGAAAGGGGCGAAAATGTGGAACATCCCAATTATCCAACTGCAACCAAAGATCCCTGGGATTTTCCTCACCGGTTAAGTTTATCAGAAGCTGATAAAAAGCAGCAGTTTGTTCAAAGCCGTCACTGGTCTTTCAGGGAAGACAATAAACATTTTTACATCAACGATCAGGAGAATAAATATGATGAAACCAAACGGTTTGACTGGATAAGAGGTGACATTGTAGGAGGGCGTTCGTTGCTATGGTCCCGGGCTTGTTACCGCTGGAGCGATCTTGATTTTGAGGCCAATCATAAAGAGGGTATTGCGGTGGACTGGCCTATCCGTTACAAGGATATTGCACCCTGGTATGATTATGTAGAATCGTTTATTGGTGTAAGCGGCTCTGCAGAAGGTATACCTCAATTACCAGATGGGGTATTTCAGCCACCTTTTGAAATGAATGCGGCAGAAAAATATTTTAAAACAAAAGTGGAAGCGGGTTTTGCAGACCGTAAAGTAATCATTGGGCGAACAGCCAATCTTACCAAACCTGTTCAGGGCCGCGGCCAATGCCAGGCAAGAGATTTATGTCATCGTGGTTGTCCGTATGGGGCTTATTTTAGTACCAATGCCAGCACCATGCCCGCCGCTTATGCTACCGGTAATTTAACTGTGCGGCCACATTCACTGGTAAATAAAGTATTGTATGATGAACAGAAGAAACGAGCTTCTGGAGTAGAAATAATTGATACGCAAACCAACCAGGTACAGGAGTTTTACGCCCGCCTCATTTTTTTAAATGCCTCCACGGTAGCCACTGCTTTTATTTTATTAAACTCAACATCATCCCGCTTTCCTGCCGGCTTGGGCAATGGCAGCGGGCAGGCAGGCCGTAACTTAATGGACCATCATAAAGGTTTTGGCGCTTCAGCAAGTATTGAAGGTTTTGAAGACCAGTATTATTATGGCCGCAGGCCAACGAATATTTATATTCCGCGTTTTAAAAATGTAACAAAAAAAGATAAGGCATTTTTGAGAGGCTATCATTTTGGCGGAAATGCTTACCGCAGCCAGCAGCAAAATGATGCCGTGATTGGAGCTGAACTTAAAAGTGCTATGAGCGAACCAGGCGGATGGCGGATAGGATTGTATGCCTTTGGTGAATGCCTGCCTTATGCAGATAACCGCGTTACTTTAAACAATAACAAAAAAGATAAATGGAGCCGGCCAGTTATTGCCATTGACTGCGAATTTAAAGACAATGAAAAAGCCATGCATGAAGACATGAGCATTACTGCGAAGGAGATGCTGGAAAGCAGTGGTTTTAAAGATATCCAGGTAGGCGGTAAAATTTCTTTTCCCGGAAATGCAAATCATGAAATGGGCACTGCCCGTATGGGAAGGGATGCTAAAACATCTGTACTCAACAGCTTTAACCAAATGCATGAAGTGCCCAATGTATTTATCACTGATGGCTCCTGCATGACATCGGGCAACTGCGTAAATCCTTCACTTACATATATGGCGCTTACAGCCCGGGCATGTGATTATGCGGTAAAAGAATTGAAGAAGATGAATATTTAATACATTTTACTCAAAGTGCATAAAGGAAAATAAGATAACAAAGAAAGCGCATTCTTAAAGGAAGCACTCCTTTGTGTACGTTGTTTTTCGCCGTTTTCTTTGTGTGAAAAATTTACGTTATTTTTCGCAATATCCTTTGTGTGAAACAAGCAATTCCTTTGCGTACTTTGTTTTTCGTAGTACTCATTGTGTGAAATAATTTGTATCGTACATTCAATTAAATTTATACAACATGAAACTTACATTTTGCTTCCTTCTTTTTATTGTTATTGCGTTTGGTACTTTACCAGTGTTTGCTCAAATGAGCTCAGCGTCTATTGATAGTCTGGTTGAAAAAACACTCACCACTTTTGATGTGCCAGGCATTGCGGTAGCTGTGGTAAAAGATGGTAAAATTATTCATGTAAAGGGATATGGGGTACGGTCTTTAAATACGAAACAAAAAGTAGATGAACATACGTTGTTTGGCATAGCTTCTAACAGCAAAGCTTTTACAGTGGCGGCATTGGGTATTTTAATAGATGAGGGAAAGCTTGACTGGAATGACAAGGCAGCCGACATTATTCCCGAATTTAGAATGTATAATCCTTATGTAACGGAAGACTTTACTATCAGGGATTTATTAACGCACCGCAGCGGGCTGGGGCTTGGTGCCGGTGATTTAATGTTTTGGCCCGACAGCAATAATTTCACCAAAAAAGACATCATTCATAACCTGCGGTATTTAAAACAGGTAAGTGGCTTTAGAACAAAATACGATTATGACAACCTGATGTACATTGTTGCAGGTGAGGTATTGGCAAGGGTTTCAGGTACAAGCTGGGAAAATTTTATTGAAACACATATATTTCAGCCGCTCGGTATGACGGAAACGGCCACCTCTTTTAAAAATGTAAAAAATAAAACCAATGTAATTGATCCGCATGCGCCGGTGGATGGTAAAGTACAGGTGATCCGCCGCGACTGGAGTGAAATCGCCAATTCAGCCGGTGGAATTTACAGCAATATTACCGACATGAGTAAATGGATTATCCTGCAAATGAACGATGGTAAATATGGAGATGGGCTGGAGAAAAAAATATTCAGTGAAGCAGTGCATGAAGAAATGTGGACGCCTCAAACCATCATCCCGGTGCATGGCCCAACGCCTTATAATACTCATTTTTCTGCATACGGTTTGGGCTGGGGTTTAAGTGATGTGAAAGGTTATTTGCAGGCAACGCATACTGGAGGACTTGCCGGTATTGTAACACAGGTTACGCTGATACCAGAATTAAAGCTGGGCATTATTGTTTTTACCAATCAGCAATCCGGCGCCGCTTTTACTTCCATTACCAACACCATCAAAGACAGCTATCTTGGTATTACCGGTGTGGACCGTATTAAACAAAACCATGACAGGGTGGTAAAAAATGAAACTGAAGCAGCAAAAATTACCGGAGATATCTGGAAAGATATTGAAGCAGAACAAAAGAAAAATGCTGCACCGAAAGATATCAGCCTTTTTACCGGAACCTATACAGACAAATGGTTTGGAGATGTGGTAATTTATGCAAAGAATGGCAAGCTATGGTTTCAATCCAAAAGATCTTACCTATTGAACGGTGAAATGTTTCCTTACAAAGGCAATACGTTTATTGTAAAATGGGGCGACCGAAGCCTGGACGCAGATGCCTTTGTACAATTTGATTTGGATAACAACGGTAAGGCAAACCATATAAAAATGAATGCCATTTCACCATTGACAGATTTTAGTTTTGATTTTCAGGATTTGGATTTCAGCAGGGTGAAATGAGTTGAGGCACTTTACCGGCATTAATTTACAGGCCTTTGATTGTGACAACAACGAATAAAATATTAACTGGACTTCTAATAACTGAAGCGCCTTAACCGCATGCCTTTTCTATGCACAACCTCAATGCGAACCTTGCCAGCCATTTGAACCTTGCCATGCTTGTATTGGTGAAGGACAGATTGTAACTTTTTGGACAGGATTTAATTGCTTTAGTTACAAGCGCTTACTGGATTTTCACAAACTTTCTGCTAAGAAAAAAAGTGTTTAGACAGTGGGATTACTCTTTAGTGGTAAATTTTTTGCTGGATTTTATTGTAACCCGTGATACCAACAATTTTAAGAAAAGTATTTTGCCTGTAATGACACCTGAAGAAGCAATCAGCTTTCTGGAAAGTAGTATCACCGGGTAATAACAACAGAGAAAACTATAGAAAGAAATCTCAATTTGTAAAACAAAAAATATATTTTTTAATCCTGCAACTTCACCTGGTGTTAACTACTATTTCTTAAATTGTAGAAAACGTTCAACAAAAAGGTAAACGAGGTTTATCTTATCAAAAATTCATTAAAAATATTGCCATCTCCCCGTAAAAATATTTAAATTGTACATCTATATTTAACATACTTCAAAATAAACATAAAATGGCTGTTTACGAAATTAACATCAACAATAAACTATACAAAGTAGACGTGGAATCAAACATGCCTTTGCTTTGGGTAATCCGCGATTTTGTGGGATTAACCGGCACCAAGTTTGGTTGCGGTATTGCGCAATGCGGCGCCTGTACAGTACACCTGGATGGTAACCCAATACGATCCTGCAGTTTTCCTGTTGCTGCCGTAGGAGCAAAAAAAATTACTACCATCGAAGGTATTTCCGAAAATGTGGATCATGCCATACAAAAAGCATGGATAGAATTACAAGTGCCTCAGTGTGGTTACTGCCAGTCGGGCCAGATAATGAGTGCTGTGGCATTGTTAAAAGCAAAGCCAACACCTACAGATGCGGATATTGATGCAGCAATGCAGGGTAATCTTTGCCGTTGTGGTACTTACCAGCGCATACGCAGTGCCATACACCGTGCTGCTGAATTAGTATAATTCATCCATTTTTTATTGATTTATTTTCGACAAAAAGCTCATCATTTCAACACGTATATCATGGAAAAAATTGATTCAAATATTAACCGGCGGCATTTTATAAAATTATCAGGCATCACCGGGGCAGGGCTCATTGTGGGATTATCTTTAAAGGGTAGTAATGGCATTAGTGAAGTAGCCAACCTCAGTGGTGAAACCGCTTCTTACGAACTAACACCTTATGTAGTCATCGAAAAATCAGGTGCCATTACTATATTCAACACAAAGCCCGAAATAGGGCAGGGTGTTTTTCAATCGATTCCGGCGCTCATTGCAGAAGAACTCGAATTATCGCTCGATCAGGTAACGATTAAACAAACCGGTGGCCAAAAACAATTTGGACCAATGCAGTTTGCCGGTGGCAGCATGTCGGTAAGATCAAGTTATACTGAACTGAGAAAAGTGGGTGCAAGTGCAAAAGAAATGCTGCTAACGGCAGCAGGCAAGCGTTGGAATGTTCCGGTAGAAGAATGCAAAGCCGAAAGTGGAAAGATCCTGCACGCTGGTTCGGGCAAAAGCGCAACCTACGGGGAGCTGGCCGAAGCGGCTTCTAAACTGGAAGTACCAAAAGAACCCAAATTAAAAGATCCCAAAGACTTTAAATTGCTGGGCAAAAACACACAGCGGCCGGATATTCCATTGAAGAGTTCTGGTAAAGCTATATTTGGTATTGACGTATCTGTACCAAACATGGTGTATGCATCTTTAGCACATTGCCCGGTGTTTGGTGCAAAATTGATAAGCTTTGATGCAACTGCCTCAAAAAAAGTAAAGGGTGTAACAAGAGTGGAAACCTGCGAAAGAATTATTGGTAAATATAAATATCCGGCCGTTGCTGTTATTGCCGACAATTACTGGGCTGCTTTGCAGGGGCGTAAAGCGCTCACCATAAAATGGGATTACCAGGGTAATGATACATTTAATTCAAAAACCTACGAACAAGGTCTTAGGGACCTGGCAAAAAATGAAGGTACGATAGCCCATAACCAGGGTGATTTTGATAAAACTTTTAGTGCATCACCGGTGAAGCTGGAGGCTTTTTATGAAACGCCCATCGTATCGCATTCCCCCATTGAACCCATGAATTGCGTGGCTAGCTGGATGGAAGGGAACAAGCTTGAAATATGGGTATCTACACAAGTACCCGGCGATATCATCGAATCTTTTTCAAAGGCCTATAATGTGCCAGATGGAAATTTAAAAGTAAACGTATTATTTAATGGAGGTGGCTTTGGACGCCGGTTGTACAACGATTATATTCATGAAGCGGTGCAGTTGACGAAAAAAATTGGGCAGCCTGTTAAGCTAATCTGGACAAGAGAAGATGATACACAATTAGGTCCATTTCGCCCAATGACATTCTCTGCCATGAAAGGAGCATTATCTGCCGATGGCAAAGCAATTGCTTTTCAACACAAAGTAATTGCACCTTCCCTTGATGCAAGTGAAAAAGAAAATTACGACAAAGCAAAACCTGATGCCACTATGACGGAGGGCATCAGTGAACAAAAGTATGAAATTGCCAACATGAAAAATTTGTATGTGTATGCAGACTCACATATTCCGTTTGTGGCCTGGCGGGCTGTAACCAGTACTACGCTTGCTTTTGCGCATGAATGTTTTATAGATGAAATGGCGGTAAAGGCAATGAAAGATCCTATGGCTTTCAGGTTAGAAATGCTTACCAAAGATTCTGATACAAAGAATGTATTGCAAAAATTAAAAGAGGTCAGCAACTGGGATAAGCCATTGCCCGCAGGCTGGGGAAGGGGCGTGGCACAGTATGAATTTTTTGCAGGCCTGGGTGGTTACGTAATAGAGGTATCAAAAAAAGGCACCGGTGTAAAAATAGAAAAAGTATATGGTGTAATCGATTTGGGTACCGTAGTAAATCCGGATACGGTAAAGGCACAGGTAGAAGGTGCAGCAGTGATGGCTTTAACAGCAGCTATTAAAAGCGGTATAACTTTCGACAAGGGGCAAACGGTACAAACCAATTACCACAACAACAAGTTAGTAAGGGTAAATGAAATGCCGCAGGTAGAAGTACATATCCTTGCCAATGGAGGCTCAACAATAAAAGGTGCAGGCGAACCAGGCCTTCCGCCATTTGCTCCTGCTTTGTGTAATGCTATTTTTGCAGCAACGGGTAAGCGTATCCGCAGGTTGCCTTTTGATATTAATGATGTGTGAGTATGAAAAGTAGAAAGTTATGGATATCTGCTTTTAATGCAGAATTCGCGTTTCCATTGCGCTGTTCTGTGAATTGCACAGCCTTTTAGGGCAGAGAGAAAATTTTTCATTTGTATTTTTAAATTGTTACATCATGTATAAAATTTTTGTGTCCTCAATAATGGCGGCAGGCGTACTTATTATAACCAGCTCTTTTTTTCAAAAATATGATTTGGCAAAAAGTATAGAGCGTGGCAAAGAAGCGTATACGCTCTACTGTATGAGTTGCCATATGGTTGATGGAAACGGTACACCAGGTGTTTTTCCGCCGCTGGCAAAATCAGATTATTTAAAGAAGCCGGTGAATTTGTTGATTACGGCGGTACTGGAAGGGCAGGATGGAGAAATAATTGTTAATGGTACAACATACAATGCATTAATGCCTGCGCAAAACTATTTAACTGATGAGCAAATTGCAGACGTATTAAATTATGTACGCAATGACTGGGGCAATAAAAACACCATCGCTGTTACACCAGCGCAAGTAAAAGTTTTGCGCAAATAAAATATGGTTGGTATTAACGGGTTTACAATGAAAGAAATTAATGATATTATAAAGGCATATGACCAGGCACTGAGGATGGGCGAACAATCGGCGCTGGCTACGGTGGTGCATGTGGAAGGATCTTCTTACCGCAGGGAGGGAGCCCGTATGCTGATTACAGAAAAAGGACAATTAACCGGTGCTATCAGTGGCGGTTGCCTGGAAGGTGATGCACTGCGAAAAGCTTTACTGGCAATGGCGCAGCAACGCCCCATGCTAGTTACTTACGATACAAATGATGAAGACGATGCTACCATTGGGCTAGGCCTCGGTTGTAACGGCATAATACAGGTATTGATAGAACCTATTAATGCTACAAAAGCAAATAACCCGATAGTACTGTTAAAAGCACTTGCAGCTAAACGGCAGAAGGGGGTGTTGGTCACCTTGTTTAGTTTACACGATAAAAAGGCCATACAACCAGGAACCCGTCTGCTGCTAACGCCAGATCAAAATCACGGTGATGCATTTGAGTTAACAAACATTTTATTGAAAGATGCCCAAACGGTTTTGTTACAGCAACAATCTGTTTTTAAAGAATATATTTTTGAAACGGCACCGGTCGATGCATTTATTGAAATGATACTACCTGCTGTTGCTTTAATAATAATTGGCGCAGGAAATGATGTAATTCCGCTGGTAAAAATGGCAGATATCCTCGGGTGGCAATCCACCATAGTGGATGGGCGGCCTGAATATGCAAGGGCAGAACGTTTTACTGCTGGTTGCCAGGTGCTTTTGTCAAAACCAGAAAATTTACTGGATCAGATTACCATTGATGACCGTACCGTGTTTTTGCTGATGACCCACAATTATAATTATGACAAGACGATGCTTCCGTTTTTACTAAGCAGGAATGTGGTGTATGTGGGTATGCTTGGCCCACGTAAAAAGCGGGACAGAATGCTGCAGGAGTTAACGGAAAAAGGAACCTGGTTTACACAGCAGCAACTGGCAGTTTTGCATAGCCCCATTGGTTTGGATATTGGTGCTGAAACACCGGAAGAAATCGCGCTGTCAGTTATTGCTGAAATAAAAGCGGTATTATCCGGAAAACATGGCAGCCCGCTTGCAACAAATAACACGGTGGTAATTCATTCAAGGGCTGTGGTAAAAATGTAATACATTCAACAAATCAGATAGCTCATAATTGTGATTCAGATGTTACTGTTTTAGTTTTGAGGAGCCAATATGAAAATTGATATGGGGTAGAACAAATGTGTATTTGAAAATATTTAAGAAGCGCCTTTGAGCAATTATTACTGATACCGGATATTGAATAAGATTTAAAAAAATAATATTTTTTACAATATATCCGGCGGGGTTTTAATAATTAAATTTGTGCATACACACAGAAAAAATAGTAACCCTTCCAAAAAATAAAATCATCCATCATTTCTTCACAAAAAAATATTGTAAATCATTGCGGCGTTATTGTGCTGGCTGCTGGCGGTTCAACACGTTTGGGAAGGCCCAAACAGTTGTTGCAATACAAGGGAAAAACTTTATTGCAACATGCTGTTGAAACAGCTGTGGATACAGGTATCCATCCAATTATTGTGGTTACTGGTTGTAATTCAGAATTAATTGCAGGGCAAATAAATAAAATGCCTGTGGACATTGTAATAAATGAGAAATGGCAGGATGGAATGGCCTCATCCATAGTTTGTGGCTTAAATTTTCTATTGTCAGGATATCCTTTACCGGATGGTGTAATCTTTATGATGAGCGACCAACCCTTCGTATCTGCAGCTTTGATAAAGAGTCTTTTAGTAACACAACAACAAACAGGAAAAGCAATGGCAGCAAGCAGCTACAAAAATTCCACCGGGGTTCCTGCGCTTTTTCACAAAGCTTTCTTTCCGCAATTGTTGAGGTTATCCGGTGATGCCGGTGCCCGTACAATTTTACAACCGTATTCCAGCGAAGTGGCAACCGTTTCATTTGCAAAAGGCAATATTGACATTGATACCGCAGAAGACTATGAAAAATTATTGCAGTCAGAATAGTGAACAGTACTGCTTCATTAGCCGGATCATTTTTATACCGGGCGCTATTTGGTATTGTGCAAAATAATTTTAACGATAGCCTATTTTACAAAATAGAATCTTCTACATCATTCATCGAAAGAATGGGTTCTTTAAACGAAAAATAAAAAAGAGTTGAATTATTTGTTGCATTTTTACATCAGAAAGAAAGAGAAGCTAGATATTAAAATGAAAATTCAAATCTTTTAAAAATTAGTAAGCGTTAGTTGTGTCACAAAAATGGTTAAAGACAATAGCTAAAGATGCGCAGGAGAAGACAAATTTAAAACAACCAACCAAGAAAATTAAATTCAGGATTTATATTTTAAATGTTCCATTTTTTGGGACATTTTTTTG
>NZ_JACMOO010000114.1 GCF_014377975.1 Ferruginibacter sp.
CAAAATAATTTCACGCTTCGGCAGCATTTTATTCGTACTCTCCTCCAGTGACATTTTTTAGACTAACCATAAAGCAGTATTTCAATTTGTAGTACACAGGGGATGTTCGTAAACCAGCAACTAGTTTTAGCTTTATAGTCCATGTATTTAAAAGTTTCAGTGAGACATAATTCCAACATAAAAAGACATTGCTGCTTATTACCGGCTGTTCGAAAGTTATCGCATTAAATTTGACAGGGTTTACCATAAAACACTTTTAAATATTGGCTTTTGAACAGCTGCTGCCAAAGTGTACAAAAGATAAAGTAGCCCGCCATCTCAATGACAACTAAAACATTAATTGACCCTTTTTTAAAAAACAGACATACAGTGTAACACCTAATTCTAAAATAATAAATTGGGTATCTATTTTTTAAACACAAATTTAAAAGATACGGATGAAGTGTTGGAATGAATGATCCATAACAAACCCATCAGAGAGATAGAATCAATCTTTTGAATATTGAAAACAGATATAGACCTACGATCGATTTATCATAAACATGGCACTGCAACAATGGCTCATCTGCATCCTGGAATATTGGCCTATTGGATTTTAAACATCATGTTATCAGCTAAAACAATCGGGCATACTGGAAAGAAGTAAAAGAAAAACATCCACACAAAACTGGTGCTGACAACAGCCAAAATAGCTTTGATAAAATTATATAAACTAAGCGATGCACCGAACCTACCGAAGACCTGAAAAAAATCCACAACGCCCTCAAACTACAAAAATCAAAACCCTTTAAGAAAATTAAATTTGTAGTACACAAACCGCCATTCAAAAAAACTGACACCCACGCTATTAGCCAATTTGTAGATTCTTAGCTGCAAGGTGGGTTAAATATCTGAGATAGTTGTAACTGCAATGTGGGTTAAAAATATCCTGAAAAATGAAAAGGAGTAAAATTGAAATTAATTCAACTTTACTCCTTTCATTTAATACCATAACAGGTGGTGATAAATATTATCAACAAACATCCAGTATGATTTTTAGTTTTTAATGGGTGCTGATCCTACAGATGCCGCATTAAAATCAAGTTCATTTTGTGGTACATCCCAATAATCAACATAATTATAATCTACCAGGCAAGGTACAATTATAGCAGAAGCATTACCAGTTAAACTACCCGGTACTAAAATATTAGCTTTCGCACGGCCGCCACCATTGGCTACTGAGGTGGTAACACCCCATCTGCGGGCATCGTAAAATGCAGTACCACGCAAGTAAAGCGCAACACGTCTTTCACTTCTAAATTCTTCTATTGCCTGCGCTTGTGTTAATCCGGTATTAGCAACATGGGCTATACCAGCTCCCTGCGCATCACGTACGGCATCTACTATAGCAAGTCCACCATCAATATCACTGCCGGTGCGAATTTTGCCTTCAGCAATCATCAGACTATTTTCTTCCCAGGTACCAGCAATACTAATGGCACCCATACTGTTGTCGGTACCATAAGTACCACCGTTTTCAATATCTACCACAAAGTACCTGCTTCCAAATTGGATACCCCTGTTGCGTATATTAACTACCGGACCGGTTGTAATTATATTATAGTTACCCGCTAACCTGTTATCATTTGGTTTAAACTCCTGAATTAACCGCTCAGATACCCATGCAAACCCGTTACCAGAAGCGTGAAATGCAAATGGATGATAAAAATTACCCGATAAATCATTAATGGCACCCGCAGCCATGCCAAAATAAAAGGAAAAATCACCTTTTACCATTCCTGCCGCAGTAAGGGCTGAAAGTGCAGTCCAGTCAGCAGTTGTCATTGTTGCAACTTTAGTATTGGCTAAAAAATTACGGGCTTTATAGGTGTTTATTTGTCTGATCCACATAGCCGGCGTAACGATATTATTGTTTAAATTAAAAACAGGCACAATTGCTTTAAACACTGCATCGTAATCTCCGTTTTCAGTCAGTGTTGCTAATATTGCAGCGGCTTTATCAAAATTGGCATTTGCCTCATTTATCATAGCTGTATGATCGGAAAACTTGCCATTGGTTACACCAGTGCCAGCTTCATTATTAATGATAGCACTTAAATACATTGATCCAAGACGTGAGTAAGCAAATCCTTTCCACCAATAACCCCAGGCTTTTAAAATGCCTTTTTTTGTAGCAGCATCACCTGAAAATTTTAAAGCGGGGTTATCCAATGCAAGCAATAATGTATTGGCCTGCACATTCATATAATTGCATACATTCCATTCGTATTGGGTAGAGTTAGATTCGCCTGCTTTACGGCTGTTATTTGATGCAAGTATATCTTTTTGGCTTAAACCTGTTGGGTTCGTCCATGTTTTATTATAGGGCGCAGGTAGTGTAATGGTAGATACGTTCGCAGCATACCGCAAACCCCAGTTTGCCCAGGGCGAAAAATCTTCATCACCCATATTACTGTGCATCATTAAAGCTATCTGCATAATATTAGTGTTTCCTTCGCCGGGAACATTGGCGATCCATTTAGCAAAAACACCCATCGCAAAAGATTCTATGCCCGCCTCGGAAGCCAGGGCCAATGGTGTAGGATTGTTTGGGTTAGAGAGCTGAAGTGTTGATTTTTTACAAGCTCCCAGCGTAGCCGCTACCGCAAGTATAATAAAAATATATTTTTTCATAATTAATTAAATTTATAAGATTAAAATCCGATGTTAACTCCAAACTGGTAACTCTTTAAATTAGGTACGCCGAAAAAGTCTACACCTTTCGAAACACCAATACCGTTTAATGTATTACCCTGACTATCCACTGCAGCTGTATTTTCCGGATCCAGTCCACTATATTTTGTTATGGTTAATAAATTTCTTCCCGAAGCGGTTACTGCTAATCTTTTTAACCATCTAATATGTAGTTTTTCTGTAAGGTCGTAAGTAATAGATACATCTCTTAAACGAACAAAAGATCCGTCTTCCACAAAGGTTGAAGTTGGTTTAACCAGGTTGTATAAACTCTGGTAGTAATTAACAAAAGCGCCTGTTTTTCCGTTGATGGTAATTTGCTTATCGAAATCTGCAGAAACACCTCCTGAACCGCCCGAACCACCAGCCGGAGAATATAACCATTGCCTGGTTTCGTTATAAATACTATTACCGTGTATCCAATCAAATTGAAAAGAGATGGTTAGTTTTTTAAACAGCGTAACATTATTAAACATAGAAGCTGTAAAATCAGGATAAGCATTACCCATAACAGAAAGATCGTTTGCTGCGGTCAATTTTACTGCATTTGTTCTGGTATCTACCACACTTCCGTTAACTAATGTATAAAACTGTTGATTGGCTGCAGTTATATAGGGGGTTTTACCATCTACCTGCAACTGGGTTACACTGTGCAAAGGTGTTTGTCCGTAAAATAAGCCTAAACTTTGTCCTTGCCTGAGTGCAAAATCACCGGAGATAATATCCAATCCATTGGATATTTTATCTATTTTACTGTGGGCAAAACCTACTCTTACACCAAGGTTCCAAATTATATCGGGAGAATTATATACACTTGCATCTAAAGAAAGATCCACCCCTTTTGATGAAATGGTAGTAAGATTGTCTACACGGTTACCAAAACCTGAAGATGCGGAAACATTCGCTTGCTGTATAATATCGCTGGATGTTCTTTTCCAGTAAGTACCGCTAAAGGTCGCTTTATGAAACCAGTTACCCGAAAATATATTAAAAGATACATCGGTGCCTGTTTCAAATTCTTTACTAACCTGTACCCGCAGGTTTGAGTTGCTGGCTACATTTGGAAGCGACAATGCAACACTGCTTCCCAATGGCATAACATCAAAAGTAACCTGGCGCTGGTATCTATCTGGCTGAATACCTGCTTCACCATAGGCTACCCTAAGTTTCCAATCTGTAATAAAAGTATTACCCATTAACTCTGAAGGACGGAAATAAACGGATGCTCTTGGAAAAGTAAATGGTTTTGAACCTGCACCAAACTCAGAAGAATAATCTGAACGGAAACCTGCCGAAATACCGAATAAATTGGCATAATCAATAGTTTGGTTAACTAATACACCAAAAGTAGTAAACGCATTGTTATTATCGCCTGCAGTTTTTATTGCGGCAACATTAATATTTGTGGGAGGATAGGTAGGTAACTGAACACCTTGTGCGTAATAGCTGGCAAATTTATCACTTCTCCAATCGTAAGAAATCTGGGTTACGGTTCGAATGGGAATTTTTGAATGAAAATCTTTTAGAAAATCAGTTTTTAAGTATACAGTAGACAAAGCATTTTTATACGTATCGGTTGAATTTGAATTTCTAATGCTGCCCTGTCTGTCGGTACCCCAATGTAAGGAGCTTTGTAAAGCAAAGGTTTGATTTTGATAAATATCAGCACCATTCCTGTTACTGTAATTCAAACCATATTTAAAATCTACTTCTACAAAACGATTGATCTTATAATTTAAGTTGAAATTTTGAACGATACTTAAAGACTGATTGGTGGTTGAATGCCACTCCTGCTCAGATAAAGAATTGTTTTGGTTAGATGCTGCAGAAGTTTTTATTGCTCTATGACCGGTTGAATCTCTCCAGTTTAAATCTACCCATGGATATGCATTTAAAACTGCGAACCTGTTACCATTTAACAAATTGTTATTGCCAACAATTGCCTGGGTAGAAGATCTGAAAGTGAATCCTTTAAACAACTGAAAACCAAGATTGGCAGAAATATTATTTCTGCTATATTTATTACTGAATACATCTTCCTGATCAATTCTCGACATGGTAAAAGCGTAATCAATACTATTACCTCCGCCTGTTAAACTGATAGAATGATTGGTAGTAAGTGCCTGACGAAAAGCCTGGTCTACATGATTAAAAGTAGGCAACCCATAAGTTTTATTATTTACTGTTGCGGGGCTGGTACCAGGGTCCGGAACTGCAGGATCCGCCCATGCTCCGGTTGCGTCCCGGGAAATAATATTTCCGGAAGAATTTAAAATATTACCGGCAACATCCGTAATGTAATGATGATTTTGTGCAAGAATATTGTTGCCTTGCAAAATATTATCAACACTTACTTTTGAACTGGCGTTGATATTTAATTTACTATTAATTGATCCTTTTTTGGTAAATACCTGAATAACTCCGTTTGCACCTTGTGCACCATATAAAGTACCGCCGGCAGCACCTTTAACTACTTCCACTCTTTCTACATTTGAAGGATCAAGGCTTGTAAGATCCAAAACCTGCACCCCATCTACCAATATTAGCGGATTGCTGTTTCCAAGACTGTTAATACCTCTTAAGATGATATTATATCCAGATCCAGGCGTTCCGCCATTTTGCTGAATTTGTGCACCAGCTATCTGGCCGGTAAGTGCCTGTTCAATAGAACCAGTAGCACTTTTTGCAAAATCTTTTGTATTTACAGAAGCTACATCGATGGCTACTCTTTTTTTACTGGTAGCAACGCCAACTCCCGTAATTACCACATCATTTAATAGTTTATTATCTACATTTAATTTAATTGCCATGTTTGAACCCGCTGCCATTTCATAGGTATCGTAACCAACAGCACTAATTATTAGTTTTGTACCTGGCTGTACTGATAAAGTAAAACTTCCGTCTGCGTTGGAAGTAGTTCCTTTTTTTGTAGATTTTATTAATACGGATGCACCAGCTAATGGTTGGTTTCTTTCGTCGACAACTTTGCCTTTTATACTAGTCTGCCCAAACACCGGACAAATAAACAAAAAAAGAATAGACAGGTAGAGGAGTGTTTTTACTCTCATAGTTAATATAGGTTTTTTAGTTAGTGATTAGTAATTCATCGAAATTTATGCAAGAAGAAATCATTTATTTGAAACTTTTTATAGATAGAGTATGTATATTTTGGAATATAATTTTTTAAAAATTGTATTATAAATACTATTATTTATTATCTCACAACGAACAGCTTTAAAAATACTTTTTAGTATTTTCCTTTTAGTTTATTATTTACCTGAACAATTAATTTTTAAATAGGTTTAAAAAATCGTTAAACTTTCAAAATATTATTAATTGATGATTTAATAACCTGGGACAGAGACATTATTTGAATTTGATTTATGTGTAACATTTCAGACAGATTTATTTTTTAGATAATATTATATCTCTAAAAAATATTTGTAAACATTTTACTCCAGATTGCAACTAATCCGATAATAAACAATGCGAAGCTTTACTTTTATTTTATTTGACTTCCGCAGGGGGAATTACAGCTTTTTTACGGGTAAATGGTTTGGGTCTGTATTTTAAGCGCTGTGTAAATTTGGTTTATCTGGTCTGTGGATTCACTGCTTTGGCAGATGATGATGATCATTGCTTATTCTTATGACATCACGCCAATTATTGTTGGTATTTTTTTGTTTAGTTGATGGCGGATGGTATTAATTACCTAATAAGCGAATAGTCCTGGGTGAAGATTTGTTATCAACGTCCTTCCTGGTCTGTGGGTTAACAAGGATTGTTATGAAAAAAGAGACGGTTTTATAAGTTAATGCAATATCAATAAAACTAAAACACAACGTTACATCTTTGCTTATAAAACTGCAACGTATTGGCTATGCGAATATTTGCTGCCAGGCATATTAAAAGCCTTTGTTTTGCGGAGGTATTCGTTTAAAAATTAAAATTGAGTAGCCCCGAATGGTACACAAGTCCATTAAAAAAGCCTCGCCATACAGTAATGCAGAGCAGGGCTTTTTATAAGAGTCGATCCATTGCTGTTACCAGGTAGGTACTCCTTTTTTTATCTTACCGATTACTTCTTGTTCCCAGATTGTATCATGGCCCTGTGCAATATCTGCTGTCATTGCCTTTTGTTCCCAGATAATCGCATTTTCTTTTTGGCCAAGTTTGTACAATAGGTTGGCATAGGTATCCATATAAGTTGCATTCTGTTTGGTTTCTTTTTCAAAAGATTTTTTACTCCATCCTGCCGCCGCTGTCAGTAGCTTTTTGTCGTTACAATTTTTAAAGATGGTCCATGCAAAGTCATTTAGTTCTGCATTGTTTATGTATTTGGAGCTGGCATATTGGTTTATCGCCGAAGCATAGGATTTCCAGTCTTTTTTATTTCTGAAAATGGAAGTTTTAAATCCTACCAGTACTTCATCTGCATATTCTGGATACTTTTTTGTTAATACCGCTGAGTAAGTTTCCCATTGTTTGGTATCAAATTTTTGAAATCCATAATCAATTTTCTCTGCTTCATCTCTGGAGATCAATCCACTCAAAGCACCATGCAATTCATGCCTGTCAACTACTGTTTCAAATTTTGCCGGGTTGCTCAACATCATTGAAAACCCCTCGTCACGACTGCTCATCGTAGTTTCGTAAATAAATCGGAGCGTTTCCTTATTTTCCAGATCGGGTTTGGTGGCCAAATAGGCACTCGCATATTTAGATGTTCCGGCCTGGTCAAATGCTCCCCGCGAAACCATAGCGAGATTTTTTAAAAACAGCGGCTCCCTGTTTCCTGCATCGTATTTTTTTACCTGGGTAAAATATTGCTTCCCGGGGTTCATTGCATTGGCTCCCTTGGCAATAAATTCATCAGCCTCACTGCTGCCAAGTTCCTGGTGTACCAGTTCGCCATCCGAATTAAAAAAAAGATAGGTTGGGTAAGCCCTGATGTTGTAAGCTTTTGCAATAAAAGAGGCATCGGCATATTGATTTTTAATTTCTTCTTCATCTTTCGTAGTTGAATCAATCTGGAACTTAGCGCTTATGAAATTATTATTGAAAAAGGTGCCTACCTCTTCCTTGGGGAAAATATTAGCACTCATGTACTTGCAGGGACCACACCAGGTGGTAAAGCAATCAACAAAAATATATTTATTCTCCTTTTTGGCTGTTTCAAGAATCAATTTCCATTTGCTGCCGTGTTCAAAGTGAATGCCTTTGTCCTGCGCATTAGCACCCGATATTATCATCAGCAATAAGGCAAAAAGAAAGCCCTTTTTTTGCGCAATCATTTTTAAAAAAAAGCATGTAAATTTTTTAGGATTCATTTTTTTAATTTTTAAATATTCGCAATGTAGATATATTTATTTAATCAGGTTTTAATTTAACACCCTGGTGATAAATACTAATAAAATGCAAAAATTGTTGTCAACGATATTTCTCTTCGCTACAACTTCCTACCAGGTATGTGTGTTTGCCAGGGATCTTGCTATGAAAAAAACCGTCCGAGATATGCGAGATCCAATTTTTTATTTTCTGTGTTGAAAAATAGGTTATATTTATATTCTTAGTTTGGATACTGTTCAACTTCTACGATACCCGAAACATTATCTCCAATAATTTCTGAATTTCCCTTTTGTTTGGTCTCGCTTGGCTGACAAATCTCGCTGTTTTACAAAACTAAATAACCAGTATGAAAAAAAAATTACTCACTTTACTATTTGTAGTTTGCCTGCTTGGTTTTGGATATGCTCAAACCGCAGAACTTGATCAATCGTTTGGAGAAAAAGGAATTGTACGAACTGATATGGGTTCTCCCATAAATTTTAGTTATGGAAGACAGCAGGTATTATACCAGACTGATGGCAGTTTCTATTTTATATTGGAAACTGCAGGTCAGGTTGTAATCAATAAGCGACATGCAGATGGATCGGTTGATATAAGTTATGGCAGAAACGGCGTTTCTGTTTCGCTGGTGATGACGGGTCCTCATGCGATACTACAGCCCGACGGAAGGATAGTAGTTGCAGGCAGTACCATAAATATTAATAGTGGATACATCGCCATTATTGGGCCTGAAACCTATGAAATAGCCCGCTTTAATACGGATGGTAGTTTAGACAATAGTTTTAATGAATCCGGCATTATTCTTTCCGCATTTAGCTTTGCAAATTTTGCGACCGGTGTGGCACTGCAGACTGATGGAAAAATAGTTGTTACAGGCAATGGTCTTGTAAGCAATGCCTCTAACCAGGTAATTCAGCTTGCCCGCTATAATTCAGACGGAAATCTGGATAGTAGTTTCGGTAATGGAGGTAGCGTGCAGTTTGGATTTCGCGTAAACTCCAATTGCGTAACCATTCAAAATAATGGACAAATTTTGGTAGGTGGATCAGTACTATTAAGATACAACACCGATGGAACACTTGATAATTTATTTAATGGCAACGGCAAGGAAGATATTGGCGGTATAAATGAAATTGCTGTTCAGGCAGATGGCAAAATAGTGCTGCGCCTTAATGGAGGTTTTTCTCTGGCACGCATCAATGCCAAAGGTGGTTTAGATAGTACTTTTAATAGTAATGGGAATGTGACAATTGATTTTGGAGGCACCAATGACCAGGCTAATTCACTTGCTATTCAAACAGACGGGAAAATTATATTGGCAGGCAAAACGTCTACCAGCGCTACCAGCAGCTTTGCTATTGCACGTTATCACCCAAATGGAAGCCTAGACAATTCCTTTTCCAGCGATGGGAAACAGGTAGTGGCAGTTGGTTCCTACAGTTATGTTAACTCGCTGATCATTCAAGCTGATGGAAAATTATTTGCCTTAGGAATTAATACTGAAGGTAGTAAAATTAGCATTGCAACAGCACGTTTTAATGCTGCAGATGGCAGTCTGGATCCTAACTACAATGCCACTGGGTTGCTGATTGACCACCTTAGCCAGGGATATACTTTTTATACAAGTGCAGCTGTTCAACCAGATGGAAAAATTTTGGCTGCCGGCTATTCATGGAATGGATTGAACGTTGATTTTGCCCTCACCCGCTATAATATCAATGGAAGTTTTGATAATTCTTTTTCTGGTGGTGGTAAACTGATGACTGATTTTGGAGGTGCCGACGACCGTGCAAAAGACATCGCTATTCAAACAGATGGAAAAATTATTCTTGCAGGTGTTTCGGGTGGAAAGTTTGCAATAGCCCGTTATAATACCAATGGCAGCATGGACATTACCTTTAATGGAAACGGCCTGCAAACAACTGCTTTCAGCAATGCTGATACAGTAACCGCCGTGGCTATCCAGAAGGATGGAAAAATTATTGTAGCCGGAACGGGTATTGCCCGTTACAACACAAACGGGGCTCTTGATATGAGTTTTGGTACGGGTGGGCGATTAAACACAACATTTTTTTGTGATGATTTCAAAATACAGGCGGACGGCAAAATATTGGCATTAGGCAAAAATACCTTTTCATCTGTAGCAAGATATAATACAGATGGTTCCCCCGATATTAGCTTTGCTTCAACCGGCATCCGTGTTTTGCAATATTATGGTGTAAATCCTGTACTTAATTTCAGGTCGCTCGTGCTTCAAAATAACGGAAAAATTATTGTCGGGGGGTATTATGAATTTGTTCAAAAACAAGGGACAGACTCAAGATTTGCTGTTACACGCATCAATGCTGATGGTACCGATGATAATACTTTTAATGGAGGACAACCCGTAGTGAGCAACCTGAATGGCGAATACGAAACTTCAGCTGCCATACAAAATGATGGCAAAATAGTGTTAGGAGGATACTATCAAAACGGGAACAATGAGGATTTCACCATTACGAGATACAATACGGACGGAAGCTTAGACAATACCTTTGGCGGCGGCAGCGTTGTTACCGCAGCAAGCAGAGCAAACGACAGAATAGCAAAATTGTTGATTTCGGGTAATAGTTTGTATGCAGCCGGCTTTGGCCAGTTTCCCGGAAATTTTGGAGTTGTGGCGAGGTACTTACTTGGCCCCACCGGTGGCCCGTTACCATTGGTGTTGACGGATTTTACTGCCTCACTGCAAAATAATAACAACGCGTTATTGCAATGGCAAACAGCAAGCGAACAAAATCTTTCTGGTTTTATAATTGAACGTAGCACCGCAACCAACGATTTCACCGCAATTGGTTATGTTGCAGCAAAGGGCAATACCAATTCAAAAACAAATTATATTGCCATTGACAAACAGCCTTTGCATGGGGTAAATTTTTACAGGTTGAAAATGACGGACAACAGTGGAAAATTTGTTTATAGTAAAATAGTTTCCGTAGATGTTAAGAATGAACTTTTTAGTATCAATCTGTCCCCTAATCCTGCAACAAATATATTGAATATTAAACTGAACGGATTGAATGAAAATGCTACTGTACAAATTATTGATGCAAACGGAATCAAGTTAAAGGAAACGCTGTTTGCTCCGGGCAATGGCGCTTCTGCTGCTGTTGACATTAATAATTTATCGCCCGGAATTTACAATGTAAGGCTGCAAACGATATCAAGAGTGGTAGTGTTAAAGTTTATTAAAGAGTAAACTTTTATAGCTCTTATTTATAATTCAAAAGCCCCGCTTTACCGGGGCTTTTGAATTATAAATAAAGATCATTTACCATGTAATCAGCTTCCCGATAAATCGCTTTTGTGGAAAAATGCCCCCAACTGTTTGTAAAAATAGAAGCATTAAATTTGAAAGCAAATCATATCGTTGGGCTGCACAAAAGTTTTGGGCAGCGTTAATTACCAAAACATGGTTTCCACGACGGACCGCCATGAAAAACAACTGCTGGTTAAATAAAAAATCAGCCTTACTGGGAAATATAATTGTGCAGGTACGAGATGGTTTCTTTTTGCGATTCGATGATGGCGGTTACCACATCGCCAATGGAAATGATGCCTATCACTTTTCCATTATCGGCTACGGGAAGATGGCG
>NZ_JACMOO010000115.1 GCF_014377975.1 Ferruginibacter sp.
ATAGTATTTAAACTGAAATTCTTTGTGCAATAATTTTTCTTTATTGGCTTTGGCCATGTCTTCATTATCTGGTAAAAGCGATTCTAAAATGC
Organism: Ferruginibacter sp.; assembly: GCF_014377975.1. GTDB lineage: Bacteria > Bacteroidota > Bacteroidia > Chitinophagales > Chitinophagaceae > Ferruginibacter. The sequence continues at coordinate 93 of NZ_JACMOO010000115.1, forward strand.
GCCGGTTTTTGCGCAGGGCATTGTTGATGTTGCGCACATAGTTGTTATCTCCGGCTTTCAATTGATTATTATATCCGTTGCGGCAGTAATCATCGCAAAATTTTTTATCGGTTCTACCTTTTATGGTTTTACCACAGGTAAGACATTTTTTAAAAGCAATATCAGTTGTCATTCGCTGTGGTATTGATTTACAGTAAAAGATACCATTTATTTTTTGCAAGTACAAGCGTTTACAAACGGTTATATGCAACTATAAACGACTAATGTACGACTATCATTTGCTGGCCTGCCCATCTTTGTGTTGTCAATCGGAACGGCGCCTTTCGGTTTACTGAGATAACAAAATTTAAAACTTTAAAAACTTACAAACATGTACGCATTAAAAAACAAAGTTCAACTGATTGGTAATTTAGGCAACGCTCCTGAAATTAAAAATACCGAGAGTGGTAAAAAACTGGCTCGCTTCAGTATTGCTACCAACGAAAATTACCGGAATGCCAAAGGAGAAAAAGTAACAGAAACTACCTGGCATAATTTGGTAGCCTGGGGTAAGGTTGCAGACCTTGCCGAAAAGTATTTACAGAAAGGAACAGAGATTGTGATAGAAGGGAAGTTGATTAACAGAAGCTATACCGATAAAGATGGTATTAAAAAATACATCAGCGAAGTACAGGTGAATGAATTGTTGCTGCTGAATGGTAAACCGCAGGCTTAAAGCTGTTGATAAGGATTGCATCGCCTTTTAAGCAATGATTATTGCGAAGACCTGTGCAATCCTTTTTTTAATTTCACAGGGTTTATCTTTATATTGTTTGGCAAAAATCGTTGTTTGACAAACCAGTCATTAAATTTTAGGACTGCTTTTCGGTCATCAATAAAATATCAACATTTGTGACTATAAATAATACAGACATCACCAATACATCTTTTCAATTAGCATCCGATTTTGTTAATTATACCAATGCTTCCCTTTTTTTAACCGGTAAGGCCGGTACGGGTAAAACTACTTTCTTAAAACACGTAAAAGAAAACGAAGTAAAAAACACGGTTGTAGTTGCTCCAACAGGCGTAGCCGCAATCAATGCCGGCGGTACCACCATTCATTCTTTTTTTCAGTTACCCTTTACACCATTTATCCCCGTTAGCAAAGGTTATGGCGCTAATGATGCCATTAGTGATAAGCACAGCCTTATCAGCAGGCTGCGTTTAACCAATGATCGTAAAGAAGTGATGCAAAAATTAGAACTGCTGATTATTGATGAAATTAGTATGGTGCGTTGCGATGTGCTGGATGCTATTGATACTGTACTACGGCATGTTCGCAGTCAGCACACCATACCCTTTGGAGGAGTGCAGGTTTTGTTGATTGGCGATATGTACCAATTGCCGCCGGTAATAAAAAGAGAAGAATGGGAACTATTGTCGCCGTACTACAAAAGCGAATATTTTTTCAACAGCCACGTAATAGAATCGCAGCAACCGGTATATGTAGAACTGAATAAAATTTACCGTCAAAATGATGGTGCATTTGTACAGGTTTTAAACCAGGTACGTAACAATGAAATGGATCAGGAAGGATATGAATTATTACACACCCGTTACCTGCCGGCAAGCCATCCGCCGAGAGAGGAAAACTACATTACGCTTACCACACACAACAGTAAGGCAGATGCCATTAACTTTAAAGCGTTGACTGAACTGAAGGGCAAAGTCTACAATTTTGATGCTTCCATCGAAGGTGAATTTTATGAAAAATCTTACCCGGCAGATGTAAATTTAAAATTGAAAATCGGCACACAGGTGATGTTTCTTAAAAATGATGTAGAGAAAGTTCGCCGGTATTTTAATGGTAAAATTGGCGTTGTTGAAAAAATAGAAGAGGATAAGATTTTTGTTGTTTGCGAAGGAAATGCAACAGCGATAGAAGTGAAAAAAGAAAAATGGAAAAATATACGGTATAGCCTGGATAAATCCACGAACCAGATTGATGAAGATGAGGTTGGATCTTTTACACAATTTCCCTTGCGGCTTGCCTGGGCTATTACCATACATAAAAGCCAAGGATTAACCTTTGAAAAAGCCATTATTGATGCTGGAGAAGCTTTTGCTCCGGGGCAGGTATATGTAGCTTTAAGCCGTTGCACTACATTACAGGGTATGATATTGCATAGCCAGATCAACAACCACAGTTTGCGCAGCGATTACCGAATTGCTGCATTTGCAACAAGTCAGCGAACATCTGCAGCTCAATTGCAGTTATTACATCAGGCAAAACATGCTTTTCAGGACCATACTTTAATAAAGCTGTTTGATTTTTTTGAACTGCAGTTAAATGCTAAAGCCTTGTTATCCTGCCTAATTGCGCAGGCAGCTGTTTTTAATAAAGAAGCTGTGGCGTGGGCACAAACCGTCAATGCTTCTGTTGAAAAAATGGACGAGGTGGCGACAAGATTTTTACCCCAGCTTCAGGAATTATTAAACCAGCCTGAGCTTCCCGAACTGAATGAATTATTGCAAAAACGAATCATTGGTGCAAGCGAACATTTTTGTACTGCATTACAACATTGCAAAGAACAAATATATACATGCGAAGCTTCGACAGATAGTAAAATTATTGCTTTAGATGCCAATAAATTACTGATGGATCTGTATCAGGGTATTTGTTTGCGAAAGCATTTATTTGAAGGATGCAAAAATGGTTTTATTGTAAATAATTACCTGCAGCAAAAAAGAACTTTTGTAAACCCTGTACTATCTGTAAACATGTATGCCGGCAAATCTTCGTATCAAAAAACCGATAGTCCGTATCCTGATTTATACAAGCGGCTTCGTAAAAAAAGAGATGAACTTTGTGAGCAGAAAAAGATGCCGGTTTACATGGTTGCCAACAGTGCCAGCCTGGATGAAATGGTTCGCTACCTGCCCCAAACCTTTGATGAATTAAATAAGATAACAGGCTTTGGAAAAATAAAAACAGGTCAGTTTGGCGAAGCCTTTTTAACCATTATAAATGCTTATTGCGAAGAAAACAATTTACATACCAACATGGAGGCAATGCCCATAAAAGAAAAGCGAAAAGAAAAAAGTACAGCTATAAAAACAGATACAAAAACGATCAGCTTTCTTTTGTTTAAAAATAAAAAATCAGTTGCTGAAATTGCAATAGAAAGAAACCTGGTTGCTGGAACCATTGAAGGTCATCTTGCTTATTTTGTTGGTATCGGTGAACTAGATATAAATGAATTGGTAAGCGCAGAAAAACAAATTTTTATAAAAGCAGCCATTGCAAAACATGGACATGAAGTACATAAAACAATAATGGAAAATATACCCGCAGGTATTAGCTACGGCGAAGTTAAAATTGTTTTAAGTTCACTAAAAAAAACAGGTTTATAGCATGCAGGGATCAACTAAACTTTTCCCTTTTATTCTACAACAAATCAATGTGCGCTGTTTTGGAAATACGCACCAACAACTTTTATTCCTGTTTGCTGTTTAATTGACATGACGATAAAGTAAACAATCCCCGCGTTCCCTTTTTTGCATTCCATTTGGTTATGATCTGCCGGGCATTGCTGAATAAAATAATAATATGAATACTTATAAAACGCAGGTACGGTACACAACGTATCGGCTTGCCGCAATTTATTAAGGTTGATTATTGTTACCTTCCAAAATCGTCCTGCACCCGCACAATATCTTCTTCGTTACTGGGGTTTTCCACATCTGTGTGACGCCAGATTTCAGCAACAATTCCCCAGCCGTCCAACCCGGTTAAACGGTGGCGCTCCCCTTGTTTTAACTGGATAATATCACCAATTTTTAAAGAAACATTCTCTTTTTCTTCGTCTGTATCACTGGTAATTACACCAGCAACCCCTCCTATCAGTTTCCATATTTCCGCACGGCGGTGATGGAATTGCCAACTCAACCTTTTTTGCGGCGCAACAATCAATATTTTTGGACTTAGTTTTCCAGAAATACTTAACGCTTCTTTGGAAAGGTGCGGAAAATATAGAGAAATAAATTTTCTTGCATCTCCTTCCTCTAATACAAAAAAACCTCCCCATGGCCGGGTACTATCCTGGCTTGCGACTTTTAAACCATTTTGCAGAAGATACGCAGCAATATTTTCAAAAATTAATTCTTTAGGGATGTCTGCAGAAAAATTGAGTGACATACTATTTTTTTGTTAAGATATAAAAAGCGCAAATGTAAATAGATTCAGCCTTTAAAATTGTTTCGTACTGCTATCTCCCCATAAACACCATCAGTATTTGAACGTCGCTGGGGTTAACACCCGATATACGGGAAGCCTGACCAAGTGTGCGTGGTTTGATTTTAGTGAATTTTTGCCGGGCCTCATTACTTAACGAAACAAGTTTAGTGTAATTGAAGCTATCTGGAATTATCAAATCTTCCAGCTGGCTCATTTTAGCCACTAATTCCTTTTCCTTTTCAATATAGCTGTCATACTTAGTTAATATTTCTACCTGTTCAAGCGTTTCGTTGTCAAATTCCACCAGGGCTACCTTTAGCCTTGCAACAGAATTTTGCATTTCCTGCAATCCAATATTGGGTCTTAATAATAACTGTAGCACTTTTTGCTTATTAATTAAAGGCGCAGACGGAATGCTTTCCAAAAATTGATTTATTTCACCGGGTTCCAAAGAAATATTTCCAAGTATTTCTTTTACTTTATTTACTGCGTCAGTTTTGGCTTGTACTCTATCCATTCTTTCCTGTGAAGCCAGCCCCAGACGATAGCTTAATGGCGTTAGACGAATATCTGCATTATCCTGCCTCAGCAGGGTTCTAAATTCAGCACGGCTGGTAAACATACGGTAAGGTTCATCGGTTCCTTTATTAATGAGGTCATCTATCAACACCCCAATATATGCTTCACTTCTTTTTAAAACAACTGGTTCCAGTTCCTTTACCTTTTGATGTGCATTTATGCCAGCCATTAAACCCTGACAGGCGGCCTCTTCATAACCGGTTGTACCATTAATCTGACCGGCGAAAAACAAGTTTTGTATCAATTTTGTTTCAAGACTGAACTTTAGTTGTGTAGGCGGAAAAAAGTCATATTCAATAGCATAACCTGGGCGAAACATTTTACAGTTTTCAAACCCGGGAACCAATTTAAGTGCCTGCAATTGAACTTCTTCTGGTAAAGAGGAAGAAAATCCATTCACATAAATCTCTACGGTATTAAATCCTTCGGGCTCCACAAACAACTGGTGCCGTTCTCTTTCAGCAAACCGGTTTATTTTATCTTCAATGCTGGGGCAATATCTTGGTCCTGTACCTTTTATTCTTCCCTGGAACATGGGACTTTTTTCAAAGCCTGTCTTCAGTATATCATGAACTTCCTGATTTGTATAGGTTATCCAACAACTTCTTTGTTGTTCCGGCTTCATTTTAGGAATATCAACAAAGCTAAATCCAACTATTTCATCATCTCCTTTTTGCTCTTCCATTTTGCTATAGTCCAAACTACGGCCATCAATCCGTGGAGGTGTTCCCGTTTTTAAACGCTGACTTTCAAAACCAAGTCCAACCAATTGCTCAGTTATACCCGTGGCTGCTTTTTCAGCCATCCTCCCTCCACCTAATTGCTTTTCACCAATATGAATTACTCCATTTAGGAACGTACCATTCGTTAAAACAACCGCTTTGGACATAATTTCATGACCCAATCCACTAACAATTCCGGTAACACGCCCTTCTTTAATCAATAACCCTGTAACGGTATCCTGGTAAAAATCAACATTCGGAGTCTGTTCCAACATTTGCCGCCATTTGCCTGCAAACATCATCCGGTCACTTTGCGCCCTCGGACTCCACATAGCTGGGCCCTTTGAACGGTTAAGCATTCTGAATTGCAGCATACTGTGATCGGTAATGATCCCACTATAACCTCCCATGGCATCTATTTCTCTAATAATTTGCCCTTTAGCAATTCCTCCCATGGCCGGATTACAGCTCATTTGGGCAATGGTTTGCATATTCATGGTTATCAGCAAGACTTTGCTGCCTAAGTTAGCGGCGGCGGCGGCGGCTTCACAACCGGCATGGCCTGCGCCCACTACTATAATATCGTATTCTGGAAACATTTTACAAAGGTAGTTTACAGTAAAGGAATCAGTTGCCGAATTTTTTAAGGATTTCCCGTTCCAATAATAGGTTTTTTACTGAAACGCCCTGATTAAATCTTGCAAACTCCTCACTGTTTAGAGTGGCGACAATTTCCAGGTGTTCCTTATTTTGAATGATAAATTTTTCAATGGCCGGGTTAATCTCAAAATTTGAATTTTCTATTATAGCCAGCTTTTCTAACATTTTCTGGCAAAAATTATAGCCTGTTTTATTGTATAAATCTTGAAAATAGGGTTTGATGGCAAGTTCATTCATCTTATTTCCCCTTACTTTATTCAATTCCAGGCTATCTACCCTTATATTGATAAAGTTCCAGCAAAGTAAAAGATCTGCTTCTTCCGAAAAATCAAAATAAGTTACCGGAACTATGTGATCAAGCTGCCAGGCTGTTGCAAAATTACTCCAGTTTAGTTCTGGAGTGAATTGTAACGCTATCCATTGTCTGAAGCCTTCAACATCTAAACCAAAGTATGGCGCATAAGTATAGGCTGGTTTTTTCTCTAAAACATATCTTCGTAAAGCCAATTGCCATTTCCTCTTTTCTCTAAATTTTAGTAATTCCTCTGTTATTTCAATATTTGGTGTCCATTTTTTTCTACCCATTTTCAAATATAAACAATGTTTCGGGTGGGAACAGGGATACGTGGAACAAGTTTTGGTTTAACGGGTTTACGATCTTATTAATACAGGAAGATAAAAGGAAGTGGCGTTTATATTCTTTGGTAATTAAAAAGAACAAATGGGATTCGTGTAACGTTCTATTTTAAATACAACCTTAAATACTTGTCTTCAGCGGCTCTCATTTCTTTCTGATCCTTTGGAAATTTATCATTATAACCACATAGGTGCAAAACACCATGAAAAATAACCCTATGAAGTTCCTCATTAGTACTTATCCCCAACCCGGCAGCATTGTCTCTTACCCTCTCTACACTTATATAAATCTCCCCAATAATTTCCAGTGGTGTTTCAGAAAGATTAAAAGTAATGGTATCCGTATAAAAATTATGTTTGAGGTGTGTTCTGTTTATTTCAAGCAAATACTCGTCAGAACAAAAAACATAATCCAGACTTTTAACCCGCTTACCTTCAGTTATGAATATGTTACTTACAAACTGCTTTAGGGCAGTTCTATGCATAAGAGTAACTTTCTGGTCCTTAAAAAAAAATTGTATTGCCATATCTTATTTCTAAAATCGAAATTATTGAACAATAATGAATGAATACATTTGTACTAAATAAATTCATAAGAATGGATCGGAGACTTTCAGAAATTAAGGTAGGAAAATCAGTAGTAATAAAATCTTTCGAAAAAGATGATATTTTTTTAAAATTAATGGAGATGGGTTGTGTACCTGGAGAAATTGTTATAATTGACCAAATAGCCCCACTCGGCGACCCAATTTCTATATTAGTTTCAGGTTATCATCTAAGTTTACGCATTAATGAAGCAGAAAATATTTGGGTAGAAGAAATTCCACATCATCAATAAATAGTAAACCTACAGTTCTAATATGAAAATAGGCCTTTACTTCGGTTCCTTTAATCCTGTTCACATTGGGCATTTAATTATTGCAAATTACGCCCTCAACAGTACAGACCTGCAACAAGTATGGATGGTTGTATCACCACAAAATCCTCTAAAAAAATCAGGTTCACTATTAAATGAATATTCCAGATTACACCTGATTCAAACCGCACTTGAGGGCGAGTACAATATCAAAGCATCAAAAATTGAATTTAATCTCCCCAAGCCATCCTATACAATTGATACCCTTACTTATTTAAAGGAACAATTTCCCCAACATCAATTTTGTGTAATCCTGGGCAGTGACAGTTTGGCGAACATCAACAAGTGGAAAAATTACCAGTTTATCATCGAACAATATGAATTATATATCTATAAAAGACCGGGCTTCGGTGTAAAAAAAATAGCCGGAAGCCTGATTAATATTTTGGAGGCTCCATTGCTTGAAATTTCTTCAACATACATACGAAATCTTATAAAAGAAGGGAAATCAATTCGTTATCTTTTGCCCGAGAGTGTGAAAGATGAAATTGAAAAAAATAATTATTATCGCTAACACTAAAATATCCATCCTAGAAAAAGACAAAGTATCACAATAACCGGCGCTGGAACTTTAGTAAAAGTTAGTGTAGAAAAAGTGCTGAAAATTACTAATATGTTTAAAAAAGTAACTAAATTAAAAGAATTAATGGGTATGTCTTTTAATAGATACAATGTTGAACCTGAAATTAAGCCTACCACCACAGCATTAATTCCTTCCAGTGACCTGAACACTACTACATACTTTTTTAAATTTTGCCATACTGGGAAAAAGAATAAAACAAGTAAAGCACTTGGTAAAAAAATTCCTACCGAACCAATAACACATCCAAGAAGTTGTTTTTTAACACCCTGCTTTTTTAAGGCAATACCTCCCGTAAACGAAGCGATAGAAAACACTGGTCCCGGAATAGCTCTTACAATTCCAGCACCTGTTAATAATTCGCTTTTTTCTATCCGTATTATATTTTGCTTGCTATTGGCAAACTTAGGCGCAGTGGGCCTTACAACATATTGATCCAGCATCATCGGTATCAATACGTCTCCGCCGCCAAAAACAATACTTCCAAACCTATAAAAATTTTCAAATAAATTATACACTTTCCTATCCTCCCATTCCTGTTTTCTTGCTGTCTCACTTAAATAACCGGCAATGATAAAAACCAACACAAAGAGCCACATATTTGTCCATCGAATTTGTCTTGGTTTTACTTTCTCTTTTTGCGGTATCCGCTTACTACTAAAATTTGTAGTAATTCCACCTAAAATAATTAGTATTGGAAAAACCCAGGGTGTTTTAAAAAAGAGAAAAGTACTCCACGTTGAGAAAAACAATATAATACGCGTGATTAAATTATTAATCGAAATAGCATAAGTTTTTACTGCTGCGTATCCTAAAAATCCTATGGCCATTGGTTGTATAAACTGAAAAGCACTTGTTTGAAGGTTAGCCCCTCCTATATTTCCGATGATAAAAGAAAATATACCCATCAGCGTACAAGCTGGCAAAATCCATATGATTAAGGTAACCACAGCTAGTGGAATTCCTCCTCTTTTATATCCAATTAAAGTAAGTGTTTGGGTAGAAGATGCACCGGGTAGCATTTGACAAAAAGAAACATATTCCATCAATTCCTCTTTAGTAACATCCCTCCTTTTATCTACAAAGGTTTTCATCATCATACCTAAATGCCCCTGAGGACCACCAAAAGCGGTAATACTATGGAGCAAAACAGACTTAAGAAATGGGATATGCCGTAAAAAATTCAATGATGATAATCTTATTAAAAATCCAGCAATTTAATTTTAGTTAAACGAAGATTTCTACTGTTAATGTATTCTAATAGAGGATAGAACTGGTATTTCTATTTTTTTAAACCTATTTCACGTAATCTTTCATCCAGGTATTCACCCGCAGTTATATCTGCATACGCTTTTGGATTATCATCATCAATACAACTATCAATACACCGTAAACTCATTGTGGATACCGGATGTAAAAAGAATGGAATAGAAAACCTTGACGTGTGCCACAGTTCTCTTTCCGGATTTACCACCCTGTGTGTGGTACTACGCAATTTATTGTTCGTAAACCGTTGTAACATATCACCCACGTTTACAACTATTTGATCTGGCAAAGAGGTAACGGGTATCCAGCTATTTTGCTTAGTAAGAATTTGTAACCCATCGGCGGAAGCCCCTACCAATAAAGTAATGAGATTAATATCTTCATGTTGCTCGGCACGAATCGCTGTTTTAGGCTCGATAATAATTGGTGGATAATGAATAGCCCGAAGAATTGAATTACCATTGGTTACAAAACCATCAAAATAATGTTCTTTCAAACCGAGAAAAAGTGCTGTTGCCTGTAATAACGCCTTCCCCGATTTTTCAAAAGCACGGTAAGCGTTCTCAAATGTTTCATTAAAGCCTTCAACTTGCTTAACAGCAATATTTGGAGGGTAAGCTTCTTTATCAAAATTATCCAATAGTACCTGTCCATATTGGTAAAACTCTTTCAAATCGGGTGCTTCACTACCCTTTGCATGCTCTTTCCCAAAAGAAGTATACCCTCGCTGACCAGCAAGAGCCGGATCTTCGTAAGCTTTTTTCTGAACAGCAGGCAATGAGAAAAACTCTTGTACGTGAAGATATAAACTTGAAATAAGCTCATTGGAAATACCATGATTTTTTACAGCCACAAACCCTATCTCTTCATAAGCATTACCTAAATTTTTTACAAACGCATCCTTAGTATCTTTATTATCACTTAGGAAATGTGCAAGGTCAACAGAAGGTATATTCATAATTTTTATTATTATAAAATTATATAGATAATCAAATTGGTATATCAGATAGTAATTTAGATAAAACTTGATTTAAAACTTCACTGTCCATAAACTTAAATAAGGGATAAAATCTATTATAAACCGTATTGTTTGCTGATAGCCAGCATTCTTTCAATGGGTTTCTTTGCAGCTATAATTAAATTTTCATCCATTGTAATTTCTGGTGTTTCATATTCCATGCAGAGATATAATTTTTCAAGCGTATTCAATTTCATGTGTGGGCAATCATTACAAGCACAACTATTATTTGGAGGAGCTGGTATAAAAGTTTTATACGGACTACTTTTTTGCATTTGATGCAATATCCCTGTTTCTGTAACCACAATAAATTCTGTAGCATCACTTTCAACAGAATATTTTAATAAGCCTGTTGTGCTGCCTACATAGTCCGCAACACCCAAAACAGCTTCTTCACACTCCGGATGAGCAATTACTTTTGCTTTAGGATGGCGGATCTTTAATTTAATAATCTTTTCCAGGCTGAAAATTTCGTGTACCATACACGCTCCGTTCCATAATACCATTGTACGACCCGTTTTTTTGTTAAGATAGGCTCCCAGGTTTTTATCAGGTGCAAAAATAATTTTCTGATCTCTAGGCAGACTTTCAATAATTTTTTCAGCATTACTACTGGTACAAATAATATCGCTGAGCGCTTTCATTCCGGCAGAACAATTGACATACGTTATTACTATATGACCGGGATATTTGTCCTTAAACAATTTAAATAATTCAGGAGGAGCACTATCACTTAACGAACAACCCGCTTTTAAATCTGGCAACAAAACCTTTTTAAAAGGGTTTAAAATTTTTGCCGTTTCCGCCATAAAATGAACTCCGGCAAAGACAATAATATCTGCCGACGTTTTTTCAGCCTGCTGGGCAAGGCCCAGGCTATCGCCAATAAAATCAGCCACGTCCTGTATATCCGGCTCCTGGTAGTAATGCACAAGCACTATGGCATTTTTTTCTTTTTTCAATTTTTCAATAGCAGCAAACAAATCTATGTTTATATCTATATCAATTTCCAGAAAACCGATAGCGTCAATATTCGCTTTTGCAGTGTTAATATCTCTCATAATATGTATTAATACTTTTTTATTTTAAATTAACTTACTACTACTAGGGCTGTGAATTTGTGGAAACAAATATTTTAAAACATTTGTAAAATTAAATTAATCATTTTATCCACCAAAATCCACATGTAATTAACATGTAACGTAATCTTTATGTTGTATAACTAATCAGCCTCCATATTACTTGTCACTTGTAACGTTCTCCTTCTATGCACATTGGTTAATAAAATTATATGCGGATAAATAAAGCAATTTATTGAAATCTATCTATGTTAATGAACTACCGGATAAATACTAGTTCATTAACATCCCCCATTCCACTAACACGCCAAAGTAAAACTTGTGCGCTAACTCTCCCCCTTATTTTTATAATAATACTATGTTTATTAACAGTAACGCATCCTTATTAACAAACTGTTGTTAATAGAAATAAAATCGTAAAAAATTTTTACTGGTTTCTGTTCGAATTTATCTTTTTATAAAGAGCCTTTCCTATCGCTATCTAAGGATGTTATCCACAATTTGTTACTATACATAATTAACCTATTTTTGCCATCCATTTTAATATAAATACAACAATGCAGATTATTCAGAATATTCGTGAAAAAGGATCAGTCATAGTGATAGGTGTGATTGCCCTTAGTTTAATTGGTTTTATAATGATGGATTCCAGAACGGCTAGTAGCCGGAGTGGTTCAAGTTCTTCCGTAGGCAAAATTAATGGAGAGACTATAGATAGCAAAACCTTAATTGAAAAGGTTAAGCAACTAGAAGATCAGCGTGGTGGACATGTATCTGGTCCGGAGCTTTACCAGTTGCGCCAAAGTGCCTGGGACCAATTGGTGGCCGACAAAGTATTAAACACAGAATTTGAAAAGCTTGGTCTTGTTTTTTCTCCAAAAGAATTGAGTAGTATTCTTTTTAGTGAAGATGCACCACAAACTTTAAAGCAGGCGTTTACGGATAAAAATACCGGAATGTATGATATTGAAAAAGCTAAACAATGGTGGATACAGGCCAAAAAATCAAAGGGCGAACAAAGAGATGCAATTGATGCGCAAATTGTGGAACCACTAATATTGCAAACATTAGCAAATAAATACAGCAGTTTATTGGCAGCCAGTGCATACTACCCAACATGGATGCAGGAAAAAGAAAATATGGACAGCAAAACGTTTGCAAATATTTCTTATGTATCCATACCATATAATGTAATTAGTGACAGCACTGTAAAAGTTAGCGATGACGAATTGCTGGATTATATGAGTAAGCACAAAAATATTTATAAGCAGGATGGTGGAAGAATTATTTCTTATGTAAGTTTCAGTGCGTTGCCAAGCAAGGCAGATACGGTGCAAACATTAGAGTTGGTTACCAATTTGAAAGCATCTTTTTCGGCAGATACAAACGCCAAAGCATTTGTTGCAAGAAATATGAGTGCAATTAATTTTGAGGATAGCTATACCCCTAAATCAAAATTAGCAATGACGCAAAAGGATTCTATTACAGCTTTACCAAACGGTGCTGTATTTGGACCCTACCTGGATGGCAAAAACATCGTGCTTGCTAAAATGCTTGGCAGCCGCCAGTTACCGGATAGCGTAAAATGCCGTCACATATTAATAGCAACAAAAAATTCGCAAACCGGTGAACAAACCCTGAGCGACAGTATTGCCAAAAAAAGAATTGACAGTATTGAAACAGCTATTAAAGGCGGAGAGGATTTTAACAAAATGGTATTGATGTACAGCGACGACCAGGGAAGTAAAGATAAAAAAGGGGAATATGATTTTACTGCTACACAGTTTAGCACCCTAGCAAAAGAATTTGCAGAAACAATTTTTTACGGCGCTGCCGGCGATAAGAAAGTGGTAAAATCAGATTTTGGATATCACTATATTGAGGTACTGAGCCAAAAGAGTTTTGAAACTGCTTATAAAATAGCCTTTACCGCAAAAGAAATTTTGCCCAGTGATGAAACAATTAACTTAGCAAGTGAACAAGCCACAAAATTGTCTGGCGAGGCTAGAGATGGCAAAGCGCTGGAAGCCTATGTGGCAAAAAAGGGACTTAGGAAAATAGATATTCCCACCCTGATAAAAGAAAATGATTATCGCTTAGGCTCTTTGCAGGATGCAAGACAATTAATTAAATGGGCTTTTGAAGCAAAGCAAGGAGACGTGAGCGAACCCTTTAATATACAAGACCAGTTTGTTGTAGGAGTACTGGATAAAATACAGCCGGACGGCTTACCTGATGCAAAAACAGCCAGGCCAATGGTAGAACAGACGGTTCGTAATTTGAAAAAAGCTGATGAGATTGGTAAAAAATTAGGAGCAACTCCTACTTTGGAATCAGCCGCAGCAGCGTATAAAGTTTCGGTAAGTTCTGCTGGTGCAGATTCTACTATTACGTTTGCTTCGCAGATAATTAATGGTGTAGGACAAGAGCCGAAGCTAATCGGTGCGTCTTTTAACAAAGCCAACCAAACCAAAGCTTCTGAACTAATCAACGGTGCAAACGGTGTATACATTTTAAAAGTAAACAGCCTGGGAAATAAAGCAGCCATTGATCCTGCATTGATGTCAATGCTGGCGTCTGAAAAAACAAAAACAATGGTGCAAACTACCTATAGCTTTTTTGAGTCGTTGAAAAAAATGGCAGATATAAAAGATAACAGAAGCAAAATATATTAATCAACAGTACTAAATATCTTACACCGGGCTTTTTAGCCCGGTTTTTTTATGCCTGCCGTTTCAAAAAAGTGCAGGTAAACTTTTTCCGCTATCGAAAACTATTGTAAACAATAACAAAGCTATTAGTGTTAATTTTGTATCAATGGAAGAAATGTTTACAAATAAAGTAAGTGAAAGCGGTATTATATCCCTGAATTTGGAGGAATATTATCCAAAGGATGACATTGCTTTGTTTGATATGAAAGACTATTTGTTTATGGGCCTGATATTAAAAGAAAAGGATTTTAGGGAAAACCTGAAAATGCTGGATCTCTCCATCTATACAGATAAAGTGGTGGCAGTAACCTGCAGTGCAGATGCGGTTATACCCATGTGGGCCTATATGTTGGTGTCAAGCAACCTGCAGCCTGTTGCCAGAGATGTAGTATTTGGCACAATGGAAGAAGTAAAAAATACGCTCCTCTTAAAAAATATCGCCCAACTTCCAGTAAATGATTATGAAGGAAAAAGAGTAGTAATAAAGGGTTGCGGAGAAATACCCGTTGGTGAAGCTGCTTATTTACAAGCCACACAACTATTAAGGCCAGTTGCTAAAAGTATTATGTATGGGGAACCCTGTAGTACGGTACCCATCTATAAAAAAAAGTAATAAATTTCCCGCATCGGCTTTATTTTTTACCTTCGCCACCTTTCTTTCCATCACATTTTTTATGAATGATTGAAGCTTTATTAAAAGGTTTTGCCATTAGCCTGCTGCTGATATTTTCAGTGGGTCCTGTAATATTTACCATCATTAAACAAAGTATTAATAACGGCCGGGCTGGTGGGCTTAGTTTTGTTGCAGGTGTATGGCTGAGTGATCTTTTTTTGGTAGTAATAAGCAACGTTTTTACAGAGTTAGTTTCCCAACTGATGGATTTTAAAAAAGAAATCGGTTTTACCGGAAGTGCTCTTTTAATTGCGATGGGCGTATATTATCTTTTCTTTAAAAAAATACACATTAAGGAAGATGAAAATAAGATTGTAATTACTGCCCGCACACATGCTAAACTAATTTTGTCAGGGTTTCTTATCAATACTTTAAACCCGGCATTATTATTATTTTGGTTAACAACCGCAACGGCTCTTACTGCCACACATACCATTAACCAGCGTATTATTATTTTTGCTACCTGTCTTATAATAAACAGTGCTTCTGATATCTTTAAAGTTGTATTGGCCGGTAAACTCCGAAGCAAATTGAACGAAAAAAACATTTCACTGATCAATAAAATTTCCGGCCTGATACTGCTGATATTTGGAATTGTAATAATTGCAGGTGTATTTTATTCAACTGCTAAACATTAATCAGTCAATTACGTTTTATATCGCCTACTTATAGTTATTTTACAGTATGAAGGCATTGCTTTTAATCATTTCTTTTTTTATAGCCCGGCAGGTGTTTTGCCAACAAGCTGATTTTATTTTATTGAAAAAAAAGAACCGCACCATCGGTTCGTATTATACCGGTAATAATATTGCACTTACAAATGCGCAGGGCAGTTATATTGAAGCGTTGATTACCAATATTAAAAACGATACCTTGTTTTTAAAACAGTCTATCATACGACAAATACCCACCAATTTGGGAGTATATGTTTTAGATACTGTTGCCAGTTATAGATATCAATATAATTATAAGGAAATAAAAGCCATCGGCAGAGCGGGCGGAAAATTCAATGTATCCGGCAGTGCTGCAGCATTAATGGGTGGCGGTGCTTTATTAACGGTTGCCAGCGGCGTTGTTTACCTCGCAGACAGAAATAAATTTAGCCCGCAATTATTAGTGGGTTCGATGGCCCTCGGAGGTATCGGATATGCGCTGGCTAAACTGACAGGCAAAGGAATGATTATTGGAAAAAAATATTCGCTGGTATATGTAGAAGTAAGCAATAATAAAAAGCCATAAAGTATATTGCATAAAATTAAGTGTCCATCCTATGGCTAAAGCGTGGCTCATTTGTAAAAAAGGTTTATGGTGGCTTTTTATTTTACAGTTGATGTATATCTTTTTTTGTAAGTGGATCAATCCGCCCATCACGATAACACAAACTGCAAGTATTTTGCAGGGCAATGGTTTACACAGAGACTATGTTGCTTTCAAAGAAATGAGCCCAAATATAAAACTGGCGGTAATGGCCAGCGAAGACCAGATATTTCCCGAACACAATGGATTTGATATTAAGGCTATCAAAAAAGCCATGACCTATAATAAGAAGCATGCCACAAAAGTACGTGGTGCAAGTACTATCAGCCAGCAAGTGGCTAAAAATGTTTTTTTATGGCAGGGAAGAAGCATGTTCAGAAAAGGACTGGAAGTGTATTTTACTTTCATGATAGAAAAAATTTGGAGTAAAAAACGGATTTTAGAAATGTATCTGAATGTGGCAGAAATGGGCAAAGGAATTTTTGGGGTTCAGGCCGCCTCAAAAGTTTATTTTAATAAAGACGCAAAAAACCTTACCAGGGCCGAAGCCGCAATGATAGCCGCCGCACTGCCTAACCCTAAAGTATACACGATAAAACCAATGAGCGGATATGTGGCGAAACGATATCCCGAAATAATGCGCCAGATGGACAACCTTGATGGCGATGAAGGCATTGATGAACTAACGAAATAGAACGGATTAAAAAGCGGATTTTATAATCTCTTAACCCACCCGTCATCACAAATCAGTAAGAATCCCGTAAAATTATTTTGGATTTCCTTTTTATTACCCAGTTTTTGTTAACAAATTTATCAGCCGTGTAAATTCGCCAAATCAGTGTCATCCGTGTTCCATCCTTCGCTAAATTTGTACCATGAATTTTAGAAACTTTAAAATGATTGGCTACGTTATTTATGGACGTGGCGCTTTCAACCAATTAGACGAAATATTACAGCCCAACCGTAAAGGCCAGGCCCCGATGATTTTTTTGGTAGATCGTTTTTTTGAAGATAAGCCGTTTGCAGGCCGGGTGCCGCTTCGGGGCAACGACAAAATTATTTTTGTGGATGTTACCGACGAACCCAAAACAACTTATGTAGATAAGCTGGCCAAAGATTTAAAAGATGAATTTGGTACAGTAAGTGGTGTAATTGGTATTGGCGGCGGTTCAGCAATGGATCTTGCCAAAGCCGTTTCGCTGATGATGACTAATCCCGGTAGCAGTGCGGATTACCAGGGCTGGGATTTGGTAAAACAGGCCGGTGTTTACAAAGTGGGTATCCCCACATTAAGTGGTACCGGAGCAGAAGTTAGCCGCACAACGGTGTTAACCGGACCAACAAAAAAATTGGGGATGAATTCAGACTATACTCCTTTTGATCAGATTGTACTGGATCCTCAGTTAACTGCAGATGCTCCTGCCAACCAGCGATTTTATACCGGTATGGATTGTTACATCCATTGCGTTGAAAGCCTTACCGGTACTTACTTAAATGAGTTTAGTAAAAGTTATGGCGAAAAAGCTTTACAGCTTTGCAGGGATGTTTATGTAAACAAAGATGGCTGGGATGCCGAAAGCGATGATAAATTAATGATGGCTTCTTACGCCGGAGGAATGAGTATAGCGTACAGCCAGGTAGGCGTTGCTCATGCGGTAAGTTATGGCCTCAGTTATTTGCTCGGTACAAAGCATGGCATTGGCAATTGCATCGTGTTTAATCAGCTGGAAGATTATTATCCCGAAGGCGTGAAGGAATTTAAATGGATGGTTGAAAAAAATCAGATAGACATACCTAAAAACATTTGCGCCAACCTCAGCGAGGAAGACTTTGATAAAATGATTGATGTATCGCTCGGCATGAAACCACTTTGGGAGAATGCGCTGGGCAAAAACTGGGAGGAGCAGATTACCCGGACTACACTAAGAAAATTGTACGAAAAATTATAGTCGGTAACCAGTATCATTGACAACACTGCTGCACAATTAAATAAATACACGCCCACTATCAATACAAGCCATAATTTTACTCCATGGATTTAGTAACCGTAAAAACATTCGACAGCTATTTTTTAGCTAATATTATTTTGGGCCGCCTGCGAACTGAGGGTGTGGAATGTTATTTAAAAGATGAAACAACGATTACCATGGATCCGATATTAACCAATGCAATAGGGGGTATAAAGCTGGTGGTAAAAAGTGATAATGCAGATGCTGTAAAGGAAATTTTAAGAGGGTATGATGAAGCATATTTAAATGCAGCAACCTGTCCGCAATGTGGTGCTCACCAGTTCAGTTATATTGCCAAACCCGGTGTAACCAATTTTTTAACAGCGGTTGCAACTACCATTTT
The DNA here is from genome assembly GCF_014377975.1 of Ferruginibacter sp. Taxonomy (GTDB): domain Bacteria; phylum Bacteroidota; class Bacteroidia; order Chitinophagales; family Chitinophagaceae; genus Ferruginibacter. Next base: position 18,761 of record NZ_JACMOO010000115.1, read on the forward strand.
TGGTAGTTATGCTGTGGCACCAGATTATGTGTATCAATGCGGTAATTGCGGTTACGAAACCGAGCGCCTGCCTGATTATGATAATAATCTTGAAGAAGGTTAAGGCGCTATAGCCTTTATTACTGTTGTTGCTGCACCATTTCCATATACTTCAGGTACGAATTATTAATAGTCCCATCTTCGTTCAATTTTACAGTAACTATCTGCGGCATTAACACTGCCGCATTCTTTTTGTCTATAACACCATCTTCATGAGCTACAGAAACGCCAACTTCCAGCGTTTGTTTAGCTGTACCTTTATAGGTTCCTTTTACCGGAGAACAATCGCTGAAATTTCTTCCAATGGCAAGCCTTACATGCCGGTCGTTTACAATGCAATTATTGGTAGGGTCAAGCCCAAGCCAGCCATAGAAAGGAATGTATACTTCTACCCATGCATGCGTGGCACCTTCGCCACGGAGGTCATTATAGTGCGGACAAACATAACCACTTACATAACGTGCAGGTATGCCGAGCAACCGCAACATCACCATTAAGATATGTGCGAAATCCTGGCAAACACCCGCCCTTAATTTCCATATTTCATCCAATGTAGTTTGCACACTGGTGATGCCCTGGATGTACTTAAAATTCTGGTACACATTAGTGTTCAGTTGCTGTAGGGCTACATATACGGTAACTGATTTATAAAACCCGGCGTCGGCAATTTTTTTATTTCATCCAGTGCCACAAAATTTTCTTGCTTTAAAAAATCAAGAAAAGGCGCTACATGCCTTGTATGGTATAAATGATTCCACTGTTCTTCAATGGCAATATCATCTGCCGGAAATATTCTATACTTGGTTACAATTGCAATAGTAGAGTCTATTTTTAATTCTGTGTGTGGTTCAAGGTTCATAAATGTACCGGCCTGGTTGCCATAATAATCGGTAAATATTTCTACAAGAGGGTCACCGGTAATAATCAACTGCGGACTTTGCACTTCCTGCATTTCATCTTTTACAGGAAACAGCATAATCTGATTAGCGCTGTCCCGCACCGGTTCCTGATAAGTATATTTGGTAACATGGTGTATAACAAATCTGGGGATAATGTTTGGTGCTTTAATATTGCAACTGTAAATAATATTTTGTTACTTCAATATAATGTAATAAATAATTTACACCTGATATTATAAAGAAAAATAGTTTTGACTTAAGGTTTTACCAATGGCAAATAAGTCCTTATTTATTTCGGTTAAAAAGGTATGCAACCCTTCTTCAAAAATACTTTCAGGTGTGGAAAACGGAACTCTACTTTTCATTTTTCCAATCATAAAATCTATCTGGTTAAAATCACCCACATTGCCTTCATTTTTTAATCTCTGGAAATACCGGTGTAAGCGGTTGATAGAATATATAACCGACCTAGGAAACTGGTTGTTCAATATCACCTGCTCTACCACATTGCGGGCCTCAAAACCTCCGCGGTAGTTTTTTAAATACAACTCATAACCTGAGATAGAAAGCAGTAGATATTTCCAGTAAGTGGTATCCTTGGCTTTATTCATATCATAATTGCTGTCGCTAAATTTTACATCCAAAATATCAGCAGACTGGATCGTACGCTCAATGTATTTTCCAATATTTATAAAGGCATTTCCTTCGCCCCTTGCCATTGTAATATCGGTAGTGCCAAAATATAAAACACCGTGTTTTATCAAAATGTCCAAAATGGTGATCGGATCTTCCTTGTGTAACCATTCCGCCATACTATCCTGTCGCATAGTATGATAAAAGTTGTTGAGACATTGCCACATTTCTTTGGTGATATGGTCCTGCACACTCCGGCCATTTTCTCTTAACAGTGTAACCATGTTCAATACTGAATTTGGATTATCCTTATCAATAACCATGTATTGCAAAGCGCCCCTTGTATAATGCGCCATGGCCGGGGTCTCCGTATCATCTAAAAAAGTAAATATCTTCAATACCGGTTTCCAGCTAAAAGCCTGCACATCATCCTGCGATGAAGCGTAGTTGATTTTAAGTATTCTAAGAATACTATCCGTTCTTTCCATATAACGGCTCATCCAGTATAAACTATCAGCAACTCTACTAAGCATAAGCGAAAAGGAAAGCTCCTATCCCCGCCAAAGCGGAAGTAAGAAAGCTATTTTTATTTTGGTGATACAATCAAATTAAATAAAAACGTTTATGTTAATATAAAAGATAACAATTATTGAATTCCTATATTCCTTCTTCGGAAGGAGGATGGG
>NZ_JACMOO010000116.1 GCF_014377975.1 Ferruginibacter sp.
GCAGATGGCAAATGATATCAACAGGCATAGCAGCCTAAAAAATAGGGACTGGCAGATTGCCTGTAATGAAATTAAAAACAAGTTGCAGGGCGAAAAAAATTTTTTTAAACCGCAATTTTTAGTTTTTGCACAGTCTGACGATGATGCTATGAAAAACAAATGTTTGTCACAAAATAATATTACCAGGCAGTTGTTATAGCTTCCTCTTTTCCTGTGCCCTTATTATCGCATCTTCCAACACCTGTAAGCCTTCTGCCAGTTGTTCATCGGTAATAACAATGGGTGGTAACAGGCGAATACAATTGCTAAACAAGCCGGCCCTTATCATTATCAATCCATGCGCTACTGCGTCTCTGATGATTTCAAGTGTGGCATCGGCATCTGGTTCTTTTGTGTTCCTGTCTTTAACAAATTCAACTAACCGCATGGCGCCGATACCGCGTACATCCCCGATGAGCGGATATTTTTCTTTCCATCCTTCCAGTGTTAGACGGATGATTTCTCCCACTTCATTTACCCGTTTCAAAAAACTTTCTAATTGTAAAATTTTAATTGATTCAATCGCTGCCACACAAGCTACGGGACTGCCGCCATAAGTACCGCCCACGCCACCTGGATGTGGGGCATCCATGATTTCGGCCCTGCCGGTTGTAGCGCTAATGGGCATTCCGGCTCCAATTGATTTTGCGGTTACAACAATGTCCGGTATTACGCCGCTGTGTTCGCAGGCAAACATTTTTCCGGTACGTCCGGCACCACACTGTATTTCATCGGCAATAAATACAATGCCGTGCTTATCGCACACCTGGCGCAGCTTGTGTAAATAGGCTGCAGGCATGGATAAAAAACCACCTTCGCCCATTACCGGTTCAATGATAATGGCTGCGAGCGAATCAGGATCTACCTGCGATATAAATGATTCATCTAATTTTTTGATACAATAATTTATATACTGCTCTTCCGTCATCCCATCAATACCCCGGTACATATTGGGTGCTGGTATGCGATAAATATCGGGCACAAAACTGCCAAAGCCTTTTTTAAACAACGCATATTTGCTGGTAAGGCTCAACGTTAGTAAAGTGCGGCCATGATAGGCACCTTCAAAACAAAGCACTGCATTTCTTTTGGTGTAATATTTTGCAACATTGATGGCGTTTTCAACAGCTTCAGAACCGGAGCAAGCCAACAAAGTTTTTTTAGGAAAGTCGCCGGGCGTAACACTGTTTAGTAATTCAGCCAGGTCAAGATATGGCTCAATCGTTGTAACCAGTGTGCAGGTATGGATGTACTTATCTAATTGTTTTTTTATTGCAGCAACCACCTTTTCATTGCTGTGTCCTACATTGATCATGCCGATACCACCGGCAAAATCCAGCAATTGGTTTCCATCAACGTCCCATACCAAGGCCCCTTCTGCTCTTTCCACCACTACGTCGGTTGACCTTGCTAATCCGGCCGGTAATAAATTTTTTCTTCTTTCCAAAGCGGCGAGGCCTTTCGGTCCGGGCAGGCTTGTTTTTAACTTAATAGATGTCATGATATTATTTTATATTTTTTGAAAAATGGTGCGCCACCATCGTAAAATTTTTATTTAAATATAGCCGGTGTGCATCGGTGCGCAGGTAGCCCGAATCCAGTGTCACTATTTTGTATCCTTTCTCTTTTGCGATTGCTGCAACATAATCCAACAACAGCCCTCCGTAACCTTTACCTCTTACCAAAGGCAGCGTAGAAAGGTCATCAATATAAATATGTTTGCCATTGTATAAGTATTGCAGATAACGAAAACCAATCACTGCAACGGCTTTTCTATCTTCTTCGATAAAAGCAAGCTGATAACCTTCTGTCATCATTTCTTTTATCATTGTTACAAATTCGTTTTGCAACAAATGTGGTCTTAAAGCATACAGTACATCCCAACAATTAAGTATGTCCTTCTCTGATGTGCATAGCTGAATTTTCATGTTATATATTTTTATCAATATCAATTTTTATCAATACGCCATAATTGCCACAGGCAGGGTCGGTTAGGTAATCCGGAACCAGGCTTACCGGTTCAAATCCAATTTTCATTTGTGCGCTGATGGTGGGATCTTTTATTTTGCCCTGCTTCAGCTCTTCAAAATATTGCTCTGCAGAAATGCTGCCTGCCACTGCGCCATATCCGTTCATCATACCAACAGTGTACTGCCCTTTAAGACCAAGTGCTCTTGCCACCTGGTGTCTGGCCCGGTATAAATGCCTGGCCAATCCTCGGCCCCTGTATTCAGGATGTACACCCATATCCAACCCGTACAACCAATCTCCTTCGGGATTATGGTTGGTAAACCAGCCGCCAGCACTAATTTGCTTGAAAGTATGCTGTTCGGTAGAAAAATTAGCCCGCATACAGGATGTCATGCCAATAACCTGGTTGTTGTTTGTGACTACAAACTGCCCCTCCGGAAAAATGGTCAGGTGATGCAAAAATTGTTCAGCTTTTATCCATTCTTCTACAGCAAGTGTTGGAAACACAATCTGCTGTAGCGCTTCCAACTGAGCGGCATGTTGTTGCAGCATTTGTTGTACTGCCATACCTGGTTGTAACTGTTGGTAATATGGTGAAGTGGTTGTTTTCATTTTATGCGATTGTATAGCCCAGTATAATATAAATGATACAGGAAATAACAAAGGCGATGCCGGCATAAGGCAGTTGCGACAAGCCATGATCGAGATTGTTACATTCTGTGCTTTGCGACGTCAGTACATTGCAATCGGAATACAAACAGGCATTGCTTCCGGCTGCTCCGGCGCTTACTACGGCACCAATATTCAGTAATACATTACTATCGAAATGCTGTGCCAGCGGTACTATTAGCGGAATGGCCACAGCATACAATCCCCAGGAAGCGCTGGTGGTAACAGAAATAACAGACATAGATAAAAAAATGATGCAGGGAAGCAGTTGTTTGTTCAGATAAGGCGAAGCAGATTTTAATACATACTGGGTAAGATGCATCTGATCATTTACGTCTTTCAGCATATAACTCATCAACAAAATGGCCAACGCAAAAATCATACTGTTGAAACCGGAAAAAATGGTTTCAGTCAATTGCCTGAAATTACCCAGCTTCATAAAAAGATAATAAAAAAAAGTAAAGCCTACCGATACAAGTACACCTTTTAATGCGTCGATATCGAAATAGATAGTAGCTGCCAGTAATACAACGATGGGCAAAATAAAATAAATTACTTTAGGTTCTTTTGTAGCGTCCATTGGTGTAATGTCGAGGGTAGCAGTACTTGAAAATGCTGATCCTGAAACCTGTCCCGTAGTTTCTGTTCTTATTTTTGCTTGCTTCATTTTGCCAAACCAGGGTATTATGCCATAAATAAAAAATGGTATCAGCAGTACAGAAACAAAGCCATACACCACAAACGGAATCATGTGCCAATAGGTTACCAACCCCTTTCCTTCGGGCGCAACTTTAGAGCTTTCTAAAATTTTCCCTACAAAAATAGTCCAGGTAGAAATGGGGACAATAACACAAAATGGTGCGGCCGTTGTATTAACGATATACGCCAGCTTTTCTCTTGGAACCCGGTGTGCATCGGTAATTTTTTTCATGCTCAGTCCAACTGTTAACGCACTTAAATAATCATCTAAAAATATGGATAGTCCCAGCAACCAGGTAGTGATGAGGGCATTCTTTTTTGTTTTGATGCGGTTGAGTGCCAAATCACCAAACCTTGCAGTACCGCCACTTCGCACCATCAGGCCAATTAAAGATCCGTATAAACCACATACGAGTATCACCCATACAGAATCTTTATCGCTTAATATTTTTATCAGCGAATCTACAAAGCCATTAAAAAAATTAGTGTGCGTAAAATATCCTATCATGATGAAGCTTATCATACAGCCAATCAGCAATGGTTCAAAAGAACTCCTGAGCAGTACCGCAAGTACAATCACCACCAGTGGAGGTATCAAAGCCAATGCACCGTATTCTAACATAGTTATGAATTGTAATTTATAAGTTATGAGTTATAAGTTGTGAGTGGATATTCATTCGCAAGTATTCAAATTATTAATTATTAATAGGTTTAAGTAGAATAAGCACAAAGTCTTTTTAACACTGGGTAAGAATGTGGTATTTCATTCATCAATCGATTTATGATATTATCAAATAGCCATTCTTTCATATTGCGTTTATTAAAACGATAAATGTATTCATCAA
>NZ_JACMOO010000117.1 GCF_014377975.1 Ferruginibacter sp.
AAGAATTACCGGCTTATCCGGATGTACCAAAAGGCTTACAGCTTTTGAAAGAAAATGGATTTCGCCTTATTACGCTAACTAATTCTCCTTTAGCAACGCTTACAGCACAATTGCAACACACAAAACTCACGGGGTATTTTGAAGCAACACTTAGTATAGATCCAATTAAAAAATATAAACCAGCAGCAGAAACATATACCTGGGCGGCCAAACAATCATCTGTTGATGTTACTGGTGCCCTGCTGGTTGCTGCACATGGCTGGGATATTGCTGGTGCTTTACAGGCTGGTATGCAGGCCGCTTTTATTGAAAGGGAAGGCCAATCACTTTATCCGCTTGCACCTACTCCACAATTTACAGGAAAGGATTTAATTGAAGTTTCCAACAGTATCATTGCTCATTATAAATAAAGAAGCATGAAGCCAATTGACGACAACGCCAGGCCGCCGGCATCGCAACTACCTTTTCGGCTATGAATAACTTACGGTATTGATGGAGGTAATACAATTTGCCCCCTTTGAGCAACAAAAACTGAAATGGCTCTTTATAAATAAAGGGCTTATAAACATTTTCAACAAGGTCATATTCGGGCAAATGTAAAAGAGGGTATTCATTATTTAGAGATGATGGCAGTGAAAGTGCCTTAAAGGTTCTTAGCCAAAAATTTAGTACGATCTTTACCTAAATAAAGATGCATCCTGTTATATTAAAAAAAAGGAAGGCAAAAATTAAGAGACGATGATTAAATCTATTTTTGATAGTTACGGCACGCCCATATTAACGGGACTATTCATCATTTTGTCTATTGTAGAAACAAAATTTCAATTAAGAAAAAGAGTTCAGAACAGGTGGAAAAGAATGCTAATTAATTTTATTGTGGCTATTCCTGCATTTGCATTGCTGCGCCTGTTGTTTATACCGGTAATAATCTGGCTTGCAGTACAAAACCAGCAATATCAGTTTGGGTTAAATAATTTATATTCCGCGTCACTATGGATTAAATTTGTTATTGCCTTTGTATTGCTTGATTACAGCAATTACATCTGGCATGTCTTATTGCATAAGCTGCCATTTATGTGGCGGTTTCATTTGGTTCATCATACTGACCTTGACCTTGATATAAGCACGGCTTTCCGTTTTCATTTTGGTGAAATGATAGGCTCTGTTTTCTTTCGTGGAGCTGCGGTATTGCTAATTGGGGCCTCACCTGCAATTGTTCTTATTTACGAAATTGCTTTTGAAGCAGCTACCCTTTTTCAACACAGCAATACAAAACTTCCGTTGTGGTTTGAAAAAGTATTGAATACATTGATTGTAACACCAAGGATGCATGGTATTCATCATTCAATGGTTAAGAAAGAAACAGATAGCAATTATTCCATTATTTTTTCTTTCTGGGATAGAATACACAAAACAGTTAGGCTAAATATACATCAGCAAAAAATTGTAACAGGCGTTCCGGCTTATGCGGATGAAAAAGAGTTATCTATTGGTAATTTGCTTGAGCTCCCTTTTAAAGCAGTTCGTAAATGGAAGGAAGATGAAAGACCAAACGACGGTAACTACAATGATCTAAGAAACTGATACCGCCTGTAAATAATAAAACCATTGCCTGCATTGTTGTTCATAAAAATTCAGCAGATTTTCATCTGCTTAAATTTAAAAAACTTTCACTGGAATTATGATCATCTTTATAATGCCTCCGCACAATAGCATGCACTTTTGGTAGCACACAAATAAAATCCAGTCAGCGAAGCCAACATTGTAAAAGAGTGTAGTCCTGTCTTGTAGATAACAATGAATTTTTTATCTGAATAAATACAAATAAAATTGGCAAAAGCGGAAGAAACGATGTTAGCCTATCCGATCAGTATGGAAACTATGAACCAGTTTCACAGAAAAAATATTACTAATTCCTGAATGAACAACAGCTGAATGCCTGATAGGGTTGTTCAATAAATTTAACTTTAAAACAGGCTGGAAAGATGAATGAATACATTCCATATTTGAAAAGACCCTTTATGTATTTTACCTAAGGAGAGTTTTAGCGTTACCGGTTTAATGTATAACAGCTTACAATGCTAAGTTGTAGCAAATTGGAAAGTAATTCTACAAAATCTGCAAATTATAAAATTAACTTTTTTTTGAGGAAAATAATTCCCTATTGAAAACCCATTTATACTAAAAAATATTTGGCACAATTATTACATTGTCAAAGTAGGTTTTTCATAGGATATTGGACAAAAACGAAGCTGGATTTCTATCCTGGCTTCTCTTTTTAAGTTTTAGCAAATAATTTTTATTAATTAACCTTTTCACAAATATCTTTCCTAAAAATTATTAGGGAGATGAAAAAGATTAGTATAAAATGAGTCTTAAACAATTTTGCTTACAATCATAAACCGTTGGCAATATAAATATTTCTCAATATTTTGTTGCCTTATGTTTCCTTAAAAAAATGCTGGCCTCTTGTTATTGCGTTTATTCTTCCAAAATACTTTTTACTGTTTACGATGGTTCAATTACCGCCTGTGTAAAATTAAAAGTTAGTACATTACTGTTTACTTACTTTCATTCAAAAACAAATTGAAATGAACAAAGCGTTGCTAATTCTTTGTCTGCTTGCCTGCCAAAAGGCCAATGCGCAGCAAACTTTATTTATACCACAGAATATTAAAAAGGCATACACTAACGAAACCCGAAGCATGGATGGAAAACCCGGTAAAAATTACTGGCAAAACTATGGCCGTTATACAATTAATGTTGCTGTTGCTCCGCCTGCCAAAGCTGTTACTGGTAATGAAACAATTAGTTACATCAACAACAGCTCAAAGCCCATTAGCAGCATTGTAATAAAACTAATTATGAATATTCATGCTCCCGGAACCGGCAGGCAAGGAACTGTAGGTGCTGATTATTTAACATCCGGTATTCACATTGATCAATTTACGGAAAATGGGAAGGTTTCAAAATTTGCTGACGCAGCTGGAGAAACCTGGAAAAGAGTAAGTTTGGCTAAACCTGTAGCACATGGGGATAGTGTACAACTGGGTTTTACCTGGCATTATGATTTGAGCGAAAAAAGTGGCAGGGAAGGCAAACTGGATAGCACCAGCTTTTTTTTGGCTTATTTTTATCCAAGGGTAGCAGTACTGGATGATGTATTTGGCTGGGACAGAATGGCCTTTACAGATGCCCAGGAATTTTACAACGACTTTAATGATTACACAGTGGCGGTTACCGTTCCTAAAAATTTCTTAGTTTGGGGTACCGGCGATTTATTAAATGCTGCTGATGTTTTACAACCTCCATATCTTGAAAAATTTAATAAAAGTTTTACTAGTGACGACGTAATCAATGTGGCTACTCAAAAAGATATTGAAGCAAAAAATATAACCATACAAAATGCAACAAATACATGGAAATGGAAAGCCTCCGATATAAGTGATATGGCTTATTGCATCAGCGATCAATATGTGTGGGATGCCGCAAGTATTTTGGTTGATAAAAAAACAGGACGCCGGGCAAGTTGCCAATCGGCGTATTTAAACAACGCAACCAATTTTCACAACCAGGTAAAACACATTCAGCATTCGCTTGACTGGTACAGCAATAACTGGCCGGGTGTTGCGTATCCTTTTCCAAAAAGCACTATTATTCAGGGTTTTGCTGATATGGAATATCCTATGATGGCCAATGATAGTCCGCAGCCGGACGATGTTATACAACGCTTTATTGCCGAACACGAAGTGGGCCATTCTTATTTTCCTTTTTACATGGGTATAAATGAACATCGGTATGGTTTTATGGATGAAGGATGGACAACGGCCTTTGAAAACCTGATTGGCCAGGCAGACATTGGCAAAGAAAAAGCCAATACATTTTTTAAACAATTCAGGGTAGCTAACTGGGCATTAAATCCAACAGATGAAACACAGATACCCATTATTACACCGGTAAATATTTTAAGCGGACAAGCCATGGGAGAAAATGAATATGGCAAACCTGCATTGGCTTACCTGGCATTAAAGGATATGCTGGGTGATGAATTATTTAAAAAAGCTTTACATGGATTTATGAACAACTGGCATGGCAAACATCCAATACCCTGGGATATGTTCAACAGCTTTTCTACCTTTTCAGGCAAAGATTTAAACTGGTATTTTAGTAATTGGTTTATGAACCCTTTTTACATGGACATCTCGGTGGATAAATTAACTCCATCGGCTACAGGATATTCACTGAACGTAAAAAATATTGGAGGCTACGCAATACCAACAGATGTACTGATAGAATATTCCGACAATACAAAAGAAATTGTTCATGCCACTGCTGGCATCTGGGAAAAGAACCAGCAGGCTGCAACCATAAACATTATAACCAAAAAGAAAATTACTTTCTTAAAATTGGATAGCGGTATTTACATGGATGCGGATGAAAGCAATAATACCTGGGGACAAAAAATAAAAAGCAGTAGCAATAATTGATCTGAATAAATACATGGGCATATATTCCGGCAAAGACATTCCGATAAAAATAACTTTTACCAAAGAAGAAAATAACCTGAACGCAGAAGCTACCGGCCAGGAAAAATTTATACGTAGCAATACAGGCAAAGATACATTTGGCTTTGTGGCTGCAGGATTGGTGATTGTATTTTACTGAACAAAAATGAAATTGCATTAACACAGTCAGGTGGCAAATCCACTTTCATAAAAGAAAAATAATCTTGTAAATACTTACCAAAACTGCATGTAAAATGAGACAGGTAAGAGGCTACCTCACCAAAAATTTTTTTAATTAAAAGTGCGGAGCTATTTTTATTACTTTATTTTTTTTAACAATCAGTATTTCGCCGGAGTACGATCATTTTTTTATTGATGATCTCTTTGTAATTTTATGTTTTACAAGATGGTATAATCAGACCCTGTATAAAAATGATTTCCAGATGGCTTTATAACTTTAAAAGTGGCGGATTGCAAAACCTTTCATGGTGGTATGCTGGGGTGGCTCCCCACGCTCTTAAACAAAGATGGGAAAGAAAATGCTATTTTTAAACGGCTTCTCAGAATGAAAAAATTAAAAGTTCCAACATTTACTAACCATTAATATGCAACGATGAAAAAGTATGCTGTTTCCATTTTACTGTTTCCGTTAATTTTTTCCTGTAATACTAAACAGGCTGATAAGGATCATTTATCTGTTGACACAATTAAAAGTATTGTTAGTACAGATACCACAGCCATCTACAAAGACACGCACTATTTTTGGTCAAGCGATTTTGATCCTAAAAAAGGTATGATGATGATCCGGAGCAGGCCTATTCCGGCTGATTCATTAACAGCGGGGAATATAATACAGACACTGAATCAAATGTATCCTGAAATAAAACTGAGTGTTACAAAAGTTTCCAACGACAGTATTTTTATAAAGATTAAAAACAGTAAATACCTGACCAATCAATCAGGATCCAGTGGTGCCGAGGCTTACCTTGCAGAAGTTACTTATAATCTTACCGAGTTAAAAGGTATCAACTTTGTATATTTTAATTTTAAAGAAGGCAACCATGCTGCACCGGGCACTTACTCAAGAACCGATTTTCTACATTAATAAAATATATGCTAACGTCACTGTGAGAAAAACAGGAGGCGCTCCGGCAACTTTGAATTAATAAAAAATTATCAGTACCCTACTTATAAAAATTAATCCCTGTAATTTAAGGCAGGTTTAATATCGCCCACCAATGCTTTGTATTGGTAGTCGCCTTTGTCTTTTATAAATTCCAGTTTAGCTTTTGCCACTAATGCAGGATTGATAAATAAATCTATAGCAGTTAGTGCCATCGTTTTAGCTGCAACCATCATTCCCTTGGTTCCAATTTCGGTACCGCCGCATGCAACTGCCTGCCAGCTATGTGCAGGAGTACCCGGTATCCAGGTTGCAGCCTCCATTCCTACTGTAGGTACTGTATAGCTAACATCGCCCACATCCGTGCTTCCACCACCAGATGTTTCTCCTTTTTTTAATGGTTTTACAACTGCCGCAGATTCTATTGCCGGGACAGCAAAACCAAAAGTTGCCTGTAGTTTTTTTCCAAATGCTATTTCATCTGGGGTTAAGTTTACACCTCCTACTTTTTCAAGATTCAGTTGCATGTTTTCGGCCAATGTTTTATTTAACAACAGGTCATGCGTCCCTCCAATAATTTCATAGTCAACTGTCGTTTCTGTTCCCATGGCGGCACCATTGGCGGCTTTCACCACACGGTCAAATATTTTAACTACCTCTTCTCTTTTTGGATGACGTACATAGTAATACACTTCTGCAAAATCAGGCACCACATTCGGCGCTTTACCACCATTGGTAATTACATAATGTATACGGGTTTCCTGCGGTATGTGTTCCCGCATCATGTTTACCATGTTATCCATTGCCTCCACCGCATCCAGGGCCGACCTTCCTTTTTCCGGCGAAGCAGCAGCATGTGCTGCAATGCCATGAAAACGAAACTTGGCCGATTTATTTGCCAAAGCACTCATTAAGGTAACGCTGTTATTATCTCCCGGATGCCAGTGGATGGCTACATCCACATCATTAAACAAACCAGCCCTTACCATAAATACCTTACCTGAACCGCCTTCTTCTGCCGGGCATCCGTACACACGGATGGTGCCGCTTATCTTCTTTTGCTCTATCAATTTTTTAATTTCAATGCCAGCCGCCACAGAAGCAGTACCAAATAAATGATGTCCACAGGCATGGCCGGCTGCTTTATTTGCAATACTTTTTTTCTCAGGAACTGCTTCCTGCGATAAGCCCGGTAAAGCATCAAACTCAGCTAAAATAGCAATTATAGGTTTACCGCTTCCATAGGTTGCAACAAATGCGGTGGGTATACCGGCAACTCCTTTTTGTACGGTAAAGCCGTTATCACCCAAGGTTTGCTGTAATAGAGCCGTACTTTTTTCTTCCTTGTAACCAACCTCTGCAAAGTTCCATATCTGAAAGGCCGTTTGTTTGTACTCTTCATACTTCAGTTGGATCTCGGCCATGGCATTGTTTTTTAATGCATCAATACTCAACGTTTTTTTTTGAGCAGTACAAAATTGGATTATTAAAATCCCTGTAAAAAATAGAAAGGGCTTAACGTAGCTTATTTTCATGACTATTATTTAACACAATTTAAGAGAAATCATTTACCAAATCTCATTTACACAATTGCATGCTTCAAATGAATTTAAGTAATTGCTAATTATAAGGTGTTTTACTGAGGCTATATTTTTTAAGTTTTATTATTTAAAACATCTTCAATGGGTAACATTTTTATGGTAATAATATAAAAGTCCAGACATTTTTGTTTCTCAGGAAGATGCGCCGGCAAAAATTTGTAGAAATATTCTTACAGTGACGTCGGTATATTTTTTATTTCTCTCTCCTTTTTGGAAAAGTAGTCCGTAGTCAGGAAACCGGCTTCTAAAATAATTTTATAACTAATTGATTATTATAC